>DATFRW010000198.1:0-12680 GCA_035262945.1 Solirubrobacteraceae bacterium
CACCGTCGAGCGTGATGACGTTGCCGCGCAGATAGAGCTTGCAGTCGACGTGGCTCTCGAGCGTGCGGAGGATCTGGTCGTTGGACCCGCTCAGCGCGGCGGCGACGTCGTTGGCGATCTCGAGCTGGCGGCGCATCAATCGCTCACCGTTGAAGCGCCTCCTGGGCGAGCGCGGAGACGCGCTTGCCGTCGGCGCGGCCCGCGACGCGCGCCATGGCCGCCTTCATGACCCGGCCCATGTCCTTGGGCGAGCTGGCGCCGGTCTCGGCCACGGCCTCGGCGACGATCGCGCGCAGCTCGTCGTCGGAGAGCTCGGCTGGCAGATACGCCTCGATCACCTGCGCCTCGGCGTCCTCGGCCGCGGCGAGCTCGGGGCGGCCACCCTCGCGGAACGCCGCTGCCGACTCGTGGCGGCGCTTGCGCTCGCGGCGCAGCACAGCGACCTCGTCGTCGCCACCGTCCTTCGCCGCCTTCTGCAGCTCGGACAGCACGAGACGGAGCGCGGAGACGCGCTCCTTCTCGCCCGCCTTCATCGCGACGGTGAGGTCCTGCCTGACCTTCTCGGCCAACTCCATCCCAGACGATGATACGACCGGTTCCGGAAGCGCCTTCGGCCGGTCATCGCAAGCGCGTCAGCAGCAGCGCGATCCACTCGCCCTCCTCCCGCCGCGCGGCCTCGCTCAGCCCCTGCGCCGCGAAGGCCGCGGCGACCTCGTCGCCCTCGTGCGCGAGCAGGCCGCTCGCGACGAGCGCGTCCGGCGGGCGCCCGTCGAAGCCGTCGGCGGCGACGCGCAGCAGCAGCGGACGCAGCAGGTTGGCGACGACCGTCGGCGCGCCCGGAGCCGGCCCGTCGCGCAGCAGGTCGTGGCGCCGCGCTTCGACCTCGACCCCGTTCGCCGCGGCGTTGGCGAGCGTCGCGCGCACGGCCTCGGGGTCGTGGTCGATGCCGCGCACGGGCGACCAGCCGAGCTTCGCGGCGGCGATCGCCAGCACGCCCGAGCCGCAGCCGACGTCGACGAGCGGGCCGCCCGGCTCGAGCTCGAGCAGGAGCTCGAGGCACAGCCGCGTCGTCGCATGCGCGCCGGTGCCGAACGCCTGCGCTGGGTCGACGACCACGTCGAGCGTGCCGGGCTCGGCGGGCGCCCAGGGCGGGCGCACGAGCAGCTGACCGACGCGGACCGGCCGGTGGAACGCCTTCCAACGCTCGTCCCAGTCGTCGGCCAACTCGCTGCTGCTGACCTCGACGAGCGCCCCACCCGCCGCAGCCTTCAGGTCGGGCAGCGCGGGCAGCTCGCCCGGCGCGCCGTAGACCGCGTACTCGACGACGTCGCCGTCGCCGCTCTCCTCGACGCCGCCCGGCACGAGGTCGAGCAGCTCGGCCAGCACGAGCTCTGCCTGCTCGCGGCGGACCCGGATCGCGACCCGGATCACCCGAGAAGCCGCTTGAGCTTGCCCAGCAGCGACTCGTCCGTGCGCAGGTTCTCCTCGGTGAGCGAGTCGGCCAGCTCCTGGGCAAGCCGCCGCTGCTCCTTGCCGAGCTTGCGCGGGATGACGACGTTGACGACGACGCGCAGGTCGCCGTGGCGGCCGGGTCGGCGCAGCCGGGGCATGCCCTTGCCTCCCACCTTCAGCACCTCGCCCGGCTGGGTGCCGGGAGAGACCTCGACCGGCACGTCGCCATCGAGCGAGGGCGCCTGCAGCGTCGCGCCGAGGGCGGCGAGCGGCGCCGGTACGTCGAGCACGGTGACGAGATCGTCGCCGTCGCGGACGAAGCGCGGGTCGGGCCGCACGTGGACGAGCACGTACAGGTCGCCGGGCGGGCCGCCGTGCTCACCTGCGTGGCCGCGCCCGGCGAGGCGGATTCGCTGGCCGTCGGCGATGCCGGCGGGGATGTCGACGCGCAGCGTGCGCCGGCGCACCTCGCGGCCGCGGCCGTCGCAGCGCGAGCAGGGCTGCTCGGGGACGCGCCCGTCGCCGCCGCAGACGTCGCACGCGACCTGGCGCACGACCTGCCCGAACGGCGAGCGGCTGACGGCCTGGAGCACGCCCGCGCCGCCGCAGCGCTCGCAGGTCACGATCGGCGTGCCCGGCTCGGCGCCGTTGCCGTGGCAGCGCTCGCAGGCGTCGACGGCCTCGAAGCTGAGCTCGACCTCGGTGGCGGTGGCGGCCTGGGCGAGCGTGACCTCGGCGTTGACGGCGACGTCGCCGCCCTGCATCGGCCCGGTCCGCGCCCCGGCGCCGAACGCGCCGCCGAAGAACGCCTCGAAGAGGTCGGAGATCGAGCCGAATCCCTCGAAGTTCGGCGAGAAGCCGCCCGAGCGCAACCCGTCGTGGCCGTAGCGGTCGTAGGTGGCGCGCCGCTCGGGGTCGGAGAGGATCTCATAGGCCTCCGCGGCCTCCTTGAACTTCTCCTCGGCCTCCGGGTCGTGCTTGTTGACGTCCGGGTGCAGCTCGCGCGCGAGCCTGCGGAACGCCTTCTTGATCTCGGTCTCGTCGGCGGTGCGGGACACGCCGAGGACCTCGTACGGGTCACGCTGTCGGGTGGCCACTACTCGTACACGTCCTCGATGAAGCGGGAGAGCTGGCGGGCCGCCTCACGCACGGTGCGGATCGCCGCCGCGTAATCCATGCGCACCGGCCCGATGAGCGAGACCGTGCCGAGGTCGCGGGTCGGCAGGCCGTAGCCGGAGGCGACGAGCGCCAGCGAGTGCAGCGCCGGCAGCTCGTTCTCGTGCCCGATGCGCACGAGCACGTCGCGGCGGCCGAGCGCCTCGCGCAGCACGTTGAGCAGCGCGACGCGGCGCTCGAGGATGCCCATGAGCTCGTTGATCTCGGTGAGGTCTTGGAAGCGGTGCTCGGACAGCAGCCGCGCCGCACCGTCGACGTAGAGCGTGTCCTCGGCGGTCGCGGCCAGCTCGGTGAAGGCGGGCGCGAGGCGCTCGAGGAAGGCGCGCTCGGTGGCGCCGTGCGAGCTGTCGGCGATGCGGCTGTGCAGCATGCGCGCGCCGAGGCTCACGCCCTCCAGGCGCTCGTTGAGGTACGCGCCCGCCCAGCCGGCGAGCCCCGCGTCGACCGGGCGCTCGAACGTGATGACCTTCTTCGTCACCCCGCCAGTGGAGGTGATGACGACGACCATGAGCACCTGCGGCTGGAGCAGCAGGACCTCGACGTGGCGGATCGTCGCCGTGTCGATGGGCGGCGCGGAGACGATCGCCAGCAGGTTGGTGACCTGCGAGAGCGTCTCGGTGGTCGCGCGCATCGCCTCGTCGACCTCGCGGCGCACGAGCTGGAGATTGAGGCCGGCGCCGCGCGGGACCAGCTCGCGCCCGCCGAGCAGGCGGTCGACGAAGAAGCGGTGCCCGGCGTCGGTGGGAACGCGCCCGGCGCTGGTGTGCGGGTGGGCGAGCAGCCCCTGCTCCTCGAGCATGGCGAGCTCGTTGCGGATCGTCGAAGCCCCGCAGTCGAGGTCGGTGTCGGCGGCGAGGGTCTTCGAGCCCACGGGCTGTCCGGTCGCCGTGTAGGCCTCGACCACCTTGCGCAGGATCAGCTCTTGCCTGGGCGTGAGCACCACGCCGATTGTAGGAAGGCCGCGAGCGGCCTACTCGACGGCGATCTCCGCCTCGGCGTTGCGGATGATCGATTTGCCGTCCTGTTCGGCGACCGTGTGGACGACCGCGACGCCGTCGCGCACCTCGTGAACCGTGCCCGACACGGTGATCTCGTGCTCGGGCAGGCCCATCCCGCGGAACTGCACCTGCAGGCGTCGCAGGCTGTGCGGCCCGCCGCCCGCGTCGGTCTGCGCGCGCGCCACCTGGGCCATCGTCCACAGCCCGTGGAGGATCTTGCCCGGCAGCCCGACCTGCCTGGCGAAGTCCTCGTCGATGTGGATCGGGTTGAAGTCGCCGGAGGCGCCCGCGTAGCGGACGGTCAGGTACTTGTCGGGCGTGACCTTGAGCTCGGGGATGGCGTCGCCTGCGTTCATGGTCAACCTCCCCGGACGATGTTGGTCCACGTGCCGACGCACACCGTGTCGCCGTCCTGGTTCGTCGAGACGGACTCGAAGACGTAGAAGCCGGTGCCGCTGCGCTCGGAGATGTCCTTGACGGTCACCGACGTCTCGATCTCGTCGCCCGCGACGACCAGCGGGCCCCACTTGAACTCCTGGCCGCCGTGGACCATCAGCGCGAAGTTGATGCCAACCTCGGGGTCGAAGATCGCCGGGACGATGGCCGGCGACGAGTACACCGCGGCGAACATCGGCGGGGCGACGACGTCCTTGTAGCCCGCGGCGCGGGCCGCCTCGACGTCGAGGTTCAGCGGGTTGGTCTCGCCGACGGCGTGCGCGTACTCGCGGATCTTCTCCCGCCCGACCGCGTAGGTCGTGGGCGGGTAGCTCTTGCCGATGGCGCCGGTGTTGACGGGCACCGCGGCATCGTAGTCACCGCGCGCGCTGCGTCGCGGCGACGCACGCGAGCACCGCCAGCGCGGTGGCGAGCGTGGCGATCCCGACGTGCTCACCGAGCAGCGCCGCCGACCAGCCGAGCGTGAGCACGGGCTGGGCGAGCTGGATCTGGCCGATGCGCGCGACGCCGCCGCGGGCGAGCCCCGCGTACCAGGCGAAGAACCCGAGGAACATCGACACCGCGGTGACGTAGGCGAACCCGAGCCACGCCGTGGTGCCGGCGTGCAGCCCGGTCGCGGCCACCGCGATGGCGGTCACCGTGGCGGTCAGAGGCGCCGCGAGGACCAGCGCCCAGCAGATCGTCGTCGGGCCGCCGAGCGTGCGGCTCAGCGCGCCGCCCTCCGCGTAGCCGATCGCGCAGAGCACGACCGCGGCCAGCAGGAAAACATCGCCGAGCTGCGGCCCCGACACGCCCTGCGTGGCGACGAAGGCCACCACGGCGGCGAGGCCGGCTGATGCGGCCAGCCAGAACGCGCGGCTCGGGTGCTCGTGGGCGCGCGCGACGGCCGCGACCGCGGTCGCGGCGGGCAGGATCGCGATGACGACGGCTCCGTGCGCCGCCGTCTCGACCTCGAGCGCGAGCGAGGTGAGAAGCGGGAAGCCGACGATCACGCCCGCGGCGACGATGGCCAGCGAGCGGACCTGGGCGCGGTCCGGGCGCGGCGCGTGCGTCGCGATGAGGTACGCCGCCGCCAGCAGCGCGGCACCCGTGGCGCGCCCGAACGCCACGACCCACGGGTTGAGGTCGGCGACCGCGAGGCGCGTAGCCGGCAGCGAGAATGAGAAGCCGAGGATGCCGAGCGCGCCGAGCGCCGCGCCGGCCGGGAGCGCGTGCCGCCACGTGCCTGCGCGCAATCGGACGGCCCTTGCCGTTATCCGTTCCGACGCGATAGCGTTATCGCGGCTACTCATGCCCAACGATAACGCAGGCGATCGCGTCATCCAAGACCTACGGGCGGCGGCCCTGGCCACGCCGGCGGGCGACCGGCTGCCGTCGGTGCGTGACCTCATGGCGCGCCACCGCGCCTCCCCGGTCACGGTGCAGCGCGCGATCGCGACGCTCGCCGCCGAAGGGCTCGTCGAGCCCCGGCCGGGCCGCGGCACGTTCGTCGCGGATCGGCCCGACGCACCGCCCGCGCCCGACCTGTCATGGCAGGCGGTCGCGCTCGGCGAGCGCGCCGTCGACGAGGCACCGCTGCAGGAACTGCTCGCCGTGCCACCCGCGGATGCCATCCCGCTGTCGAGCGGCTATCTGCAGACGGAGCTGCAGCCGCTCGCCGTCATCGGCGCTGCACTCGCCCGCGCCGCACGGCGCCCGGGCGCGTGGGAGCGCGGCCCTGTCGAAGGTCGCGACGAGCTGCGCGCCTGGTTCGCCCGCGAGGCGGGCGGGTCGCTGCGCGCGCACGACATGGTCGTGTGCCCCGGCGGGCAGGCCGCGCTGTCGACGGCGCTACGCGCGCTGACCGCGCCCGGGGACGCGGTGCTCGTCGAGTCGCCCACCTACGTCGGCGCGATGATCGCCGCGCGCGCCGCCGGGCTGCGGGTCGTGCCGGTTCCCAGCGACGCGGACGGCGTACGCCCCGACCATCTCGCCGCCGCCCTGCGGCGAACCGGCGCCCGCGTCGTGTTCAGCCAGCCGCTGTACGCCAACCCCAACGGCGCGTCGCTGCACCCCGAGCGCCGGAGCGCGGTGCTCGATGCGCTCGCCGAGAGCGGCGCGTTCCTCATCGAGGACGACTGGTCTCGCGACCTGGCCATCGACGGCGACCCGCCTCCCCCGCTCGCCGCCGACGATCGCGAGGGCCACGTGATCTACCTGCGGTCGCTGACGAAGTCGGCGGCGCCCGGCCTGCGCGTCGCCGCGATCGGCGCGCGCGGCGCGGCCGGCGCGCGGCTGCGCGGGGCGCGCATCGTCGACGACTTCTTCGTCTCGGGACCGCTGCAGGAGGCGGCGCTGGAGATCGTGTCCTCGCCCGGCTGGCGGCGCCACCGCCGCCGCCTGCGCGCCGAGTTGCGCGCGCGCCGCGACGCGCTCGCCGCCGCGCTCGCCCGCCACCTGCCCGAGCTCTCCCCGGAAGTGCTTCCCGCCGGCGGGCTGCACCTGTGGGCGCCGCTGCCCGAGGACACCGACGACATGGCGCTCGCGCGCACCGCGGCCGGCGAGGGCGTGATCGTCTTCCCGGGCCGTCCGTGGTTCCCCGCCGAGCCGCCCGCTCCGTTCGTGCGCCTGACCTACGCGGCCGCGCCGCCCGATGCGCTCGACGAGGGCGTACGGCGGCTGGCCACGGCGCTCACACGATGATCGCGACCGCGCCGCCGTCGGCCGACCAGGCCGCGCCGGTGACGACGCTCGACCGCTCGCTGCACAGGAAGACGACGACGTCGGCGATCTCGCCCGGCTCGGCGAAGCGCCCGAGCGGCACCTTGTCGGCCTGGACCTGCAGCGCCTCCTCGCGGGAGATCCCGCGTGCGCGCGCCGTCTGCGCGGCGAGGCCCTCGTCGGCCATCCACAGCGGCGAGGCCACCGGCCCGGGCGTCACCGCGTTCACGAGCACGTTGTCGGTCGCGTAGGTGTCGGCGAACACGCGCGAGAGCGACAACTCGGCGGCCTTGGTCACCGAGTAAGCGGCGTTGGTCAGCGACGGGCGCTTGCCGGCGCTCGAGCAGACGTTGACGATCCGCCCGCCGCCGCGCTTCGCCATCCGCGGCGCCGCCGCGCGCATGAGCCGCATCGGCGCCATCACGTGCAGCTCGAACTGCCCGCGCCAGTCGTCGTCGGTCAGCTCGTCGAGGCTGCGCGCGAAGCTCGTGCCGGCGTTGTTGACGAGCACGTCGATGCCGCCCATCTGCTCGGCGCAGGTCGCGACGATCCGCTCGTCCACTTCGGGATCGGTCACGTCGGCGGCCAGGTACTCGCCGCCGCACCCGGCCGACGCCTCGGCGAGCGCCTCCGCGTCGCGCCCGACGAACAGCACGCGCGCGCCCTCGGCGCACAGCCGTCGGGCGACCTCGAAGCCGATCCCGCGGGTCGCCCCCGTCACCACGCACACCTTGCCCTCGAGCCCGAGGTCCATGACGGCAATTCTGACGGGCTTCATTGGGTGTATTGCCGCGCGGCGCGCTCGGCCGAGGCGCCGTAGTGCCCGCCGAACAGCGCCGCGTGGACGAGGAGCGGGAAGAGCTGGTAGAGGGCGACGCGATCGGCGTGGCCGTCGGCGAGCGGCGCGACCTCGGCGTAGGCGGCGAAGACGCGCTCTGACGGCGCGCCGAACAGGCGCAGCATCGCGAGGTCGACCTCGCGATGGCCGCCGTAGGCCGCGGGATCGATGAGCCGCGCGCGCCCGTCGGCGCCGGCGAGCACGTTGCCGCCCCACAGGTCGCCGTGCAGGCGCGCGGGCGGCTCGGGTGGGCCCGCGAGGTCGCCGATGCGTTCGCAGACGCGCTCGACGGCGTCGGCGCCGGACGCACTCAGCGTGCCGCGCCGGCGGCAGAGTGCCACGAGCGGCTCGAGGCGCCGCCGCGCGTAGAACGACGGCCAGTCGGCGGTTGGGTCGTTCGGCAGCTCGAGCTCGCCGATTCTGAGCGGCGCGACCCCGTGGCCGCCGCTCGGGGCTCCGGGCGGCGGCGTGCCGAACGCGGGCGCGCCGGAGGCGTGCATCGCCGCCAGGCCGCGCCCGAGCGCCTCCTCGCCGTCACGATCCAGGCGGCCCTCGTCGATCCATTCCAGGGCGAGGAACCTGGTGTCGCCGTCGTCGCAGACCGCGAGCACGCGCGGCAGCACGACCGCGCCGGGCTCGGCCAGCCAGCGCAGGCCCGCGGCCTCGGTGGCGTACTCGCCGGGCGCGGCGTCGGCGCGGGTCTTGAGGAACGCGCGGCGGCCGCCGTCGAGCTGCACGGCCCAGGCCTCGTTGATCGATCCGCCCGACGTCGGCGCGCCGCCGGTGACGGATGCGCCCGTGGCGCGGGCCAGCGCCTGCGCCAGCGCGCCCGGGAGCGTCACGCCGCGCGCACCTGATCGAGCAGGCCGCGGGAGCCGGCGGTGACGATGTCGAGCACCCGCTCGAACCCGCGTGGACCGCCGTAGTAGGGGTCGGGGACGTCGAGCTCGCCCGCGGCCACCGACGCCGGGTCGAACTCGCGCAACAGGCGCACCTTCGCCCGCGCGGCGTCGTCGGGCGCGAGCGCGAGCAGCGCGCGCTCGTTGTCGCGGTCCATCGCCACGATGAGGTCGAAGCGGTCGAAATCGCCCGTCGTGACCTGGCGCGCGGCGCCGTCAAGCTCGATGCCGCGGCCGCGCGCCGCGGCGACCGCGCGCTCGTCGGGCGGATCGCCGGCGTGCCAGTTCCCGGTCCCGGCGCTGTCGAGCTCGATCCGCCCGTCGAGCCCCTGCTCGCGCACGAGCACGCGCATGACGCCCTCGGCGGTCGGGGAGCGGCAGATGTTGCCCATGCAGACGAAGAGGATCCGCATGACGGACAGGCTTACCATGCGGCCATGGCTAACGCAGAACGCACCGCCACCTCCGTGTGGGAGGGCGACCTCGCCCACGGCAACGGGGTTCTCTCGCTCAAGAGCGGCGCCGCACCCGACCTACCGGTGACGTGGGCCTCGCGCACCGAGCGCTCGGACGGGAAGACGAGCCCCGAGGAGCTCATCGCCGCGGCCCACGCTTCGTGTTTTTGCATGGCCCTGTCACACGGGCTCACCGAGGACGGGCACACGCCGGATCGTCTCGAGGTGTCCGCCACGGTCACGTTCACGCTCGAGGGCGGCCCAAGGGTCTCGAGCTCACACATCACCGTGCGCGGCACCGTCCCTGGGATCGACGCCGACGGCTTCGCCGCGGCGGCACAGGGCGCCGGCGAGAACTGTCCGGTGTCGGCGGCGCTCAAGGGCAACGTCGACATCACCGTCGACGCGCAGCTGGCCTGAGGCGCACGCCGCTCCGGCCGAGGCGCACGCAGCTCCGGCCGAGGCGCACGCCGCTCCGGCCGAGGCGCACGCAGCTCCGGCAGAGGCGCACGCAGCTCCGGCTTCCGGCGGGCCCGCTCCTCACGATCGGGCCCGCCTGAAGCCTTCCCTCTCCTCCCCCGCAAGCGCTGGGCCTCCTCGCCCAAGCACGGGGTCCTACCTCCACTCCCTCACCGCAGCCTCTCTCCATACCGCGGCGTTTAGGGGTGCGGCATAGTTGCACACGCGGGCAAAACGTGTCGTAGTAGGTCCGTCCGGCGCGCGCTACTCGCCCAGTTCGAGGACCGCGAGGAACGCCTCCTGCGGCACCTCGACGCGCCCGACCTGCTTCATCCGCCGCTTGCCCTCCTTCTGCTTCTCGAGGAGCTTGCGCTTGCGGGAGATGTCGCCGCCGTAGCACTTGGCGATGACGTCCTTGCGGAACGCCTTGACGGTCTCGCGGGCGATGATGTGCGAGCCGACCGCGGCCTGGATGGGCACGTCGTACTGCTGGCGCGGGATCTTCGCCCGGAGCTTCTCGGTCAGCGTGCGCCCGACGCCGTAGGCCTTGTCCTTGTGGACGAGCATCGACAGCGCGTCGACGGGCTCGCCGGCGAGCAGGACGTCGAGCTTCACGAGGTCGCCGGGCCGCAGGCCGATGATCTCGTAGTCCAGCGATGCGTAGCCGCGAGTGCGCGACTTCAGCTGGTCGAAGAAGTCGAGCACGATCTCGGCGAGCGGCAGGTCGTACGTGAGCTGCACGCGCTCGGCGCTCAGGTAGTGCATGCCGGCGTGGTCGCCGCGGCGCTCCTGGCAGAGCTCCAGGACCTGACCGACGTACTCCTTCGGCGTGATGATCGTCGCGCGGATGTACGGCTCGCGGATCTCGGCGATCCGGGCCGGGTCGGGCATGTCGCTCGGGGCGTGGACCTCGATCGTCTCGCCGCTGGTGAGCGTGACCTCGAAGCCGACGCTCGGCATCGTCGCCAGCAGGTCGAGGTCGTACTCGCGCTCGAGGCGCTCGCGGACGATGTCCATGTGCAGCAGCCCGAGGAAGCCGCACCTGAAGCCGAAGCCGAGCGCGTCGCTCGTCTCCGGCTCCCAGCTCAGGGCGGCGTCGTTGAGCGTGAGCTTCTCGAGCGCGTCGCGCAGGTCGGGGTAGTCGTCGGAGTCGATCGGGAACAGGCCGCAGAAGACCATCGGCTTGATCTCCCGGTAGCCCGGCAGCGGCGCGCTCGCGCCGTGAGCCTTGGTCGTCAGCGTGTCGCCGACGCGCAGCCGCGTGACGTCCTTGATGCCGGTGATGAGGAACCCGACCTCGCCGGCGTGGAGCTCGCCGGCGCTCGTCATGGTCGGCGTGAAGAACCCGATGTCGTCGATGTCGGCCTCGGTGCCGGCGGCCATCGCGCGGATCGCCTCGCCCTTACGAAAGACGCCGTCGACGACGCGGATGTAGGCGACGACGCCGCGGTACTGGTCGAACTCGGAATCGAAGATGAGCGCGCGCGGCGGGGCGTCGGGGTCGCCGGCGGGCGGCGGCACCTTCTGCACGAGCTCCTCGAGCACGTCCTCGACGCCCTCGCCGGTCTTGCCGGAGATGCGCCTGATCGTGTCGGCGGGCTCGCCGAGCAGGTCGGCGACCTCCTCCGCGACGCGCTCGGGCTCGGCGCCCGGGAGGTCGATCTTGTTCAGGCACGGGATGAGCTCGAGGCCCGCGTCGACCGCCAGGTAGGTGTTCGCGAGCGTCTGGGCCTCCACGCCCTGCGACGCGTCGACGACGAGCAGCGCGCCCTCGCAGGCCGCGAGGCTGCGCGACACCTCGTACGTGAAGTCGACGTGGCCCGGCGTGTCGATGAGGTGCAGCTGGTAGGTCTCTCCGTCGCGCGCGGTGTAGAAGACGCGCACCGCCTGGGCCTTGATCGTGATGCCGCGCTCGCGCTCGAGGTCCATCGAGTCGAGCACCTGCTCGCGCATCTGCCGCGGGTCGACCGTATGCGTGATCTCGAGGATGCGATCGGCCAGCGTCGACTTGCCGTGGTCGATGTGGGCGATGATCGAGAAGTTGCGGATGTGGGCCTGATCTGCCACGCGGCGTCCAGCATAGGGGCAAGTACCCGGCGCTTAGCGGGCCGCGGCACGGCCCGGCTCAGCCGAGCGCGGGCGCCGCGGGCAGCGGCTCGTCGTTGGCCAGTGCGACCCCATCGCGACCCCCCGCCTTGACGGCGTAGAGCGCACGGTCGGCACGGGCCAGGACGGCCGCGTCGGGCTCGTCCTCGTGCGGCACCGCGACGCCGATCGAGACCGTCACACCCAGGCGCGCCTCGTTGACCGCTGCGCGGAGCCGCGCAGAGGCCTCGCACGCCTCGTTCTCCGAGTCGACGGCCAGCAGCGCGGCGAACTCGTCACCGCCGATGCGGAAGAGCTGGTCGCCGCGGCGCAGAGCGCCGCACATCGCCTCGGCGACGCCGCGCAGGACGCGGTCGCCGTGGGCGTGGCCGTGGGCGTCGTTGAGGTGCTTGAAGCCGTCGATGTCGCAGACGACGATCGCCGTCGTCGGCCTGCGGTGCGACGCCGCGAGCGCCTCATGGAACGTCGCGTGGTGGCCGAGGCCGGTGAGCGGGTCGGTCGCCGCCCGCTCGCGCAGGGCGCCGAGCGTCTCGGCCGTGTGCAGGCACGCGGCGGCATGCGCCGCGAGCTGTCCGAGCAATGCGGTCTCGACGGTGGCGCCGGTGCTTGAAGCGAGCCGGAGCACGCCGAGCGTGTCGCCGTGCGCGACCAGGGTGACCGCGGCGAGCGGCTCGTGGTCACCGGCGATCAGGGCGGGCCC
The DNA here is from genome assembly GCA_035262945.1 of Solirubrobacteraceae bacterium. Lineage (GTDB taxonomy): Bacteria > Actinomycetota > Thermoleophilia > Solirubrobacterales > Solirubrobacteraceae > JAOPZW01. Next base: position 12,240 of record DATFRW010000198.1, read on the forward strand.
GAGCGGCCCGGTCGCTGCCGGCCGGGCAGCGGGCACGGTGCGCACGAGGGCGGCGGAGTCGACGGCCGCGAGGTCGACGGCCGCGTGAAGCAGGTGCTCCGTGATCTCGGCGGGGTCTTCGAGCGCGGCCATCGCGACGAGGTGGTGGACCAGGCGCTCGGCCGCGGCGGGGGTTTTCGTGAGGGCTTCGATCCGTCGTCCGAGGGCGTCGGCGCACGCGCGCACCGTCCGCGGATCGGTGGCCGGCTCGGCCTCCACGAAGCCGATCGTGTGGCCGCGGACAGCTACCGGCGCGCGCGCAGCGTCACCACCCGCGTCGCCCCCCTCGCCCGCGCCGGGCGCTGCGCGCGGGCCGGCCGCGCTGCCCGCCTCGCCCGCTTTGCCCGCGACGCTCGCGCCAACCGCCTCGCCGGCTTCGGCGCCGCCCCCCTCGAGATGCAC
>DATFRW010000199.1:0-10828 GCA_035262945.1 Solirubrobacteraceae bacterium
CCTCGAGCCACGCCTCCTCGAGCTCGGCAAGCGCGGGCATCAGCGTCTCGGGGACGTACTGGCCGCCGTAGGGCCCGAAACGATGCTCGACGGCGCTCACGCCGGCACCGCCGTCGACTGCACGGCCTCCACGAACGCCGCGACCTTCGCCGGGTCCTTGATCCCGGGGCTCGACTCGGTACCGCTCGCCGTGTCGACCGCGAACGGCGCGGTCACGGCGATCGCCTCGGCGACGTTGCCGGGCGTCAGCCCGCCGCTGAGCACGAGCGGCACGTTCGACCGCCGCGTGCGGACCAGCTCCCAGTCGAACGTCTCCCCCGTCCCCCCGCGCATCCCGGGCAGGTGCGCGTCGAGGAGGTGGAAGTCCGTGTGGAACGCCTCGAGCGCCTGCACGTCGGCGGCGGTGCGCACGCGCGCGGCCTTCATGACCTTGGCGCCGGTGCGCCGGGCGACCTCGCCGCAGAACGCCGGTCCTTCGTCGCCGTGCAGCTGGACCATCGTCAGGCCGAGCCCGTCGACCAGCTCGGTGATCTCGTCGAGGTGCTGGTTGACGAACACGCCGCAGACCTGGGCGCGGCGGCGGACCGCCGACGCGATCAGCCCGGCCTCGGCCGGGTCGCACGCGCGCGGCGACTGCGGCCACAGGATGCACCCGACCGCCCAGGCGCCGGCGTCGACCGCGAGCTGCGCGTCGTCGAGCCGGGTGATGCCGCAGAGCTTGATGCGAGGGTGCGTGGCCACCCCCGCATCGTAGGGCTCAGCCGGTCACGGCCCCGATGTGCTCGATCCCGGCGCCTGCGCGGGCTGCTCGCCGAGCGTGATGATGACCGTCTTGGTCTCGTCGCCGCGCCGGATCGTGACCCTGACCTTGTCGCCGGGCTTGCGGCCGGCGACCGCTGACGTGAGGTCGTCCGCGCTCGCGATCTCCTTGTCGTCGATGCGCGTGATGATGTCGCCGCCGATCTGGATCGCCTCGCCGGTATCCAGGTGCGCGCTGATGTTGCCGCCCTGGATGCCCGCCTTCTCCGCCGGGCCGCCAGGCGTGACGCTCTGCACGAGCGCGCCCTTGGAGACCGGCAGGTTCAGATCCTTCAGCGACTTGTCGACGTCGGCCGCCTTGATGCCCAGATAGCCGTGGTCCACGCGGCCCGTCTTGAGCTGCGGGATGATCTGCTTGGCGGTGTCGATCGGCACGGCGAAGCCGATGCCGACGCTGCCGCCGCCGTTGCCGCCGGTCGCGATCTGCGAGTTGATGCCGATGACCTTGCCGGCGGCGTCGATGAGCGGACCGCCCGAATTGCCGGGGTTGATCGGCGCGTCGGTCTGCAGGGCGTCGTCGATCGAGAAGTTGTTGGGGGCCTGGATCGTGCGGTGGATCGCCGAGATGACACCGGTGGTCAGCGTCCGCTCGAGGCCGAACGGATTGCCGATCGCGATCGCCGGATCGCCGACCTGGACGCCCTTCGACGAGCCGAGGTTCAGCGGCGTGAGCGTCAGGCCGCTCGGATCGACCTTCAACAGCGCGAGGTCGGTCGACGGGTCCTTGCCCAGCACGCTGGCGGCGACGCGCTGCTTGTCGGCGAACTGGACGCTCACGTGGGTCGATCCGCTGACCACGTGGGCGTTGGTGAGGATCGTGCCGTCCTTGTCGATCACGAAGCCCGAGCCGGTCGCCTCGCCCTGCTGCTCCTGCGGCAGTCCGAAGTCGAACGGCGACTGGGTGCGCTGCACGATCTGCGCGGTGATGTAGACGACGCCGGGCGCGTCGCGTTTGTAGATGTCCCCCGCGGTAAGGCCGCTGCCGCCGTCGCTGTTGCTCGTCGTATTCGAGCTCGCGAGCGGTGCCTGCTGCACAACCGTCTTCGTCTGACCGCCTCCCAGGTCGAGCAGCGCGACGAGTCCGACCGCGGCGCCGGCGCCGAGCAACGCCGACAGGGCGAACGGCAGGATCCTTCGCTGCATTGGTTGAGGATGCGTTCCCGTGCTTAATCTCTCATGAAGTCGACGGTCAGACTTCTTAAATTGGCGCATCGGGCTCTGCCCCTTCGAGCCCGGCCAGCTCCCGGCATGCCGCCTCGATATCGGGGGCGCGCATCAGCCGTTCGCCGATGAGAACGGCGTCCACCCCGACCCGCTCGAGATCGTCGAGCTGCTCGCGGGTGTGGAACCCCGACTCGGACACGACCGTCTTGCCCGCCGGCACGTCGCTGAGCAGCTCGTACGTGCGCTCGATGTCGACGGAGAAGTCGGTCAGGTCGCGGTTGTTGATGCCGATGACGTCGGCGTCGACGATCTCGAGCGCCCGCTCGAGCTCCTCCTCGTCGTGGACCTCCACGAGCACGTCGAGGTCGAGGCCGACGGCCTCCGCGAACAGCCGCGCAAGGTCGTCGTCGTTGACGGCGGCGACGATCAGCAGCAGCGCGTCGGCGCCCGCGACCGCCGACTCATACACCTGGTAGGGGTCGACGATGAAGTCCTTGCGCAGGATCGGCAGGTCGCTGGCGGCGCGCGCCTCGCGCAGGTCGTCGAGCGAGCCGCCGAAGTGGCGCTCCTCGGTGAGGATCGAGACCGCCGCGGCGCCGCCCTGCTCGTACGCGCGGACGATGTCGGTCACCGTGGCGCCGCTGCGGATCTCGCCCGCGCTGGGCGAGCGGCGCTTGTGCTCGGCGATCACCGAGATGCCCGGCCGCGTGAGGGCCTCGGAGAACGGGCGGTCCTCGCGGGAACGCGCGGCCTGCTGCTCGAGCGTTGCCAGCGGCACGGCCCGGCTTCGGCGGGCCACGTCCTCGCGCGCGGCGTCGACGATGCGGTCGAGGACGCTCATGGAGCGAGCCGCCGCGAGAGGTCCAGGTAGGACTCGGTGGTGCGCAGCGCGGCGCCGGAGTCGACGGCCTCGCGGGCGGCATCGATGCCCTCCCCAAGGCTGTCGGCGACTCCGCCCGCGTAGATCGCCGCCCCCGCGTTGAGCAGGGCGAGGTCGCGGCGCGGCCCGGGCTCGCCCTCGAGGATCGCGCGCGTGGTGCGCGCGTTGGCGTCCGGCGGGCCGCCGGCCACGGCGTCCGCGTTCGCGGTGCCGAGCCCGACGTCCTGCGGAGCGACGACGTAGCGGTCGATGGTGTCGCCGTTGACCTCGACCACATGTGTCGGGGCCGACGTGCTCATCTCGTCGAGACCATCCTCGCTGGACACTACCAACGCACGATCGACCCCCAGGCGCGCCAGCGCCCCCGCCATGCGGTCCAGGTAGTCGGGGTCCGAGACGCCGATCAGCTGGCGGCGCGCACCGGCCGGGTTGGTCAGCGGGCCGAGGAAGTTGAAAATCGTGCGGACCGCGAGCTCGCGCCGCACCGGGACGACGTAACGGGTCGCCTGGTGGTGCGTCGGGGCGAACATGAACCCGAAGCCGGCCTCGTCGATGCACCGCGCGACGGCGTCGGGCCCGAGGTCGATGCGGGCGCCCAGCGCCTCGAGCACGTCGGCGGATCCCGAGAGGCTCGTGGCCGAGCGGTTGCCGTGCTTGGCCAGCGCGCAACCCGCGCCCGCGGCGATGAGCGCCGCGGTCGTGGACACGTTGAAGGTCGGCCTGCCCCCGCCGGTGCCGGCCGTGTCGACGAGGTCGTCGCGCACGCAGGGGACCCGCGTCGCGAGCGCCCGCATCGTCGCGGCCAGCCCGGCCAGCTCGTCGACGGTCTCCCCCTTCGTGCGCAGCGCGATGAGGAAGCCCGCGATCTGGGTCTCCGAGACGCCGCCGGCCATGATCTCGGCGAGGACGGCGGAGGCCTCCTCCTGCGCGAGGTCCTGGCCCGACGCGAGTGCGTCGATCGCCCTGGTCAGCGTGTCGTTAGGCAAGGAAGTTGGCCAGCAGCCGCTTGCCGTCGTCTGTCAGCACCGACTCGGGATGGAACTGGACGCCCTCGGCCGGCAGCTCGCGGTGGCGGATCGCCATGACGACGCCGCCGCCGCTCGCCGAGACCTCGAAGCACGCCGGGACGTCGTCGTCGACCACGAGCGAGTGATACCGCCCCACGGTCAGCGGGGACGGGAGGCCGTCGAAGATCGTGCGGCCGTCGTGCTCGATCGTCGTGGTCTTGCCGTGCACGGGGAAGTGGCGGATGACCTTGCCGCCGAAGGCCTGCGCGAGCGACTGGTGACCGAGGCAGACGCCGAGCGTCGGCACGCCGGCCTCCGGGAAGCGGCGCGTGACGTCGACGGAGATGCCCGCCTCGTTGGGCGTGCACGGCCCCGGTGACACGACGACGCGGTCGTAGCCGCGATCGAGCAGGTCGCCGACGTCGGCGCGGTCGTTGCGGACGACCTCGAGGTCGCACCCCAGCTCGCCCAGGTACTGGACGAGGTTGTAGGTGAACGAGTCGTAGTTGTCGACCATGAGCACCTTCATGGCCAGTCCGGCTGCTCCATCGCCATCTCGACCGCGCGCAGCACGGCCTTCGCCTTCGCCTCGGACTCGGCGAACTCGTACGCGGGCTTGGCGTCGGCGACCGTGCCGCCGCCGGCCTGCACGTGCGCGACGCCGTCCTTGATCACCACGGTCCGGATGTGGATGCAGGTGTCGAGGTCGCCGGTGTAACTGAGGTAGCCGATCGCGCCGCCGTAGCCGCCGCGCTTGACCGGCTCGAGCTCGTCGATGATCTGCATCGCGCGGACCTTCGGCGCACCCGACAACGTGCCGGCGGGCAGCACCGAGCGCAGCGCGTCCATGGCGCCCACGTCCTCGCGCAGCCTCCCGGACACCGAGGAGACGATGTGCATGACGTGCGAGTAGGTCTCGACGGCCATGAAGGTGTCGACCTTGACCGTGCCGTACTCGCAGACGCGGCCGAGGTCGTTGCGCCCGAGGTCGACGAGCATCACGTGCTCCGCGCGCTCCTTCTCGTCGGCGAGCAGGCCCTCGGCGATGACCGCGTCCTCGGCCGCGTCGGCGCCGCGCGGGCGCGTGCCGGCGATCGGGCGCGTCGACACGTGGCGGCCGGTGACGGTGAGCAGCGGCTCCGGCGACGCGCCCGCGATCTGGAAGTCCAGGAAGTCGAGGAAGTACATGTACGGGCTCGGGTTGACCACTCGCAGGCCGCGGTAGATCGAGAACGCGTCGGCCTCGAGGTCGGCGCTCCAGCGCTGCGACGGCACGACCTGGAAGGCGTCGCCCGCGTGCACGTACTCGACGATGCGCGCGACCATCCCCTCGAACTGCTCGCGCGGCATGTTCGACGAGAACGCCGGCCGCGCGCTGGCCGGCGTGGGCTCAGCCGCGGGCACCGGGCCCGCGAGCAGGCGCCGCGCCTTGGCGATCGTGGCCAGCGCGTCGGCATAGGCGGCCTCGACCTCGCCGTCGTCCGCGTAGACGTTCACGAGGATCGTGATCGTGTGCTTGAGATGGTCGAAGACGACGAGGACGTCGGACAGCATGAGCGCCATGTCCGGCAGCCCGACCGGATCGGGGTTCGGCTCGCCGAGCGGCTCGACGGTGCGCACGAGGTCGTAGCCGAAGAAACCGACCGCGCCGCCGGCGAACGGCGGCGCCTCGGGGAACGGCGCCTGGCTGAACGCTCCGACCTCGCGCGCGGCGATCGCGTACGGGTCGCCGCCGTCGCGCAGCGACCAGCGCACGACCTTGCGCGGGCGCACGCCGATGAAGCTGAAGCGCCCGACGCGCTGGCCCTGCTCGGCGGACTCGAGCAGGAACGCCGGGAACTCCGGGTCGCGCCCGCGGAGCTTCAGGAACGCGCTGACCGGCGTCTCGAGGTCGTCGATGAAGGTGTGACGCAGGGCGACGAGGTTGTGCTCGTGCGCGAGCGCCCGGACCTCGTCGAGCGAGGGCTCGACGCGGAGCGCGCCGGCGTCAGCGGCGACGGCCATTGAGCACCGTCTCGGCGTCGACGAGCGCGCGGCCGCGCGAATGCAGGAGCACGGTCAGGTGGTAGAGGACGTCGGCCGCCTCCTCGTCGACGCGGTCGTCGGACTCCTCCCGCGCCGCGCGCGACACCTCCTCGGCCTCCTCCTGCACCTTCGCGCCGATGCGCGGCGGGTCGTCGAGCAGGTCGACGGTGTAGGAGCCGGCCGGTCGCTTGGCCGCGCGGTCGGCGAGCGTTCGCTCGAGCGCGGGCAGCGCTTCGTGCGGGGCGAGCGGCTCGAGCGCCCCGTTGTGGAAGCAGGTGCGCTCGCCGGTGTGGCAGGCGGGTCCGGCGGGCTCGACGAGCGCGAGCAGCGCATCGCCGTCGCAGTCCAGGCGCAGCGCGCGCACCCGCTGCGTGTTGCCGGAGGTCGCGCCCTTGTGCCACAGCTCGTCGCGCGAGCGGCTCCACAGGTGCAGCTCGCCGGTCGCGCGCGTGCGCGCGACGGCCTCGGCGTTGGCGTAGGCGAGGGTCAGGACCTCCCCAGTGCGCCAATCCTGGACGACGACCGGGACGAGGCCACGCTCGTCGTAGGCGATCTCCATCTAAGGGGTGATTGTGGCAGCAGCGCGCGGATGGGCTTGGTCCAGGTACCAGCCGAACGCGCGATCGACGAGCGGCTGGGCGCTCAGGGCGCGCAGCACCAGCGTCAGCCCGCGCGGCGGCAGCGCCGGGATGACGCGCTGCAGCCGCAGCGCGCGGCGGAACGCCGGTGCGTGGGCGTCGTGGAAGGCGGCGTAGTCGGCCAGCGCGCGCTCGCGCGGCTTGGTGCCGGCGAGCACCGCGCCCAGTTCGCGCCCGGCGGCGATGCCGAAGTAGAACGCCGTGCGGATCCCCTCGCCCGAGAGGGGGAAGCAGTGCCCCGCGCTGTCGCCGACGAAGAGGACCTCGCCGTCCGTCGCGGCGCGCAGCCGGTGCGGGAACCAGTTGCCCTGGTAACGCTCCGAGGGCGCGCGCAGCCGGGTCGCGAGCGCGTCGGTCGGCGCGCGGACGTGGTCGCGCGGCTCGTAGGAGCCGACGCCGATCCGCGCCTCGCCGCCGGCCGGCACGCGCCACCCGTAGCCGCGGCGCACGAGCCCGCGCTCGACCCACACGTCGAGCGCGTCGCCCGAGCCGTCGTGGTCGGGGTGAACCTCGAGGCCGCGGCTCAGCGGCGCGTCGGGCGGCTGGTAGTGCGGCTCGGCGAGCACCCGCCGCCAGCCGAGCGCGTCGACGACGAGCGGCGCCCGCAGCTCGCCGCGATCGGTCGCCACTGCGCCGTCGGCGCGTCCGCGCACGGTCGCGATCTCGAAGCGCGCCGCCCCGCACTGCGCCCACAGGCCCTCGCAGAGCTCGCGGTAGTCGAACGCGGCCCAACTCCACGGCAGGCGGTAGCGCACCGACCCGTGCGGAGTGGTGAACGTCATCGCCGGCAGCTCCTGGCGGATCGAGTTCGCGACGCCCATGGCGTGCAGCCACGGCGCCGGCGCCGCGCACGCCGACGTGGCGCGCGCCCCGATCTCGTAGCGGTCGACGACGAGAACGTCTGCGCCCGCTCCGGCAAGCTCGCGCGCGACGGCGAGGCCGGCGAACGAGGCGCCGCAGACGAGGACGTCGGCGTCCTGAGTCATCGGTGCAGCGCCGCCGCCGCGGCCTCCCACGGGCGCAGCCGGACCCGGGACCCGAGAACGTCGTAGCCGCTGCGCTCGACGCGGTCGAGCACGCGCGCGTAGACGGCCCGCGCGATCCGCACTCCGTGACGCACGCCGGGCGCGACGACGACCCCGGCGCTGTCGGCGAAGAGCGCGCGGGCGCGCGCGACCTCCTGCGCGATCCGCTCTCGCAACGTGTCGGTGGCCGCGCCGGCGCGCAGATCGTCCTCGGGCAGCCCCGGCAGGTACACGCGGTCCATCCGCCAGTCGACCGGCACGTCGCGGATGAAGTTCGTCAGCTGGAAGGCGACGCCGAGCCGCGCGACCGCCTCGGGCTCCGGCGCCTCCAGCAGCGGCGCCATGATCCGCCCGACGGTGGCGGCGCTGCCCTCCATGTAGTCGTCGAGCTGCGCGCGCGAGCAGATCCGCACCGGCTCCTCGCAGTCGATGCGCATCGACTCGACGTAGCGGCCGAGCAGGTGCAGCGGCATGCCGTGGCGCGGCCCCGCATCGACAAGGGCCGCGATCACCGGGTGGTCCGAGCGCCCGGCCGCGAGCCCGCGCTCGAGCTCGTCCTCCCAGGCGTCGAGCGCCGCCCTCCGCGGTGCCCCGGGCGGCAGCCGGCGCGGTCCGTCGACGATCTCGTCGGCGCCGCGCACGAATCCGTACAGCGCGTGGACTGCCGGGCGGACCTCGCGGGGAAGCATTCCGGTGGCGATGTAGTACGTCGGGTCGTACCGGAGCTGCATGCGCCCGCATCTGCGGTACGACTCCTCCAACCGGCGATCCACGATCTGTGAGCCTACGCGGTCTTCTGTCACCACCGATGAGCTTCCCCGACGATCGCGAGTTGCAGTTCATCACCGGCAAGGGCGGCGTCGGCAAGACGACCGTCGCGTTGGCGATGGCGGTGGCCGCGGCGCGCCGCGGCCGGCGCGTCGTGCTCTGCGAGCTGGCGGGCCAGACGCGCGCCGCCAAGCTCTACGGCCGCGAGGGCGCGCGGCCCGGCGACGAGGTCCCGCTCGAGGAAGGCGTGTGGACGACGACGATCGATCCGGTGCGCGCGCTCGAGGAGTGGGCCGGCCGCCAGATCGGCTCGCGCCGGCTCGTCGGGCTGCTCACCCACTCGAACGCGTTCGCCGCGTTCGTCAACGCGGCGCCGGGAGCGCGGGAGCTCCTGGCCATCACGAAGGCGTGGGAGCTCGGCCACGGCCGGCGCTGGGTGAAGGGGCGGCGCGACTACGACGTCGTGATCGTCGATGGGCCGGCGAGCGGCCATGGCGTCGGGATGCTGCGCACACCGCGCACGTTCGCCGAGATCGCGCGCGTCGGGCCGATCGCCTCGCAGTCGAGGAAGGTCGTCGAGCTGCTCGAGGATCCCGGCCGCAGCGCGCTGATGGCGGTCGCCTTGCCGTCCGAGCTGTCGGTCGGCGAGACGCTCGACCTCGAGGGGCGCGTCGTCGCCGCGCTGCACCGCCCGCTCGACGCCGTGGTGGTCAACGCCGTCATGCCGCGCCGCTTCAGCGCGGACGATGTCGAGCGCATCCGCTCCGACGCGGTCCCCGGCCCGATCGTCGCCGCCGTCCGCCGCCAACATGGGCAGGGCGCTGCACAGCAGGGCCAGCTCGCCCGCCTGCGCCGCCATGCCTCCGCGCACGTGACGACGCTGCCGTTCCTCCCGGCCACGGCGCTCGGCGTCGACGACGTCCACGCGCTGGCGCGGCGCTTCTGACGCCTACTCGATCCCGAGGCGATCGAGCAGCGCGTCGTCGCTGCGCCACCCGCGGCGCACGCGCACCGAGAGGTCGAGATGCACGCGCGTGTCGAGCTCGCGCTCGAGCTCGCGCCGCGCGGCGGTCCCGATCGCCTTGACCATACGCCCGCCCGAGCCGATCACGATTCGCTTCTGCGACTCGGTCTCCACCCAGACGAGCGCGCGCACCACGGTGATGTCGTCGCGCTCCTCGATCTCGTCGATCACGACCTCGACCGCGTGCGGGAGCTCCTGGAACGTCCGGCGCAGGACCTGCTCGCGCACGAGCTCGGCGAGCAGCACCTCCTGCGCCTGATCGGAGTGCTCGTCGGGCGGGAAGAGCAGCGGCCCCTCGGGCATGAGCCCGGCCAGGTGATCGCGCAGGGCGTCCACGCCGCGGCCCGTGCGCGCGCTCACCGGGAAGATCTCGTCGGCGATGTCGAGCCCCTCGGCGTCGGCGAGCGCCTGCACGGTGTGCGGGCGATCGAGGCGGTCGACCTTGTTGACGGCGAGCACCACGGGCAGCGACGCGCCCGCCAGCGCGCCCGCGATGAAGCGGTCGCCGGGACCGATCCCCTCCTCGCCGTTGACGACGAACAGCGCCGCATCGGAGTCGGCGAGCTCCGCCTCGACGCGACGCTGCATGCGCTCGGTGAGGGCGTCGCGCGGGCGCTGCACGCCCGGGAGATCGACGAGGACGATCTGCGACTCGCCCCGCGTGGCCACGCCGCGGATCGCGCGGCGCGTGGTCTGCGGCTTGTCGGACACGATCGCGATCTTCTGACCGACGATGCCGTTGACCAGCGTCGACTTGCCGACGTTGGGCCGTCCCGCGAGGGCGACGAAGCCCGCGCGCGTCGCCATCACCAGCTCAGCAACTCGGCCTGGAGCGCGAGCATCTCGCCCTCGTCGGTCTCGTGATCCATCCCGGTGAGGTGCAGCGCGCCGTGTAAGACGGCCTCGCGCACGTCGTCCGTGTGCTCGGGGCAGATCACGATGTCGCCGAGCTCACGCGGCCCGGCGGCCGGGCCGGCCTCGTCCATCGGGAACGAGAGCACGTCGGTCGGCCCCGCGTTGCCGCGGAACTCCTCGTTGAGCGACGCGATCCGGGCGGCGTCGACGTACTCGATCGCGACGTGCCCGTCGTCGACCCCGGCCGAACCGAAGGCGATCCCGACCAGCCGTTCGACCTCGGCGCGCGGCGGGGCGTCCGGTCCGCCGTTGCCGATGACCTCGACTTCCAACACCGGCTAGGCGCGGCGGCGATCGGGCTTGGCTGAGCGCAGCTCGGGGGTTGCGCGCTCGTCGTGCTCGCTGTAGGCCTCGACGATCCGCTGCACGAGCCGGTGGCGCACGACGTCGGCGCCCCCGAAGCGGACGAACTCGATGCCCTCGACGTCGCGCAGGATGTCGGCGACCACGACGAGGCCGGAGCGCTGGTCGCGCGGCAGGTCGATCTGGGTGATGTCGCCGGTGACGACCATCTTCGAGTTGAAGCCCAGGCGGGTGAGGAACATCTTCATCTGCTCCTCGCT
>DATFRW010000200.1:0-34152 GCA_035262945.1 Solirubrobacteraceae bacterium
GGGCGACTCTCCCGTAGAGCGCAAGCGGCTGTCGTTCGGCCGCCTCGTCGGGGTCGACCGCTCCGGCCCGCCGCCGCCGCAGACGCTCAGCGGGGCGCCGCTGAACCCGTGGACGATCCCGAACGCGATCGGCGTCGCGCGCCTGCTGCTGATCCCGATCTTCCTCATCGTCTCGTTCAACAGCGACAGCGGAGTCGGCGTGTGGCCCGCGGTGCTGTTTGCGGTGGCCGGCTGGTCTGACTACTTCGACGGCATCGCGGCGCGGCTGACCGGCCAATACAGCCGCCTGGGCACCTTGCTGGACCCCGTCGTCGACCGGCTGCTCGTCGTCGCGGGCGTCGTCGCGTGCTGGTACCACGAGCTGCTTCCGCGCTGGGCGCTGGCGATCCTCGTCGCCCGCGAGCTGTTCATGCTCGTCGCGGGGCGCATCGCCCTCAGCCGCGGGATCGAGATCCGGGTCAACATGGTCGGGCGGCTGGCCATCTGGCCTGTGCTGTCGGCCCTCGAGTTCGCCTTCATCGGACTGGACACGCTGGCCACGATCCTGCTGTACATCGGGGTTGCGATGACCCTGGTGGCAACCGCGCTGTATGTGCGTGATGCAAGACCCTCAACCTCAGCTTGAGCGTCGCAGATCCGCTGGTATGCTCGGCCAATGGACACGTTCCCGGACCTGGGGTCGCTCTCCGACCAGGAGCTGAAGGAGTACATCCAGCAGCTCACCGAGGAGGAGATCGACATCTCGTACAAGCGCCGGATCCTGCACGGCAAGATCGACATCCTCCGTGCCGAGCTCGTCAATCGCCTCCGCAAGAAGCACGAGACCGGCGAAGACGTCATCACCGGTGACGACGTCCAGAAGCTGACCGACATCCTCGCCGGGCGCGCGGTGGGCGCCGACGGGCCCGATTCGGAGTAACCGTAGCCGCGATGGCGGTCCACTGCCCGGAGTGCGGTTTCGTCAACGCCGACGGAGCCAACTACTGCCAGAAGTGCGGGTCGTTCCTCGGCACGCGCGAAGAGCGGCCGGGCCAGGAGCCGTCGACCGCGACCTACCGCATCGACGAGACCGGTGAGCTCGTGCCGGTCGACGTCGAGCAGGTCGTCGCGCACGAGGGCGCCGCGGTCGTCATCCGGGCCGGCGGCGGGCGCGTGGGGGAGTCCTTCGCGCTCGATCACGACCGCATGACCATCGGGCGCCGTCCCGATTCCGACGTATTCCTCGACGACGTCACCGTGTCGCGCGACCATGCGCTGCTGGTCAAGCGCGGCGAGGACTACTACCTCGACGATCTCGGCTCGCTCAACGGCACCTACGTCAACCGTCACAGGATCGAGTCGCACCGGCTCGAGGACGGCGACGAGCTGCAGATCGGCAAGTTCAAGCTCACGTTCCTGTCTCAGTGATGGCCGTCCAAGACGAACAGGCAACGGAACACGAAGAGCCCGATCACGACGCCGGCGCACCGCGCAAGGCGATGACCATCGGGGCGGTCTGCAAGGCGCTCGAGCAGGAGTTCCCCGACATCTCCATCTCGAAGATCCGCTATCTGGAGGATCAGAAGCTGGTCGCGCCGCGGCGCACGCCGGGCGGCTACCGGCTGTATTCCGCCGGCGACGTGCAACGGCTGCGCACGATCCTGCGCCTGCAGCGCGACGAGTTCCTGCCGCTGCGGGTGATCCGCCAGGAGCTGGCCTCGGGGCGCGCGGCGACCGATGTCGCGCCGTCCTCGGGTGACGGCGCGGGCGCGCGGCGCAAGCGCAGCCCTTCGGTGACCGCACCGTCGAACGGTGCGCTGTACTCGCTCGACGACGTCATCGAGGAGACGCGCGCCGATCCGCGGCTCGTGTCCGAGCTCGAGGAGTACGGCGTCATCAAGGGCGAGGTCCGCGCGGGGACGAAGTACTTCGACGAGACCGAGCGCGAGATCGTACGCGCGGTGACCGAGCTTGCGCGGTACGGCGTCGGCGGGCGCAACCTGCGCGCGTTCCGCACCAGCGCCGACCGCGAGGCGGCGCTGCTGCAGCAGATCCTCGCCCCGGCGCTGCGCTCCCGCAACGCGAAGCGGCGGAAGGAGGCGATCGAGGCGCTCGAGAACCTCGCCGCGGTCACCACGCACCTCAAGCACCTCCTGCTGATCCGCGACCTGCGCAAGATCGTCTCGTAGTGGCCGTCGATCTCGCCGCGCTGGTGCGCGACATCCCCGACTTTCCGCGGCCGGGGATCGTCTTCAAGGACATCACGCCGGTCCTGACCTCGGCGGAGGGGCTCGACGCGGCGGTCTCGGCGCTCGCGGGGCTTGCGCGCGACCTCGACGTCGACGTCGTGATCGGCGCCGAGGCCCGCGGGTTCCTGCTCGGCCCGGCCATCGCGCGCGACCTCGGCGCCGGCTTCGTCCTGGCCCGCAAGCCGGGCAAGCTGCCCCACGAGACGGTGCGCGCCGAGTACGTCCTCGAGTACGGGACCGACGCCCTGGAGCTGCACTCCGACGCCGTCGCCGCGGGCGCACGGGTGCTCGTCCACGACGACCTCCTGGCCACCGGCGGCACCGCGAAGGCGCTGTGCGAGCTCGTCGAGCAGCTCGGCGGCGAGGTCGTCGGGTGCGTGTTCCTCGTCGAGCTGGCCTTCCTGAACGGGCGCGAGCTGCTGGCGGGCTACGACGTCCGGGCGCTGCTCAGCTACGACGCGGACTGATCGATGCCGACGGCGCGCCGCAGCCGCACGATCGCCGCTGCGCCCGAGCAGGTGTGGAAGACCGTCGCCGATCCGCATCACCTGCCGCGGTGGTGGCCGCGGGTCGAGCGTGTCGAAGCGGTGCGCGGCGACGGGTTCACCGAGGTCCTCGGGACCGATCGCGGGCAGTCGGTCCGTGCCGACTTCAAGGTGCTCGAGTCCCGCGCGCCGGAGCGCCGGGTCTGGGAGCAGGAGCTCGTGGGCACGCCGTTCGAGCGCGTGTTCGCGGCCGCCCGGACGGAGGTGACGCTCGCGCCGGACGGCGATGGCACGCGGGTGACGCTCGTCGTTCACCAGCGGCTGCGCGGCGCCGCACGCCTCGGCGGCTGGGTCGTGCTGCGGGCGACGGGGCGCGTGCTCGACCAGGCTCTCGTGGCGCTGGAGGGCCTGCATGGGACGTGAGATGCGCTGGTGGGGGTGGGGAGAAGACGCCCGCGCCGGCGCCATGTCCGCCCGTGCGGTGCGCTGGCTGGAGGGCGAGCTGGGCGCGTTCGAGGCGCCGCGCCGCGGTGTCTCACTCGACGATGTGCGCCTGGACCCGCCGCAGCTGCCCGAGGCCGTCCATTCCCGCTTCGCGGACATCCTGCGCGACGACCGCGCGGCCCGGGTGCTCCACACGCGCGGCAAGTCCTATCCGGACCTCATCCGCCAGCGGGCCGGGGACTGCGTCGATGCCCCCGATGCGGTGCTCGCGCCGCGCGACCACGACGAGGTCCGCGCGGTGCTCGAGGCGTGCACGTCGTCCGGCGTCGTCGTAGTGCCGTTCGGCGGCGGGACGAGCGTGGTCGGTGGTCTCGAGCCGATCCGCGACGGCTTCGTGTCGCTCGTCTCGCTCGACCTCGGCGCCCTCGACGCGCTCGAGACGCTCGACGAGCGCTCGCAGCTGGCGATCGTCGGCGGCGGGATCCGGGCGGTCGAGCTCGAGGCACTGCTGGGCAAGCGCGGCTTCACGCTCGGCCACTACCCGCAGAGCTACGAGTACGTCTCGCTCGGCGGCTGCGTGGCGACGCGCTCGGCCGGGCAGGCGTCGACCGGGCACGGGCGGATCGACGAGCTCGTGGTCGGCGCGCGGATGGCGGCGCCCGCAGGGGATCTCGACCTGCGCCCGCAGCCCGCGAGCGCGGCGGGCCCCGAGCTGCGGCGGCTGGTCGTCGGCTCGGAGGGCGTGCTCGGCGCGATCACCAGCGTCGCGCTGCGCGTGCGACCCCTGCCCGAGCTGACGCGCTACGAGGGCTGGATGTTCCCGAGCTTCGGCGCCGGCGCGGAGGTGCTGCGGCGCTTCGAGCAGGGCGGGCTGTCGCCCGACGTCGCGCGGCTCTCCGACGAGACCGAGACCCGCATGGGGCTGGGGCTGGCGGGGTTCGGCGGGCTTCGCGCGGCGGCGCTCGGAACCTACCTGCGGGCGCGCGGCGTGGCCGAGGGCGCGCTCGCGATCGTCGGTTGGGCGGGCGGAGAGGACGAGGTGCGCGCCCGCCGTGACGCGGCGGGTGAGGTGCTGCGCGAAGGCGGCGGCGTCGCGCTCGGCCAACCCGCCGGCAAGGCGTGGCTGCGGTCGCGCTTCAGCGGCCCGTACCTGCGCGACGAGCTCATGGACCGCAGCGTGCTCGTCGAGACGCTGGAAACGGCGACGACGTGGGCGCAGCTCTTCACGCTCTACCGCGCCGTGGGGGACGCGCTGCGCGAGCACGCGCCCCTCGTCGCCTGCCACATCTCGCACCTGTATCCGACGGGGGCCTCGCTGTACTTCACGTTCATGGCGCGGACGCGTCGCGGCGAGGAGATCGCGCAGTGGGCCGCGGCGAAGGCGGCGGCGTCCGAGGCGATCGTCGCCGCGGGCGGGACGATCACCCACCACCACGCGGTGGGCCGCGACCACGCGGCCTACCTGGAGGCGGAGATCGGGCCGACCGGCGTCGCCGCGCTGCGGGCGGTCAAGCGCGAGCTCGACCCCGCCGGCGTCATGAACCCGGGGAAGCTGCTGCCCTAGGCCTAGTTGCCCGAGATCGAGCCGCGCAGGTAGATCGTGCCCGGCCGCTTCGGGTTGCCGCTGGTCTCCTTCGTCACCAGGATCTCGCGGTAGGCGGTGATGTCGAAGCCCTGCGGCAGGGCGCCCTGGTAGACGAGGTGGCCCTTGTTGTCGGTCTTGTCGAAGCCGCCGATGAGCTTCGTCTGCGAGGGGCTCGAGTAGACCCAGATCGCGTAGGCGGCCTTCTTCGGGGTCGGCAGGCCCTGCGAGACGGCGTTGACGGCCTCCTGGCCGTTGACGTCGACGACCTGGACGATGGCGAGCGCCTTCTTGGCCGGCGCGCCCGCGGGCGGAGTGAGGTTGACCTGCGCCTGGACCTTCGGCTGCGCCTGCGTCGAGGTCGTGTTGGCGGCGTTCGTCGCGCTGTCCTTGCCCTTCTTGCCGTCGCCGCCGGTGAGGACCAGGACGAGGACGACCGCGATGGCGGCGGCGGCGACGAGGCCGCCGATGAGCAGCGCGCCGCCGCGGCGGGAGACGCGCGGCGCGGCGGTGGGCGCGGGGGCGATGGGCGTGGCGGCGGGTGCACCGTCGTCCGCGCCCTCGGGGATCTCCGGGAGGCGGCCGCCGGCGACCGGCTCGAGCTCGTCCGCGACGGCGCGCGCCCAGGAGCGCCCGGCCGCGGATTCCTCGAGAAACGCCTGCGTGGCGGCGGTTTCGTCCGGCCCTTGCTGGCCGAGCAGCCAATCGCCGATCTCCTGGCGCTTGCCGCTCGGGACCCCGGCCGCGCCCGGTCCGAGCGCGTCGAGCGCGTCGAGCGCGCGCGAGCGGACCTCGTCGGCGTCGAGGTGCAGAAGGGCGGAGAGATCGTCGTAGCCCTTGCCCTGGCGGAGCAGGAGCTGCAGCACGGACTTCTGGTCGGCGGGCAGGGCTTCGAAGCGGCTCATCGGAGGGTCCGGAGGGTAGCGGCGGCTGTCGGTATCGTGCCGCACCTCGCATGAGCTCCCCCCGGCCGATGCTCCCGCTGGATCGCACGTTCGACGCGCTGTACGGCCTCGAAGTGCTCGAGTCGACCGAAGAGCTCGTCCGCGCCCAGGTCAAGGTCCGCGACGAGATCAAGCAACCGATGGGCCTCGTGCACGGCGGGATCTACGCGTCGATCGCCGAGTCGATCACCTCGACCGCCACCGCGATGGCCGTCTGGCCCGAGGGCAAGGCGGCGCAGGGGATGTCGAACCAGACCTCGTTCCTGCGCCCGATCACGACGGGCACGATCCACGCCGAGGCCCGCCGCCGCCACCGCGGCCGCACGACGTGGGTCTGGGAGGTCGACATCACCGACGACGAGGGCCGCCTCTGCGCCCTCGTCCGGATGACGATCGCCGTGCGCGAGATCCGCCGTTGAGGTGCACCCGCGGGGGTGGGCGACATTAAGCATCACAGTGGTGTACAAGACCGCCCACCCCGCGATCTCGCGCACGCCGAGCTCGCTCGCTAGCGCAAAAAGCCGCCCTCGGAGTGGATCACCTGGCCGGTGACCCAGCCCGCCTCGTCCGAGCACAGCCACGCGATCAGAGTCGCGGCGTCCTCCGGGCGGCCGATGCGGCCCATCGGGAAGCGCGGCACGAGCTCGGCGCGCAGGTCGTCGTCGATCCAGCCCGTGTCGTTCGGCCCGGGGCCGACGGCGTTGACCGTGATTCCGAGGTGGGCGACCTCGGCCGCCAGCTGGCGGGTGAACGCCTCGAGCGCGCCCTTGCTGGCCGTGTAGGCCAGCTCGCCGATCATCGGGCCGAGGAACTGGCCGGAGACGAGGTTGACGATCCGGCCCGGCCGCCCCGCGCGCGCGAGCAGCACGCTCAGCAGCATCGGCGCGCGGACGTTCACGGCGTAGTGCGCGTCGATCGTGGCCGCGTCGAGCTGCGCGTAGCCGTCGCGCGTCGAGTACGCCGCGTTGTTGACGAGCACGGTCGGGTGGCCGAGGCGCTCGGTGACCGCATCGAGCAGGTGCTCGGGCGCATCGGGCTCGGAGAGATCGGTGGTGAAGGGCGTGCCGGGGAGGTCGCCCGGCGGCTCCTCGCCGCGCAGCACCGTGAACCCCACCGTCGCGCCACGGTCCACGAGCGCGCGTACGCACGCGGCGCCGATGCCCCGCGGACTGCCGGCGCCGGTGACGAGCGCGATCATCCGCCGTAGCGGTTGACGATGGGGACGCGGCGGTCGCGGCCGAAGGCCTTGGAGGTGACCTTGATGCCGGGCGGGTTCTGGCGGCGCTTGTATTCGGAGCCGTCGACGAGGCGGATGACGCGGTCGACGTCGGCGGCGGGTAGGCCGCGGGCGATGAGTTGCTCGCGGCCGAGGTCTTGCTCGACGTAGCCCTCGAGGATCGCGTCGAGGACCTCGTAGGGCGGCAGCGAGTCCTCGTCGCGCTGGTCGGGGCGCAGCTCGGCCGACGGCGGGCGGGTGAGGATCGACTCGGGCACAGGTGAGGTCTGGTCGCGCGCGGCGCGCTGGCGCACGAGCCGGTAGACCATCGTCTTGGGGACGTCCTTGATGACCGCAAAGCCGCCGGCGCTGTCGCCGTAAAGCGTGGAGTAGCCGACCGACAGCTCGGACTTGTTGCCCGTGGTGAGCACGAGCCAGCCGAACTTGTTCGACAGCGCCATGAGCAGGTTGCCGCGGATGCGCGCCTGCAGGTTCTCCTCGGTGATGTCGGGCTCGCGGCCCGCGAACACCTGCTCGAGCAGCTCGTCGTAGCCGGTCATCGCATCGGAGATCGGCAGCGTCAGCAGCTCGACGCCGAGGTTGCGCGCCAGCGCCTTGGCGTCCTCGCGCGTGCCCTGCGAGGAGTACGGCGAGGGCATCGTCACGGTCGTGACCCGCTCGGGCCCCAGCGCATCGACCGCGATCAGCGCCACCAGCGTCGAGTCGATCCCGCCCGACAGCCCGAGCACCACGTGCTCGAAGCCGCTCTTGCGCACGTAGTCGCCGGTGCCGAGCACCAGCGCCGCGTAGACCTCGGCGTCGCGCTCGAGCAACCCGGCGACCGGGCCGCCCGGCGCAGCCGCGTCTGAGGCGCCCGCCGTGGTAAACGAGCCGAGCATCGCCACGTCGCCGGCGTGCTCGCGCGCGGCCGGCCGCTGGCGCGTGTCGCGCAACCGGGCCGCACCCGCCGCCGCGATGTCGACGTCGCAGACCAACAAGTCCTGGGCGAACTGCGGCGAGCGGGCGATGACCTCGCCGTCGTGGTCGACCACGAACGAATGCCCGTCGAACACCAGCTCGTCCTGACCCCCGTAGAGCGCGCAGAACGCCACCGCGGCCAGGTTGTCGCGCGCCCGCTGCGAGACCATCTGCTCGCGCTCCTGGCCCTTGCCCTCGTGGTAGGGCGACGCGTCGATGTTGACGATCAGCCGCGCCCCCGCCAGCGCCTCGTCGGTCAGCGGCGCCCCGGGAACCCAAATGTCCTCACAGATCGTCAGCCCAACCTTGACCCCATCGACCTCGATCATCGCGCCACCCGGACCGCGCTGGAAATAACGCAACTCGTCAAAGACGCCGTAGTTGGGCAGATTGACCTTGCGATAGACCGCCTGCACCGCCCCGTCGGCGCACACCGCCGCCGCGTTATAGACATCATCCGCGCGCTCGGGAAACCCCACCACCGCAACCAGTCCCCGCGCACCGGCCGCGACCCGCTCAACAGCCGCCCGCGCATCGGCCAGGAAATGCTCCTTGAGCAACAGATCCTCCGGCGGATACCCCGTCACCACCAACTCGGGAAAGAGCGCCAACTGCACCCCCGCCTCGCGGGCACGCGCAAGCCCCTCACGGACCATCGCCTCGTTACCGGCGATGTCACCTACCGTCGGATTCAGCTGAGCCAACGCGATACGCATGTACGCATCGCATCATGACGGTCAGGCCCGAGTGGCCTCGGGCGCGCGCTTGCGGGCGGGCCGCGGGGCCGGGGGGAGGCCCGCCGCCTCGCTGAGCTCGTTGATCGCCCCGCGCAGGTCGTCGGCGAGGTCCTCGAGGTCCGGCATGGCGTCGTAGTCGCCGAGCAGGCCGAAGCCTAGACGCCCGTCATAACTCATGATCGCGATCCCGAGCGCCTGGTTGCGCGCGAGCGGGACGACGGGGTAGAGCGCGCGCATCGGGCGGCCGAGCAGGTACAGCGTCACCTGCGGCCCGGGGACGTTCGTGACGACGAGGTTGAAGTAGCGCTGGCGCGCCTGCAGCCGGGCGGCCTGCGACATGATCGTCGGTGGGGCGAAGTCCGCCAGCGAGGTCAGCGCCTGCGCGCCGACCGCCTGGCCGGACTCCTTCAGGCCGCGCATCGCGTCGGCGATCTCGCTGAGGACCGCCTCGGGGTCCTCGACGCCCACGGGCAGCGGCGCCCACATCGCGGCGACCCGGTTGCCCAGCGCGCCCCGCTCGGTCTCGGCGCGCACGGACACCGGCACCATGACCTTCAGGACGAGGTCGTCGGTATCGATGCCGCGGCGGCGCAGGAAGCGGCCCAGCGCGAGCGCGACAGCCGACAGGACGACGTCGTTGAGCGTGCCCTCGAGCGTGTTCTTGATCGCCTTGAACCGCGCGACCTCCGAGTCCACCCACGTGTACCGGCGGTGCGGGCCGATCGGCACGTTGAGCGGGGTCGTGGGAGCGGGGTTGACGCCGGCCCACGCCATCGCGCCGACGCCGACCATCCACTCGCCCGTCTGCGAGAGCACGCGGCGGGGCGCGCGGGTCAGCGCCCGTACGCCGCGGGCGGCCTCGTTGGGGAGCGTCGTGCGTTCGAGCAGCGCCTGGGCCAGCAGGTCGGCGGCGGTGGGCTCGGGCTCCGGCACCCACTGTGGCGGGGGCTGCGTCGGTGCCGGCGGGTCCGGCGTGGCGTCGAACAGCACCGAGGTGATGTCGACGCCGCTGACGCCGTCGACGAGCGCATGGTGCGTCTTGCTGATGAGCGCGAAGCGGCCGCCCTCGAGCCCTTCGACGAGGTTGATCTCCCAGAGCGGCTTCGTGCGGTCCAGCGGCAGCGCGAAGAGGCGGCCCGCCAGGTTGCGCAGCTGCTCGTCGGAGCCCGGCTCCGGGAGCGCGCTGTGGCGCACGTGGTAGCGCAGGTTGAAGTGCGGGTCGTCGACCCACACGGGGCGCCCCTGGCCGTACGGCACGTGCGCGAGCTTCTGGCGGTAGCGGGGCACGAGGTGCATCCGCGCCTCGAGCGCCTCGACGAGCTCGTCGTACGCCGGGGGCTCGCCCTCGAAGACCATGACGCCCGCGACGTGCATGTGCGCGCCGTGGCGCTCCAGATGCAGGAACCCGGCGTCGAGGGCCGTCAGCCGGTCGCGGTTGGCCATCGGGCCGATCCTACCGAGGCATCGCTAGCCTCAGGGCGCGTGCCCGTCAACGGAAGCGACTTCGATCCGCGACTGCTGCCGATCTACCTCAACGGTCGCGAGGTGCTTGGCGGCGACCCGGCGTGGTTCGACGCCCACACCCACATCGGCCAGAACGATCCCGACGGGCGCAAGGCGACCGCGGCCGAGATCATCGGCGGCCTCGACGCCGCGCGCCACCAGCGCGCGCTGGTGTTCGCCATGCACGAGCCCGACGGCTACACGGGCGCCAATGACGCCGTGCTCGCCGCGAGTGCGGCGTCGAACGGGCGCCTGCTGCCCCTGGCGCGCATCGCGCCCAACGAGCCCGGGGCCATCGAGGAGGCCCGGCGCGCCCTTGCGGCCGGCGCGCTCGGGTTCAAGCTGCACCCGCGCTCCGATGCGTTCGCGCTCCCGCACCCGGTCGTCGAGCAGGTCGTCGCGCTGGCGCACGAGCAGCGGGCGCCCGTGCTCTTCCACGCCGGCCGCGGGATCCCGCACCTCGGCGAGGCGGTGCTCGGCCTCGCCCGCCGCTACCACGGCGCGCGGCTGATCCTCGCGCACGCCGGGATCAGCGACTTGGGGTGGATCGCGGCCTACGCGCCCGAGCTGCCCAACCTGTTCTTCGACACCGCCTGGTGGAACATCGCCGACCAGCTGCAGCTGTACACGAGCGTGCCGCCGGGCCACATCCTCTACGCGAGCGACATGCCGTACGGGCCGGGGCTGCTCGCCTCGTTCGTATTCCTCCGGGTCGGTCGCGCGGTGGGCCTGGGGCCCGAAGCGCTGCGCTCGATCGCCGGCGGGCAGCTCGCGCGCGTGGTGGCGGGGGAGGAGCCGATCGACGTCGGGCCAGCGCCGGGCGCGCACGCGGTCGGCGAGCGCGTCATCGAGGCCGAGCGCATCGTGTCCTACTGCGGCGCGGCGATCCAGGTCGCGTTCCGGGGCATGGATCCGTCCGAGCCGATCGCGCTGGCGCGCCTGGCATGCCGCACCTCGCGCGACGGCGACGTCCGCGCGCTGCTGAGCTACATCGACGAGGTCCTCGCGATCGGGCAGGAAAGCGGCGCCGCGCGGCCCGACGTGCCCTTCGCGCTGATGCCCGCGACCCTCATCGCGATGGTCCTCGCGGGGACACCGGAAGCCGGCGTGCCGTCAGTGCTTGTGTGACGAGCGTCACACGAGTCTGCGAAATCCGGGCTACCCTGACGAACTTCTGTTCGACTCGCCGGGTCGCCCCTGACGTCTGTCCGGGGTGAGCGGGGAGGGCGGGCGCCCGTTCGAGGCGCCGTAGCGATGGCTTTGACAACCGCCGCGCTCTGGCCCATCCCGTAGGCGACTGACGCAAGGAGGAATCGACCTCATGATGAGGCCGAAGATGACCTTGCGCGCCCGGGGCGCCACGATGGTGCTGGGCGCGCTCTGCTTCGCCACTGCACTGGGGATGTCGTCCGGCATCGCCCACTCGAAACCGTCTTCTGAAATCAAGGTCCAGCGCGCATCGCTCAACGTGCTCGCCCGTCACCGCGCGAGCGTGAGCGGCGCCGTTGCTTCCGCGCCGGCGGGCCAGCGGGTGTCGCTGCAGCGCCGCGGCAGCCACGGCTGGCAGACGATCAACCGGGCGAGCACCCGCGTTGGCGGCGCGTTCACCGTGCGTTTCCGTCCCAACCGGATCGGCAGCGCCAAGGTCCGCCTCGCGTGGGGCTCGGTGCGCCGCGGGCTCGGCCGCCTCAACGTCTACCGGCGCGCGGCCGTCTCCTGGTACGGCCCCGGCCTGTACGGCAACGCGCTGTCCTGCGGCGGGCGCCTGGAGCCGGGCACGCTCGGCGTGGCGCACAAGACGCTGCCGTGCGGCGCGCGGGTGACGCTGCGCCGCGGCCATCGCGTCGTCCGCGTGAAGGTCGTCGATCGCGGTCCCTTCGTGGCCGGCCGGGAGTTCGACCTCACCGCGGCGACCCGCGCGCGCCTGCACTTCGGCGGCGTGGGGTCGGTCCTCGTCGCGAGCTAGGACCGTCAGGCACGCGGCGTACGCTCAGGAGGTGCCTGAGACGCGCCGCGTGATCGCGCACCTCGACTGCGATGCGTTCTACGCGAGCGTCGAGCTCATGCGCCGTCCCGAGCTGCGTGGCAAGCCGGTCGTAGTGGCGGGCAGCGGCCCGCGCGCCGTCGTCACCACGGCCAGCTACGAGGCCCGCCGCTTCGGGGTGCACTCGGCGATGTCGGCGGCGCGGGCCCGCCGGCTGTGCCCGGACGCGATCTTCATCCCGCCCGACTTCAAGGCGTACGGCGAGAAGTCGCGCGAGGTGTGGGAGCTCGTCCGCGCGCGGCTCGGCTGCCCGATGCAGAACGTGTCCGTCGACGAGGCCTACGCCGACGTGACGGCGATCGCGAAGCCGCTGCGGGCGCTGCGCGAGCTCGTCGCCGACGTGCGCGAGCGCACCGGCATCACGATCTCGGTCGGCGTCGGGCCGTCGCGCCTGGTCGCCAAGACCGCCAGCGATGCCGAGAAGCCCGCCGGGTTCGTCGTCCTCTCGCGCGAGCAGGCGTGCGAGCGCTTCGCGCAGGCCCCGACGCGCCTGCTGCAGGGGATCGGGCCACGGACCCAGGAGCGGCTGGCCGACCTCGGGCTGCGGACCGTTGGCGATCTGCAGGCGGCGGACGGCGACTCGCTCGTCGCCCGCTTCGGCGAACGGATGGGCCGCTGGCTCAAGGCGCGCGCGTTCTTCCACGACGACTCGCCGCTCGAGCCCACGCGCGTGGTCAAGAGCCGCTCGAGCGAGACGACGTTCGACGAGGACGTCGACGACCTCGCCACGCTGGAGGAGACCATCGCCCGCCTGGCGCGCGACGTCTGCGAGGGGATGCAGCGCAAGGACGCCCGTGCGCGCACGATCGGGATCAAGGTCCGCCTGGACGACTTCACGAACGCCACCCGCGCGCGCACGATCGCCTCCTTCACCAACGACACCCACGAGGTCACCGGGATCGCCATCGAGCTGCTGCGTGCCTACGCGCCCGCCCGCCCGGTCCGTCTCCTCGGTGTGCGCGTGGCGTCGTTCGAGGACGAGGTCGTCGCGCCGCCCGCGCTCTCGACAGCGCAGCTCGCGCTCGAGGTCTAACCGAGCCCGGTGCGGAAGCCCTCGCGCCAGCTCCCGTACGACGGCTGCCACGCGAGCTCGCGCCTCGCCTTCGCGTTCGACGCACCCCTGATCCGCGTCATCATCGACACGCCGACGTCGCCCGTGGCCAGGCGGCCGACCCACACCGGCACGTGGCGAGGCGGCTTGGCGCCCACCGCTTCGGCGAGCGCGGGCAGCCACTCGGACACGCGGGCGGGCTCGTCGTCGGCGATGTTGTAGATGCCGGGCGCGCCGCGGTCGAGCGCCGCGATCGTCGCGGTCGCGATGTCGTCGACGTGGATGAACGACCAGATCCCGGCGCCGTCGCCCACGACCGGCAAGCGGCGCTTGCGCACGAGCGCGACGATGTCGCCGTCGAGGGCGATGCCGGTCCCGGGCCCGTAGAAGTTGCCGAACCGGAACGCGAGGCCCTCCAGCCCGTCCGCTTGGCCGACAGCGCGCTCCAGATAGCGGATCGCCTCCAGCGACCGGCGCTGGTTGGCCGGCGGGTCGGGATCGAGCGGGTCGTCCTCGCTCTTCGCCGCCGCGCCGGTGCGCTCGTAGTTCCAGTTGCCGTAGGACTGGGCGATCAACCGCCGCGCCCCGGCGGCCTGAGCCGCCGCGATCAGGTGGTCGAGCCCCTCCGTGCGCAGGCGGTTGGTCAGCGCGAACACCTCGTCGAACCGCTTGAGGCTCGCGCTGTCGCCGAGCGCCGTCATCTGATGGACGACCACGTCGGGCTGAGCCCGCATCACCGCCTCCATGACGGCGCCGCGGTCCAGGCCGTCCGCGATCGCGGGCTCGGCGCCGAGGGCGCGAAGCGCATCGGCCTTGGCCGGCGAGCGCGTCATCGCCGCGACCGCGTGGCCGTTCGCCACCAGCGCGGGAACCAGCCGTTTCCCGACCGCCCCGGTCGCCCCTGCCACGAACACCTTCATTGCCGTACTCCTTGTCAGCGTCTTTGCTGCCCTCTGAGACGAGAGCGCGCAGTCCCGTGTGACAGGGCGTCAGAGCGCGGCGACGGCGTCGAGGAGCCGGTCGACGTCCTCGGCGTCGTTGTAGGCCACGCAGCCGGCGCGCAGGGCGCCGTCGGGTTCCAGGCCAAGCCAGCGCGAGAGCTCCAGCGCGTAGTAGTTGCCGTGCCAGACGGCGATCTCGGCGCGGGCCAGCGCGGCGGCCACCTCCTCGGAGGTGTGCCCGGCCACGGTGAACATGACCGTGGAGGTGCGGTCGCGCGCCGCGCCGTGCAGGGTGACCGAGTCGATGGAGCGCAGCCCTTCCACCATCCGCGCCAGCAGCCGGTCCTCGTGGGCGCGCACCGCCTCGCGGTCCAGCGAGACCATGAAGTCGGCGGCTGCGCGCACGCCGGCCAGCGATTCGAACGGCAGCGTCCCCAGCTCCCAGCGGTGGGGGACCTCGTCGGGGGAGGGGCGAAGCTTGTCGGGGTGCAGGTCGCCCAGCAGCTCCGGGCGCGCCCAGAGGATCCCGATGTGCGGGCCGAACCACTTGTAGGCCGAGCACGCCAGCGCGTCGCAGCCCAGCGCGCCGACGTCGATCTGGCGATGCGGCGTGGCGTGCACGGCATCGACGAACACGCGCGCGCCCGCCGCGTGAGCGGCGGCGATGATGCCCGGCAGGTCGGGAATCGACCCGGCCGCGTTGGACGCCGCGGTCACCGCGACCCATCGCGTGCGCGCCGACAGCACCGCCTCCACCGCGCCCGCGGGCAGCTCGAGCGTGTCGCGATCGGGCTCGGCGAAGCGCACCTGCGCGCCGGCGCGCGCGGCCGCGATCAGCCACGGCGCGACGTTGGCGTCATGGTCAAGTCGCGTGCAGACGATCTCGTCGCCCGGCTGCAGCGACCGGCCCACCGCCGCCGAGAAGCGCATGGTCAGCGCGGTCATCGACGGGCCGAACACCACCCCCTGCGCCGACGCGCCCAGCAGCGCGGCGACCGAGTCGCGCGCCTGCTCCACGACCACATCGGTGCGCTCGCCTGCGCGGAACACGCCGCCCTGGTTGGCGGAGTCGCCCGAGCGCATCCAGGCCGCCATCGCCTCGATCGCGTCGTCGACCATCTGGGTGCCGGCAGGACCATCCAGCCGGGCCCAGCCATCCGCCAGCCCGGGAAAGCGCGTGCGATGCATGAGCCGGGAGGCTAGACGGCGGGCTCAGATCTGGCCCTTGAAGGTGTTGCACTGCGCGGGGTCGCCGGTCTGATAGCCCGTGGTGAACCAGTGCTGGCGCTGCTCGGAGGATCCGTGCGTCCACGACTCGGGAGTCACCCTGCCCTGGAACTCCTTCTGCAGGCGATCGTCGCCGATCGCCTGCGCCGCGTTCAGCGCGTCCGCGATGTTCGCGTCGCTGAGCGGCGTCAGGTAGCCGGTGGACGCCGCGTGGTTGGCCCACACGCCCGCGTAGCAGTCCGCCTGGAGCTCGGAGCGCACGGACGCGCTTTCCGGCCCCTGGCGGTCCGAGCCGATCTGGGCGAGCGTCCCCTGGATGTCCTGGATGTGATGGCCGTACTCGTGGGCCAGGACGTAGGCCTGCGCAGCGGGCCCGGCGTTGGCGCCGAACTTCGATCGCAGATCGTCGTAGAAGCCCAGGTCGATATAGACCTTGCCGTCGTTGGGGCAGTAGAACGGCCCGACCTCCGAGCTCGCGGTGCCGCACCCGGTGCCGACCTGTCCATCGAAGAAGACGGTGGTGGCCGGCGTGTAGCGGCTGCCGAGCGTGGCGCGCCAGTAGGCCTGGATCGAGTTGACGTAGCCGAGGATCCGGCAGTCGTCCTTGGCGTTGGCGTCCGCGCCGGTCCGGCACTCGCTGCGCAGCTCGCTCGGCGCGTTGGCGGTCCCGCTCACGGACTGGTCGTTGAGCTGCGTCAGCGCGCTGCTCAGCCCACCGCCGCCCCCGGAGAGCACGAGGACGAGCGTGATGATGACGCCGACGATCCCCAGGCCCCCGCCGCCGATCGCCACCTTCCCGCCGGGCACCCCACTGCGGCCGCGGACGTCCTCGACCTGTGAAGGATCCAGCTTGCTCTCGTCACGGAATCGCACGACGTCGTCCTCCCCGGATAGCTTCCCGCGTCATGGCGCAGGCTGCAATCGACGGAGCAACGCTGTACTACGAGCGCCGCGGCGGGGGCGAGCCGCTGCTGCTCATCCAGGGCATGAGCGGCACGCACCTGTCCTGGGGCGAGCCGTTCCTCGGCGCGCTCGGCGACGGGCTCGACCTCGTGACCTACGACCACCGCGGCATCGGCAACTCCGGGCCGCAGGCCGACGCGGTGACGATCGCCGGGCTCGCCGACGACGCCACCGCGTTGCTCGACGCGGTCGGCTGGGAGAGCGCCCATGTGCTCGGCGTCTCGATGGGCGGGATGGTCGCCCAAGAGCTCGCGCTCGGGCGTCCCGAGCGCGTCCGGCGGCTCGTCCTCGCCTGCACCTACCCCGGCGGCGCGGGCGCCCAGCTCACCGATCCCGCCGTCATGCAGGAGCTGGCGGGGGCGATGCTCTCGGGCAACCGCGAGCGCGCGCTGCGTGCCAGCTACGCGGCGAACCTGTCGGCGCCGTACGCCGCCGAGCCGGGCAACTGGGAGGCCTTCGAGGCGATGGCGACGGCGCTCCCCGTGGCCGTGCCGGCGATCATGGCCCAGGCCCAGGCCGTGATGGGCCATGACGCCAACGACCGGCTGAGCTCGATCACCGCGCCGACGCTCGTCATCCACGGCACGGCCGACCGGATGCTGCCGATGCACAACGGCGAGATCATCGCCGAGCGCATCCCGAACGCCCGCCTCGAGCTGTTCGAGGGCGTGGGACACATGCTCTGGTGGGAGCAGCCCGAGCGCACCGCCGCGCTCGTGCGGTCACACCTGCTCGATCAGTAGAGCGCCGCGGCGAGCCGGCGGCGCGCGTCGCGCGCCAGCGGGTGCTCGACGCCGAGCTTGTCGAGGACGCCAACCACCACGCGGCGGACGTCATCCTTGGAGCCGTCTGCCGACGGCAGCGCGTCGATGAGCAGCTCCACGGCGCGCTCGGTGTCGCCGTCGTCGAGGGCGCGGAACGCGTCGCTGAGGTCGATGTCGTCGGAGTTCTCGAGGCGAATGCGCGCGGCAAGGCCGTCGGCCGCGAACGAGCCCCCGACGTTCGCGAGGATCTCCGCCGCCTCCTCGCTCTCGCCGCGGCGGTGGAGCATCTCGGCGAGCGGCACGGCGGCGTCGGCGCGCCCGGGGTCGAGCTCGAGCGCCCGCCGCAGCGCGGCCTCGTCGCCCTGCTCGACGAGCGTGTCGGCCTCGCTGGGCACGAGCGCGTCGAAGAACCGCGCGACGTTGGCGGGGGGCTGGAGCCCGACGAACTCGTCGACGACGCGGCCGTCCTTGAACGCCTTCACCGCCGGGATGCCCTGGATGCCGAACGCCTGGGAGATCATCGGGTTCGCGTCGGTGTCGACCTTGGCCACCACGACCTGGCCCTCGCGTTCGGCGGCCGCCTGCTCGAGGATCGGCGACAGCGCGCGGCACGGACCGCACCATTCGGCCCAGAAGTCGACCACGACCGGCGTGGTGCGCGAGCGCTCGACGACCTCGCGCTCAAAGTCCTGTTCGTTGACATCGATGACGGCCATGCAGCCAATGGTAGGACTCTTGTGATGGCGCTCTACGTGGAAGACAGCGGCGAGGGCATTCCGGTCGTGCTGCTGCACGGTCTGACGGCCACGCACCGTTACGTCGTGATGGGCTCGAAGGCGCTCGAACGCTCGGGCCATCGTGTGATCGCCTACGACGCGCGCGGCCACGGCCGCAGCGACCCGGCCGAGTCGCCGCAGGCCTATCGGTACGAGGATCTGGCGGCCGACCTCGAGGGCCTGCTCGACGAGCGCGGCATCGAGCGCGCGGTGCTGGCGGGCGCCTCGATGGGCGGTCACACGCTGCTGCGCTTTGCGCTCGAGCGGCCCGAGCGGGCGGCGGCGCTCGTCGTCATCACGCCCGCGTACGACCCGGTCGACAACGACGATCCGGCGCGCCTGGCACGGTGGGACGCGCTCGCCGAGGGGCTGCGCACCGGCGGCGTCGAGGGCTTCGTGGCCGCCTACGGCGAGCCGGCGGTCCCGGAGGCCTGGCGCGACACCGTCAAGACCGTGCTGCGCCAGCGGCTCGGCGCCCACGAGCACCCCGATGCCGTCGCCGATGCGCTGCAGGCGGTGCCGCGCTCACGGCCGTTCGGCTCGGTCCACGACCTCGCGGAGATCGAGGCGCCGACGGTGATCGTCGCGGACCGCGACGAGACCGACCCCGAGCACCCGCTGCGCATCGGTGAGGAGTACGCGCGCGTGATGCCCGGGGCACGGCTCGTCGTGGAGGAACCCGGCAAGTCCCCGATCGCCTGGCAGGGCGGCCGGCTCTCGAGGGTCATCGCCGAGGCGGCGGCGCTGGCCCGGCTGTAGGCCGGGCGGCCGCGCGCCGTCAGTACCCCGGTGGCATGCCCGAGGTGGAGCTGGAGTGCCCCTCCTCCTCGACCTTCTTGCCGTTCGTGCCGACGACGTACCACTCCGCGCCGAACGCGTCGAGACCCTCGCCCTTTGTGGCGCCGACCTTGTTGTTGTCCATCTTGAACCGGTAGAGCGGGTGCTTGTTGTAGGTCACCTGCGTCGTGCCGTCAGACCGCTTGGTGGTGCCGAGCTTCGAAGCGGTCACGCCGGAGCCGGCCACGGGCTTGCCCTTCGTGAGCAGCGGCGGCCAGAACGCCGCACAGGAACCGGAGCACGCGCTCTTGCCGTTCTTGTCCTTCTCGAACAGGTAGAGCGTCTGGGAGCTCCCGTTGACGAGGATCTTGCCGAGCTTGCCGGTGGTGCGGGCCTTCACGGTCGCGGGCTTCGTGGGCGCGCTTGCGGCCAGCGCGACGGCGGCAAGTGCGGACCCCGCGACGACCACGGCCAAGGCGACGGCAACGAGTCGTCTCACGATGCATCCCTCCTGGGAGGCGTGCCGGACCGCGAGCGGAACGATCCGGGTCTTCTTGGCAAGACGCCCCCGCTCAGCCGATCCTTCCCTGTGCAGTATTTCTGGACAGTGCCGTCGCGCGGCCGCTACAGTGATGCGCGTGCCAGCGGCCGGACGCGTCGACATCCAGGACGGAGTCGGTCAGCGGCTGCGGGCCGAGCGCGAGCGTCAGGGCGTCACCCTGCGGTCGCTCGCCAGGCGCCTCGAGATCTCGCCAAGCGCGCTGTCGCAGATCGAAACGGGCCGATCGCGGCCGTCCGTCGGGACCCTATACGCGATCGTCACCGAGCTCGACATGTCGCTCGACGAGCTCTTCGGCTCCGCCCGCTCGGGAACGCCGCGCGACGCGGGCGCCAGGAGCGTCGTCCAGCGGCGAGCGACCCGCAAGGTCCTCGATCTCGAATCCGGCGTGCGCTGGGAGCGATTGACGCCAACCGCCGAGCCGGATGCCGACTTCCTTCACGTCGTCTACGAGGTCGGCGGCGCGTCGAGCCGGCTGGGCACGCACATGCGCCACATGGGCCGCGAGTACGGGCTCGTGCTCTCCGGCCGCCTTCGGGTGACGATCGGCTTCGACGAGGAGCAGCACGAGCTCGGGCCCGGCGACTCGATCGCCTTCGAGTCCTCGCGCCCGCATCGCCTCGAGAACGTCGGCGACGAGCCGGTGGAGGCGATCTGGTTCGTCGTGGGCCGGTCACAGAGCGACCTGCGCAAGCTCGCGCTCGACGCCGACTCCCGTTGACAGCGCCGCAGCGCCCGGCGTAAGGTGGCGAGCCGGGTGTCCAGTGTGAGCGGACACCGGATCGCGACGAGGAGAGTCGAGCATGTCGGTAGCCGTGTCCCGGCCGATGAACGGCGCGGAGTACATCGAGAGCCTCAAGGACGACCGGCAGATCTACATCCACGGCCAGCGCGTCGACGACGTCGCGACGCATCCGGCCTTCCGCAACGCGGTGCGGATGATCGCGCGCCTCTACGACGCGCTGCACGACCCCGAGCATAAGGACGCGCTCACGACCGAGACCGACACCGGCAACGGCGGCTACACGCACGCGTTCTTCAAGGCCCCGCACTCGGCCGAGGACCTCGTGGCCGGCCGCGACGCGATCGCGGCGTGGCAGCGCCTGACCTACGGCTGGATGGGCCGCAGCCCGGATTACAAGGCCGCCTTCCTGGCGACCTACGGCCCGAACGCCGACTACTACGCGCCCTACGAGGACAACGCGCGCCGCTGGTACCGCGAGTCCCAGGAGCGCGTGTACTTCATGAACCACACGCTCGTGAACCCGCCGGTCGACCGCGACAAGGAGATCCACGAGGTCTCCGACGTCTTCATCCACGCCGTCAAGGAGACCGACGAGGGCGTCGTCGTCCGTGGCGCGAAGATGGTCGCCACCGGCTCGGCGCTGTCGAACTACAACTTCGTCTCCTACCACGGGAACGTCCCGATCAAGCAGGAGGAGTACGCGCTCTCCTTCTTCGCCCCGATGGACCACCCGAACATCAAGCTGCTGTGCCGGCCGTCGTACGAGTTCATGGCCGCCGCGGTCGGCAGCCCGTTCGACTACCCGCTGTCGAGCCGTTTCGACGAGAACGACGCGGTGCTGATGTTCGACGACGCGCTGATCCCGTGGGAGAACTTCCTCATCTACCGCAACCTGGAGATCGCCAGCACCTACCACCTCACGGGGTTCATCTGGCGCGCGATGCTCCAGGGCTGCACCCGCCTGGCGGTCAAGCTCGACTTCCTCGCCGGCGTGTTCATCAAGGCGCTGGAGGCGACGGGGACGATCGCGTTCCGCGGCATCCAGGCCTCGATCGGCGAGATCCTCGCGTGGCGCAACACGTTCTGGGCGCTGACCGACGCGATGTGCCACAGCCCGGTGCCGTCGGCGGAGGGGAGCGTCATCCCCAGCCACGAGGCCGGCTCGGCCTACCGGATCCTCTCCAACATCGCGATCCCGAAGATCAAGGAGATCATCGAGAACCAGGTCGCCGGGGCGATGATCGTGCAGCCGTCGCACGCGGTCGACTGGAAGAACGAGGAGCTGCGCCCGCTGCTCGACCAGTTCTACCGGGGCTCGAACGGGTACGAGGCGGTCGACAAGATCAAGGTCGTCAAGCTGCTTTGGGACGCCATCGGGAGCGAGTTCGGCGGCCGCCACGAGCTATACGAGCGCACGTACTCGGGCTCGCACGAGCTGACGCGCCTCGAGGCCTTCTGGATGGCCCGGGAGAACGGCACGGTCGACGCGATGAAGGGCTTCGCCGAGCAGTGCATGGCCGAGTACGACCTCGACGGCTGGACGGTCGGCGACCTCGTCAACCCCGACGACATCAACCTCATCACCGGCAAGGGCTAAGCGCGCGCTGCAGGAGCGGCTCGCGTGATCCTCAGCGCGGGCGCATGTGCAGGTGGCCGAGCCCGCCGACCGATCCCGCGTCCCACCCGGCCGCCTCGTCGAGGAACTCGGCGTGCGGATCGCGCAGCCCGCCGAACGCGCTGCGGTAATAGAGCAGCGGCCGGCATCCAGGTGTGGCCTCGCAGGACAGCACGCGCCCGACGAAGATCGAGTGGTCGCCGCCCGGCACGCGCTCCTGCACGTCGCAGACGAAGCTCGCGATCGCCTGCGCGAGCACGGGCGGATCCGAGCCCTCGACCAGCGGGACCTCGGCGAACTTGTCCAGAGCGGGGCGCGCGAAACGCCGCGCGAGCGCCTCGTCGGCCTCGCCGAGGACGTTGACGGCGAAGCGGCGGCTGCCATCGATCGCGTGATGCGTCGGCAGCCGGTTGTCGATGCAGACGAGCAGCAGCACCGGATCGAGCGACAGCGAGCACACCGCGCTGGCGGTCATCCCCGCCGGACGACCCTCGTGGGTCGTCGTCACCACGGTCACGCCGGTGGCGAAGTGCGCGATCGCCTCACGGAAGGCGAGCTCGTCGACGGACACGGACCAACACTACGCCAGGCGGTTGGCCAGCGCGCGATACGGGCGGCAGGCCTCGCCGCGCAGGCTCGGGCACGGCGGCAGGCCGGTCGGCACGTCGATCCCGGTGACGGTCGGGAGCACCAGCCGCGAGGGCATCGCCCGCGAGCGCGCCACCGCGATCGTGGCGCGGCCGGTCGGCCTCGTCTGGGCGAAGCTCCAAATCGGCTGATCGCCACCGGGCGCCGAGATCGTCACGCGGATCCGAGAGCCCGCGCGGTACACGTGACCCTGGTAGTAGAGCGGCACGGTCACCTGCGCGTAGCGGCCCTTGGGCATCGGCGCGGCGTCGGAGCGGCGCAGGCTGAGCACCGGGTCCAGGAGGCTGTGGCGGGTCGGATCGGCGAGTTTGCGCAGGCTCGTCCGCAGCCAGCCGTTCTGCACGAAGCTCTCGTTGCCGTCGGGCCGGACCTCGGAGACCGTCACCTGAAGGTCGACATCGGGCACCGACGAGCGGATCCACGCCTGCAGCGAACCCGCGCCGACCACCGTCGTGTTGGACGCCAGCGGCGACGTCACGTAGGACACGGCGCGGCCCGGCGCGTCCTGCTGCCAGCGGTACTGCGGCGTGGCCGTCCACAGGCCGCCCGGCCCCGAGCCTGTGTCGCCGGTGAAGCTGGTCGGCGGGCGCGCCGCCTTGCTCCAGGTGAACCCGTCGGCGCCCGCCGTGGACGGCCTCGCCGCGGCGAGCGACCCGTCCGCGCCGAGGTACCACGTGCGCGCGCGGGTCCCCGGCAGCGGGAAGCGCGCGAACGACCGCTCGAAGCCGGCGACCGGCGCGCCCGGCGTCGCGCCGGCGCCGTTGTCGAACCGGATGCGGACGGACGGCTGGCGCTCGAACGCGGCCAGGGCGGCGCCGTAGCTGGGTTGCCCTTGGATCGGGTCGTCGGGCAGCGTCTGGCCGGGCACGCCCATCGCGGCGGCGAAGACGGTCGGCGCGAGCGACTTGACGGCAAGGGACAGGTTCGGCGCGCGGCGCGCCACGTAGAGCTCGAGGAAGTCGTACCAGCGCGTGAACGTGGCCGGGTCGAGCGAGTCGATGTGCGTGCCGTTGGTGAACGTGAACCACTTGCGGCGCGTGCCCGTGAAGTGCGAGGCGAGCTCGGGGCAGTGGCCGCCGGTCTGCTCGTCGGTCCACTGGCAGGCGAGGAAGACCGGCGCCTTGATCTTGTGCACGAACTTGACGGGCGCGAGCGGGTCGGCCACCGCGGGCACGTAGTAGCTGTTGGCGCGGATCTTGGCGAGGAGGTCGACGGCCTCGGGGTGCAGCGCCTGGTTGGCCTTGCACGTTGCGTCGCCCGCGCGGATGCGGTCCAGCGCCCAGCGCTGGCCACCGGTGGTGGACGCGGCCTTGGCGTCGTGCACACGATCCTTGGCCCACGACAGCGCGAACCCGGTGTTGAGGATCCCGCCGGGGTAAAGCGTCGTCGCGGTGTTGTCGATCACCGACAGTGGCGTGATCGCGGCGAGGCTCGGCGGGCGGGTGGCGGCGACGAAGAGCTGGCTGATCCCGCCGTACGACACGCCGAGCATGCCGACCTTGTGATGCAGGACCCAGGGCTGGCGCGCGACGGTCTCCACGACGTCGTAGCCATCGAGGCCCTGGAGCGGCTCGAAGTAGTCGAACGCGCCGCCGGAGCAGCCCGTCCCGCGCATGTTCACGTCGACGACGGCAAAGCCGAGCTGTTGGGCGATCGGCGCGATCGAGCTCTCGCCGCCCGCGGGATTCGCGTAGCCGTAGCCGGAGTACTCGACGACGGTGGGATAGGGGCCCCCGTTGGCGGGTCCCGGCAGCGTGACGTTGATTGCGAGCTTCGTCCCGTCGCGCGTCGTGAGGTACCCGTAGCCAGCCGCCGGGATCTTCTGGCCGTAGAGCTTCGTGCTCGGCGGGGTCGAGCGATCGGGCAGGACCGTGAACGTCCCCGACCGCGTGGCGCCGTGGCGCACTCGATAGCCGGCGCCCGGCGTGACGTCGCGGAACACGGCAGCGCCGAGCGACCCGGCGCGCCGCGTGTCCACGGTCGCTCCGTGGCGATCGACGAGGGTCAGCCGCGCTCCCGCGGCCGCACCGGTGACCTGGACCTGTTCGACGCTGCCCCGGACGGTGAGGGTGGCGGCGCCGGCGTCGGCGGCGAAGATCGCGACGAGCAGCAGCGCTGCGATCGCGAGAGCGGTCGGCTTCATGGCGCGGAACCCTGTCATTCGGGGCGGTCGGCCGCGCCGGACCTACGAAATGCGTGCCCGGGCGGCCTCAATGCCGCCCGGGCGCGCTGTGGGGGGCGTTACGGAGCCGAGACGCTTGACCAGCCGAAGATGTCCGAGTTCCCGAAGGTCGCCGGGCACACCTGCTGGACGTCGGGCGCCGTGGCATCCGCCTGGTCCTCGCCCTCCTCCTGTTCTCCGCGGGGCTCCTCCGCCTCGGCCGTCTGCTGACCGGTCGCCACCGCCTCGTCGTGGAGGTCCTGGCGGAACTGGTCGACGGCGGGGCAGTCCGCCGCGTTGCGGACGTCGTTCCACACGCTGACGCCGTAGGTGCGGGTGGCCGCCGCGTACACGTAGTCGCCGAGGAACTCGGCGGCGAGGTCGTTCTGGGACGAGCCGCGGGCGTCACCGCTCGCGCCGCGATGCGCCGGGGCGAACGCGCCGACCCCGCCGCTGCCGACCGTGGCGTGCAGCACCTGGCCGACGAGCGGGCGATCGTTCGCGGCCCCGACCGCGCTCGTCTTGAACGGCTCGGTGAACGCGTTGTAGACCAGCCACACGTCGCTGCCGTTCGGCGAGATCGCCGGTGCTGAGTAGTACCCGCGGTCGCCCGATCGCTCGACGGTGCGCGGCGTCGCCCAGCTCGCACCGCTGTTGGTCGAGGTCGAGAACATCACGTGCTCGTTGTTGAGCCCGGCGCCCCCGTCGACCCAGCTGATGACGATGCGGTCGGTGGCGCCGGACCCGTTCGGGGCGCCGTTGGCGATGTCGACCGACGGCGCGGGCGACAGGTCGCTGCGCGCCCCGCCCACGCCGTCCTCGACGCAGCGGCCGATCGACGGCTCGAACCCGTTGCACGTGTCGAACGCGGTGAAGATGTTCACCGGGCGCTCCCAGTGCGATCCGCCGTCGAACGACCGGATCATCTGGATCTGGCCGGCGGCGGCGCCGGTCGGGTTGAACCCGAACTGGAAGTCGAACGCGTAGACCACGCCGCGCGAGTCGGTGCGCACCGTGCAGCCCGAGCGGCCGAAGCCGTTGCGGCTGTTGATGTTGTTGGTCGACGGCGTGACCTGCTGCTGCGTGAAGCTCTCGCCGCCGTCACGAGAGGTGAGCACGTCGAGCGGCTGGTTGGTGAACCCGCGGCCGTTGCCGCGGAACGCCGCGTAGCAGACGTAGACGTTGCCGAAGAACGGGCTCGACGACGCGTTGTCGGCCCAGACCTGCTCCTTGTCGGAGAACAGCGCCGACGTCTGGCGGCTGGCGATGACGGGATCGCTCCACGCGCTGTTGCTGCCGGCCGCGGCCGCGCGCACGTCGTCGGTGTGCGAGACGGCGATGGCCTCGGCGCCCTTGAACGGCGCGGTGCCGGGAACCGCCGAGGTGAGGTTCGCGTAGTACAGCCGCGATCCGTTCGCGTAGGAGAAGCCGCCGTTCCCGGTCGGCTGCGGGCCGAACGCCACGGCCGGGTCACCGTCGGAGACGAGGTTGTGCTCGGCGTAGTTGGGCAGCGTGCCGATAGGCCCGGTGGTCGGGGTGCACTCGGGATCGCTGTCCCCGACCGCGCCCAAACAGGTGCGCGCGGAGAGGCCGGTGTAGGTCGGCTGCGTCCAGGACCGGCCGGAGTCGAACGAGAAGTAGATCCCCGAGACCCCGACGCCGCCGGTGAACGGACAGTTGTCGTCGGGCCCGGCGTTGCAGGCCTCCATGTCGATGTTGTCGTTGGCGCCCGCGGCGAGCACCGTTGGGTTGCTCTGATCGGCGGCGACCGCTGGCTCGTTCTGCTTGTTCTGCGAGAACGGGGTCGCCGGACTGCCGATCGTCACCCGCGTGTCCTGCGCCATGGCCGGTGCAGCAATCGCGGCTGCGACGATCGCGGTTGAAAGAGCGATGAGCGCTACGCGCGCCCTGGAGCGATAAGGCAAAGGAAAACCTCCCCAGTAGAGCGAACGACCCCTCCTCGACCGACAACGCGGCGCCGCCGCGCGGGTCAGGCGCTACTTCGCCTTGGCCTTGTCGGGCTTGTCCTGCTTCGCGGCCGCGGCGGGCGGGGCAGCGAGCTCGGCGGGTGCCGCCTCGGCGGGGGGCGCCGCATCGGCGACGGCCGCCGCGGGAGCAGGCTGCTGCTTCGCAGAGTTCGCCGGATGGTCGGGATGCACGGCATGGACCGGGTGCGCGGGCTGGACGGGGTGGACCGGATGCGCGGGGTGGCTCCCGGCAGGCGTCGTTGCGGGCGCCGCCTTTGCGGCCTTGACCGCCTTCATGCCCTTCTCGGCCTTGGCCGGCTTGCTCGCCGCCGCATGCGACGAGGGCGTGGACGAGGGGGCGGCCGCGACTTCAGTCGTGGCGGCCGTGCTTGCCGCGTGCTGCACGGCCGCCGGCTGCCGCGCGGCCGCCGGCTTGGCCGCACGCTTCGCCCGTGCGGGCCGGCTGGCATGGCGCGAGGCCCGTCGCGCACTCGCATGGCGGGCGTGCGCCCTGGGCTTCGGGGCTGCGATGCGGATCGTGTGCGCCACGACCGCCGCGCCGGTCTGCGGCGTGCGAGCCGGCGGCCCGACCGCCACGGCCGCGGCGGAGTGGCGCTCGTGCGCCTTCTCGACGACGGCCGTCGTCGTGCCCGCCACCACGGCGGTCGTGGCGACGACGACCGCGGCCTTGGTCGCGAGCGCACCCGGGCCCGACCCGACCTCGAAGGCCGCCACCAGGTGCGCCAGGAGCCCGGCGCCGCCCGCCGCGATTGGCAACTCGGGCACGAGGGCGGCGAAATCGGCCGGGCGCTGCGCGAGCGCCGCCTTGAACTGCCGACACGAGCGGCACGAACGGACGTGCGCGCGCATACGCCGGCCGCGGAGCACCCGCCGGTCGCCGTCCGACAGGGCGCGCTGCACGATCGCGCAGGCCATCTCCCGGCCCTCGTCGCATTCCTGCAGCGCCACCCGGGCCTCGAAGATCGTCTGCTTCACCGAGCGCGGGCTGCTGCCGATGACCGCCGCGATCTCCTCGTGGCCGAGGCCGCAGAGCTCGCGCAGCACCAGCGCCGAGCGCTGGCGCTCGGGCATGTTGCGCAGGTCGGACGCGAGCAGCGCGAGCCGCTCGCGGACCTCCACGGCTTGGGCGAGCGAGTCGGCGCCGACCGCGATCGCGGCGTCCAGCTCGACGAGGTCCCGGCGCCGGCGCAGTCGCGAGATCGACTCGTTGTGGGCGATCCGGAACAGCCACGGTCGCAGCTCGAAGTCGCGCTCCTCCGAGCGCAGCGCGGCCAGCGCCTTGGTCATCGCGCTCTGCAGCGCGTCCCGCGCCTCCTCGTCGTCGCGCAGGATCGAGCGGCAGTATCGGTAGAGCGCCCGGTGGTGGTGCTCGTAGAAGGACGC
Source organism: Solirubrobacteraceae bacterium (assembly GCA_035262945.1). Lineage (GTDB taxonomy): Bacteria > Actinomycetota > Thermoleophilia > Solirubrobacterales > Solirubrobacteraceae > JAOPZW01. Next base: position 27,760 of record DATFRW010000200.1, read on the forward strand.
GAACACCGCTGCGTCGCGCCGTGCCGCCTGCGAGCGGGACACCGCTGTCAATCGCCGGAACATCAGGTCGGCGCGATCACCAACTCGAGGAGGAGTGGCTCGTCCCGGTCGGCCAGTGTCGGCAGCACGTCGTCGAAGGTGCCCACCATCTCGTCGTACTCCCCGATCCGCGCGGCAGCACACCCCAGCGCGCGGGCCATCGCGCAGATATCGATGGTGTCGAACGGCGGCCAAGGGACCGGCTTGCCGGTGGGCGCGGCAAGCCGGTCCATCACCGCGTAGCGCCCGTTGGCCATGACGATGATCAGCGCGCCGACGCCGTAATGCGCCGCGCTCCACAGCGACTGGATCGCGTACATCGAGGCACCGTCGCCGGCGACGGTGAGGACCGGGCGCTCGGGCAGCGCCATGCGCAGCCCGATCGTCCCGGGCAGCGCGAAGCCCAACCCGCCCATCGCGGCGCTGACGAGGCCCATCGGCGCCCGCGTGGGCAGGCGCGCGTTGAGCTCGGGCCGGTTGGACGGGCACTCCTCGACGACGACGGCGTCGGGCGGCAGGCGCTCGGCCAGCGCCGCGAAGACGTGGCCGGCGCGCAGCGGCTCGCCGGGCGCGGGGGGAGGGGGAGGGGCGGGCGACGTGCGCGCGGGCCCGGCGGCGGCCTCCCGCTGCGCGACGCGCTCGGCCAGCCCGGCGCAGACCGCGGCCGGATCGGCCAGCACGGTCAGCTCGGACGGGCTGCGATGCGCCTCGGCGGGATCGTCGGTGACCTGCGCGAGGCGGGTGCCGGGGTCGACGAGCGGACCCGGCTCGTAGGCGAATTGGCGGAAGATCGGCGCGCCGACGGCGAAGACCGTGTCGAACGGGCGCAGCGCGTCGCGCAGGCGGGCGCGGCCGGGGGGCAGATAGCCCGCGAACAGCGGGTGGTCCTGGGGGAAGCCCGCGCGGGCGCCGAACGCCTCGGTCCAGACGGGGCATGCCAGCCGTTCTGCGAGGGCGACGAGCGCGGTCCATCCTTCGGGCGTGTCGATGCCGGCGCCCGCCACGAGCGTGGGGGACTCGCTCTCCTCCAGCAGCGCCGCAAGCTCGTCGATTGCCTCGGGCGCGGCGGCGCGGGCGTGCAGGAGCCGCTCCGGGCCGAGGATCTCGTGCGGGTCGGGCGCCGGGCCGAGCCAGTCGTCCATCGGGACGACCACGATCGCCGGCCCCCGCGACGTGACCGCCTCGTGGTGGGCGCGGACGAGGGCACCGGGAACGTCCTGGGCGCGCGCCGGCTGCTCGACCCAGACGGGATAGTCGCCCGCCAGCCCTTCCAGCCGGCCGGTGAGGAACGGCTCCTGCGCCGAGTGGCGGCGGTCCTGCTGGCCGACCATCACGACGAGCGGCGCTCGATTGACCCGCGCGGTCGCCAGCGCGGCGACGGCGTTGCCCAGGCCGGCCGTCGTGTGCAGCAGCACGAACGCCGGCTCGCCGCGCCCGAGCGCATACCCGGTGGCCATCCCGGTGACCGAGCCCTCGTGCAGCGCGAGCACGAAGCGCAGGTCGTCGGGCAGCCCGGCGAGGAAGGAGATCTCGGTCGAACCGGGGTTCGAGAAGATCGTCGTCAGCCCGAGCGCGCGCAGCACGTCGAGGGTCGCATCCCGAACCGTCCCGCCTGTCTCCGCGCGCAGCCGCACGTTCGCAGCAACCGCTGCGTGCTCCCCTCCACGCATGGCGCGTAGCCTATCGCCCATAGGCTTGCGTCCGCGATGGCCACATCCGGCTACAGCGGGACGCCGCTCGACCGCAAACTTGGCTTCAAGCCGGGTATGACGGCCGTCTTCCTCGACGCCCCCGACGGCCTGGGCCTCGAGCTCGAAGGGGTGACCGTCAAGCGCGCCCTTCGCGGCCACGCCGACATCGTCCTGTGCTTCGTCACCGCCCGCCACGACCTCGAGCGTCGCGCGGCGCGGCTGCGGACCGCGATCGCGCCCGACGGCATGGTGTGGGTGTGCTGGCCGAAGAAGGCGTCGAAGGTCCCGACAGACATGACCGAGGGCGTCGTCCGCGACGTGCTCCTGCCGACGGGCCTCGTCGACATCAAGGTCGCTGCGGTCGACGAGACCTGGTCCGGCCTCAAGCTGGTCGTGCGAAAAGAACTCCGCTGAGCAGAGTCGCGCGGGTAGCCTGCGCACGAGGAGAGAAGCGCGCTGCCACCGACCACGCGAGGAGAGCAAGGCCTCACCGGCGACGAGCTCGCAATGGTGCTGGATGCCGCGCGGGCCGGCACGTTCCGCATGGACATGGCGACCGGCGAGGTTCGCTGGTCGGCGTCGCTGGCGGCGCTGCGCGGCTTCGATCCCGGCGAGGCCCCGACGACGTTCGACGAGTTCCTCGAGCGCGTGCACCCGGACGACCGAGCGACCGTGCGCACGGCGGTCTTGGCGACCCCGGCCGACGGGTCGACGTGCCGCGCCGAGTTTCGGATGCGGCTGCCCGACGGGACGACGCACTGGTACGACTCGCGCTGGCGCATCATCCACGACGACGAGAGCGCTGCGACGCTTGTGGGCATCGCGCGGCTCGTCGACGCCGAGCGCGCGGCGATGAAGCAGATGCGCCTGCTGGCCGATGTCAGCGCCGCGCTGGACGCGTCGCTCGACATGGATCGCACGCTCGCCGCCGTCGCCGACCTCTGCGTGCACAACATCGCCGACTGGTGCACGATCGACATGGCCGACTCCGCGCACGGGCTGCGCAACGTCGCGGTCGCGCACGCCGACCCGGCCAAGGTGGCGCTGGCCCGCAAGATGCGCGACCGCTACCCGCCGACGCTCGACGGCCCGCGGGGCGCACCGAACGTGGTGCGCACGGGTGTTCCCGAGCTCTACGCGCAGGTCGACGAGGGCGCGCTCGAGCGCTGGGCCCAGGACGACGAGCACCTCGGCATCGTCAACTCGCTCGACGCGAGCTCGGCGCTCATCGTGCCGCTGCGCGCCCGCGGCCAGGTCCTCGGCGCGATCTCGCTCGTGCGCACCCGCGAGCGCGCGCCGTACACCGAGGACGACGTCGCCTTCGTGGGCGAGCTGGCCGCCCGCGCGGCGCTCGCGGTCGACAACGCCCGCCTCTACGGCGAGGCGCGCGCGACCGAGCGCGCGTCCGACGAGGCCCGCGCGCTGCTCGACGCGCTCGTGACCGCCGCGCCGATCGGCATGGGGTTCGTCGACACCGACTTCCGCTTCGTCCGCGTCAACGACGCGCTGGCCGAGATCAACGGGGTGCCGGCCATCGACCACATCGGGCGCTCCGTGGGCGAAGTGCTCCCCGAGATCGGCGCGGAGATGGAGGGGCCGCTCGCGCGGGTGAAGAAGACGGGCGAGGCGCTCGTCGACCTGCCGCTGACCGCCTGCACGCCCCGGGATCCGGACCGCACCTACCACTACGTGGTCAGCCTCTACCCGGTCGCCCTCGAGCGCGGCGAGCGCCTCGGCATCGGCATCACCGTCGCCGACGTGACCGTCGCCGCCGAAGCCGCCGAGACCGTGCGCCACCAGCGCGACCAGTACGAGGCGCTGATGCGCGCGCAGAGCGAGCTCGGGCAGGCGTTCGTCCTGCTCGACGGCGACCGGATCGTCTACGTCAACGCCGCGGCGGCGGAGCTGTCCGGGCGCAGCGCGGACGAGCTGCGCACGCTGCAATCGATCCTCGGCGTGCTGCCGCCCGAGGTCCACGGCACGGTGAGCGCGCGCCTGGCGGGCACGCGCGCCGGTCGCGAGCCGTCGGAGCCCTTCCGCACGGAGATCCTGCGGGCGGACGGCACGCGGATCCCCATCGAGGCCGCCGCGCGGCGGCTCAGCGGGGAGCTCGCCGACCAGCTCGTGATCATCGCCCGCGACATCAGCGAGCGTGTGGCCCAGGAGCGCGAGCTGCAGCGTGTGCTGGAGGTCGAGCAGGCGGCGCGGCGGGCGAGCGAGGCGGCGCACGCGCGCGTGCGGCTCCTGGCCGACGCGAGCGCGCTGCTCGAGCGCTCGCTGAGCAGCGACGACGCGCTGCAGGAGGTCGCGGAGCTGGTGGTGGCACGGGTCGCCGATGCGTGCACGCTGGACATCGTCGATCCCACCGGCGGTCTGCGCCGCGCGGGCGCCGACGCCCGCGCCCCCGACGGGCGCGCCCGGCTCCTGGCGATGGCCGAGGACGCGCGCGTGGTGCGTGCGATGGAGGCCGAGCAGGCGACGTTCCTCGACGACCTCGCGCAGCACGAGGACGCGGTCCTCGGCCAGAGCGCCGCGCTGGTGCCGCTCATCGCCCGCGGCCGTCCCGTGGGCGTCCTGTCGCTCGGCTGGCGCCAAGCCGGTCGCCGGCCCGCGCGCGACGAGTGGAGCCTGATCGAGGCGCTCGCGCAGCGCGTCGCGCTCGCCGTCGACGGCGCGCTGCAGTATCGCGAGCGCGCGCACGTCGCCCAGACGCTCCAGGCCAGCCTGCTGCCGGCGGCGCTGCCGCGCATCCCCGGCGTCTCGATCGCCGCTGAGTACCTGGCCGCGGGGGAGGGGATGGAGGTCGGCGGCGACTTCTACGACGCGTTCGAGCTCGACGACGGCGCGTGGGCGCTCGTCATCGGCGACGTGCTCGGCAAGGGCGCCGAGGCGGCCGCGGTCACCGCGCTGGCGCGCTACACGCTGCGCGCCCTCGCCGGCCACTCGCCGTCCCCGTCGGTGACGCTGGCCACGCTGAACGCCGAGATGCTGCGCCAGAAGGCCGATCGCCGCTTCATCAGCGCGGTCCTCGCACGGCTCGAGCTCCTGCCTGGCGGCGGAGCGCGGCTCGTCGTGGCCTCCGGCGGCCATCCGCCGCCGGTCGTGCTGCGCGCGAGCGGGGCGACCGAGGTGGTGCAGTGCTCGGGCACGCTGCTCGGCGTCGACCCCGAGGCGACGAGCGTCGACTGCGAGCTGTCGCTCGCCCCGGGTGACACGCTCGTGCTCTACACCGACGGTGTCACCGAGGCGCGCCGCGACCGGCCGCTCACCGCTGAGGCGCTCGCGGCCGAGCTGGCGGTGGCGGCGCCCGACGGCGCCGCGGTGCTCGCGCGCGAGATCGTGCGCCTCGCCGAGAGCGCCGCCGCGGGGCCGCTGCGCGACGACCTCGCCGCGCTCGTGGTGGCGATCGACGCCTAGTCACCTGAGTCTTAGTTCGCAGGCATAGCCGCGTTGGCGGTGAACTCCGTCGTGGTTGTCACCGACGATTGGGGTCACTCATGCCGCGGCGTGCAGAGGTGGTGCTCAGCGAACGGGAGCGGGAGGTGCTGGAGCGTTGGGCTCGGCGACCGTCCAGCGCACAGGCGCTGGCGTTGCGCTGCCGGATCGTGTTGGCGGCGGCCGAGGGCGAGCAGAGCAAGCAGATCGCGGCGCGGCTGGGCTGCACCAAGTCGACGGTGGGCAGGTGGCGTGGCCGGTTTGCTCAGCGTGGCCTGGACGGGCTGCACGACGAGCCCAGGCCGGGCCGGCCGCGCTCGATCGGCGATGAGGACGTCGAGCGCGTGATCGTCAAGACGCTGGAGGAGCAGCCGCCGGATGCCACGCACTGGTCGACGCGGTCGATGGCGCGCTCGACCGGGCTCAGCCAGAGCGCGATCAGCCGGATCTGGCGGGCGTTCGGGCTCAAGCCCCACCAGACCGAGGCGTTCAAGCTCTCCCCCGACCCGCAGTTCATCGACAAGGTCCGCGACATCGTGGGGCTCTATCTGAACCCGCCCGAGGCCGCCGTGGTCATGTGCGTGGACGAGAAGTCCCAGATCCAGGCGCTGGACCGCTCGGCGCCGATCTTGCCCTTGATGCCGGGAGTGCCCGAGCGCCGCACCCACGACTACGTGCGCCACGGCACCACCAACCTCTACGCCGCGCTGGACGTCGCCTCAGGCCACGTGATCGCCGACACCTCGCCGCGCCATCGCGCCGAGGAGTTTCGCCGTTTCCTGAATCGCATCGACGCCGCGGTGCCGGCCACACTCGCCGTCCACGTCGTGCTCGACAACTCCTCCACGCACAAGACGCCGTCGATCCAGCGCTGGCTGGTGCGTCACCCGCGCTTCAGCCTGCACTTCACGCCCACCTACAGCTCGTGGATGAACCTCGTGGAGCGGTGGTTCGCCGAGCTGACCACCAAGTGGCTGACCCGCAGCGCCCACCGCTCGGTCGCCGACCTCGTCGCCTCGATCCAGACCTGGACCACCAACTGGAACGATGACCCCAAGCCCTACCTCTGGCACAAAAGCGCAGACGAAATCCTCGACAGCCTCGCCTCCTACTGCCAGCGAATCAACGACTCAGGTGACTAGGGCTCGACGAGCACCCTGCGCGGGTGCTCGGGGTCCCGGCGGACCCGGCCATCCGCCATGAGGGCGACCGCACGCGGCAGCAGCTC
>DATFRW010000201.1:0-35303 GCA_035262945.1 Solirubrobacteraceae bacterium
GCTCGAGGCCATCGATCAGATCGGCCTGCGGGCTGTCGCAGGCCACCGCGATGCCGAAGTCGTGGAAGCGGCGGCCGTTGTCGCGCGCGTCCGGGGTCATCGAGCGGCAGCGCACGTAGATGACGGTCGCGCCGGCGTCGCGGGCGGCGTCGGCCAGCCGCGCCACGTTGGGTACGACGGTGTCGCTCACGCGTTCGAAGTAGCCGGCGATGTCGTCCCACCGGCCGAGCTCGCGCGCCTTGTCGGCGTGCTCGCCGTCGGCCCCCGCGCACAGGCGCTGCAGGTCGATGACCAGCAACGCGGCGGCACGCGGATCAAGGTCCTCGTAGTCGAGCCGACCGACGAGCGTTCGGACCGTCGTGTGTTCCCCGATCTCGGTCATGGGGCTCCAATCCGTTGCAGGGCGGCGGAGCGGTCTCACACCCGCTCGGTATACAACAGTACACGAGCGCCTTCAGGGCTCGATGACGAGCTTGCCGAACTGCTCGCGGCGCTCCATTCTGCCCTGCAGCTCGCCCGCCCGCTCGAGCGGTCCGGTTTCCGAGATGACCGGATCGAGCTCCCCGCGGCCGACCAGCTCGATCACCTCCCGCAGCTCGGCCTCGGTCGCCCGCGCGCAGCCGATGATCGACCACTCGTGCCGGAAGAGCTCGATGAGGTCGACCGGCACGACCTCGCCCGCGTGGCCGCCGCAGACCACCACGCGGCCGTCGACGGCGAGCGCGTTGAGGCTCGAGACGAACACCTCGCCGCCGACGTGCTCGAGTGCGACGTCGACGCCGTGCCCGTCGGTCGCCTCGCGTACGCGCGCGGCGACGTCCTCGGTGGCGTAGTTGACCGTGACGTCGGCGCCAAGCGCGCGGGCGCGCGCGAGCTTCTCGTCGCTGGACGAGGTCGTGACGACCTTGGCGCCCGCGAGCTTGGCCACCTGCAGGCCGGCCGAGCCCACGCCGCTGCCGGCGGCCGACACCAGCACCCAGTCGCCTGGCTTGACGCCGCCGCGCGTCACCAGCGAGTGCCACGCCGTGCCGAAGGTCGTCTGCGTCGAGGCGGCCTGCACGAAGCTCATCCCGTCGGGCATTGCGACCAGCGAGGCCGCGGGAACCGAGACGTAGTCGGCCAGGCCGCCCGGCCGGGTCACGCCGAGCATCTCGATGCTCTCGCAGTGCTGCTGGACCCCGGCGAGACACGACCGGCAGCTACGGCACGCGACCTGGTAGAGCGGCGTGACCCGCTGGCCGACTTCGAAGCCGGTCACGCCCGCCCCGAGCGCGGCGACCTCGCCGCCGATCTCGAAGCCGAGCGTGTGCGGAAGCGTCAGCGGCAGGCGCGACGTGCCGTCGCGCATGTCGATGTCGACGTGGTTGAGGCCGACTGCGCGGACGCGGACGATCACCTCGCCGGGCCCCGGCTCGGGATCGGGGACCTCCTCGAGCCGTAGGACCTCCGGTCCGCCGTACTCGTGGAAGCGGACCGCCCTCACGCGCGCTCCATCGGGAACTCCTCGTGGTGCTCGTTCCACCAGTTGGCGATGTCGATGCGCCGGGTGAACCAGACGTCGCCCTTCTCCAGCGCGTGCTCGATGAAGTCACGCAACCCGCTCGTGCGCCCGGCCTGTCCGGCCCAGCGCGAGTGCAGGCCGATCGACATCATCCGCGGGTGGGTGGCGCCCTCCTCCCACAGGTAGTCGAAGCCGCGCCGGCACTGGTCGAAGTACGACGAGGGATCCGAGAAGCCCTGGGCGAGCACGTAGCGGCCGTCGTTGTAGGTGAAGCTGTACGGCACGATCAGGTGACGCTTGCCGTTGACCTCGGTGTAGTACGGCAGGTCGTCGTTGTAGGCGTCGGAGTCGTAGACGAAGCCGCCCTCCTCGACGAGCAGCTCGCGGGTGTGGATCGACGGGCCGTAACGGCAGTACCAGCCGAGCGGGCGCTCGCCGCACGTCTTCTCGATAGAGGCGACGGCCGCGTCCATGTGGGCCTTCTCCTCCTCGCGCGAGAGCGTCCATACCTCCTCCCAGCGCCAGCCGTGCGAGCACGGCTCGTGCCCGGCCTCGCGCAGCCACGCGGCGACCTCGGGGTTGCGCTCGAAGGCGACCGCGGCGCCGAAGAACGTGATCGGGATCTTGAACGAGTCCACGAGCCGCTGGATGCGCCACACGCCCGCGCGCGCGCCGTACTCGTAGACCGACTCGGCCGCGAGGTCCCGGTACTCGGGCTCCATGAGGTAGGGGATCTCGGCCAGGCCCTCGTTGCGCCCGTCGCCGGCGACCTTCGAATACTCCGAGCCCTCCTCCCAGTTGAGCACGATCGACACGGCCACGCGGGCGCCCTCGGGCCACGTCACCTTGGGCACGTAGCGCCCGTAGCCGACCACGTCGCGCTTGGGGCCAGGCCCGTCCATCTCGTTGAACTCGACCACGGCGTTCTCTCCTCTCGTTGTGGTTCAGGCGCCCGGCTGCTCTTCGGCGATCACGCCTGCCTCGCGCAGGCGCTCGAGCTCTGCGTCGGAGTAGCCCAGCTGGCCCTGCAGCACCTCTCGGTTATGAGCGCCGAGCGGGGGCCCGACGCTGCGGATGCTCCCGGGCGTCTTGTCGAGGCGGGGGATCACGTTCTGCATCTTCAGCGGCCCCAGCCGCGGGTGCTCGACGGTGGTGATCGTCTCGCGCGCTACGAACTGGGGCTCGTTGACGATGTCGGCGATCGACAGCACCGGCGCGATGGCCGCCTCCTGCTCCTCGAAGGCCCGCACCACCTCGTCGGAGTCGCGCTCGGCGATCCAGGCCGCGATCGCGTCGTCGATCTCGTCCTGGTGCTCGAGCCGCCCGGTGTGGTCGCGGAACCACGGCTGGTCGACCAGGTCGGCGCGCCCCACGAGCCGCATGACCCGCTCGGCGATCGACTGCGCGCTGGCGGACAGCCCCAGCCAGCGGCCGTCCTTGGCCAAGTAGGCGTTGCGCGGCGCGGTGAACGGCGCGCGGTTGCCCGTCCGGTCCTGGACGACGCCGAGTTGGTCGTAGACCGAGGCCTGGGGGCCGAGGATCCAGAAGAGCGGCTCGTAGATCGAGAGGTCGATGACCTGCCCGGTGCCGCCCCGCTCGCGCCAGCGCAGAGCCGCTATCGCGGCGAACGCGCCCGTGAGTGCGGCGACGCCGTCGCCGAGTGCGAAGGGCGGCAGCGTCGGCGGCCCGTCCGGGAAGCCGTTGATGTGCGCATAGCCGGAGATCGACTCGGCCAGCGTGCCGAAGCCGGGGCGGGTCGCGTACGGGCCGGTCTGCCCGAAGCCGGTCGTGCGGACGATCACCAGGCCGGGATTGCGCTCGTGCAGGACCTCCGGCCCCAGGCCCCAGCGCTCGAGCGTCCCGGTCCTGAAGTTCTCGATGAGGATGTCGGCGGTGTCGAGCAGCCGCCGCATCGCCTCGGCGCCGTCGGGGTCCGACAGCTTCAGCGTCACCGCCCGCTTGTTGCGCGCGATGAGCGCCCACCACAGCGAGACGCCGTCCTTCTGCCAGCCCAGGCTGCGCAGGATGTCCCCCCTGGGATGTTCGATCTTGATGACATCCGCGCCGTGGTCGGCGAGCATCGTCGCGATCACGGGCCCGGCGAAGAGCGATGCGGCGTCGACGACCCGCACCCCCTCGAGCGCCAGCGGAGGCCTGCCGCCGTCCGTCGTGCTCATGATTCCCCCCTGCTCGCCTGATAGGCGTCGAATCGGCGCAGGCGCTCGCGCGCGAGGCGATAGATCGGGTAATCGACAAACTTCCCGTCGATGCGGATCGATGCGATCCCCTTGGCCTCGGCCTCCTCGAAGCTCTCGACCACGCGGCGCTGCGACGCGGCCTCGTCGTCGCTGAGGTCCGAGAAGGCCTGGTGGATGCCCTCCACCTGCGGCGGGTACACGGCCACGCGGCCTTGGAACCCGAGCGCGCGCGAGCGCCGGCTGTCGGCGACGAGCCCGTCGAGGTCCTCGACCTTCAAATAGGGCCCGTCGACCGGCGCGACCATGCCCGCCGCCCGCGTGGCGACGATGACGCGGCTGCGCCCGTACAGGAGCTCGAGCCCCTCCTCGGTCGGCTCGACGCCGAGCGCGACCGAGAAGTCGCCCAGGCCGAAGATCGAGGTCACCGTGCGCTCGGGAGCGTTCGCCAGGATCTCGTCGCAGCGCGCGATGCCCACGGGCGTCTCGAGGATGGCCACGATCCGCACCTGGCCGCGGGCCATCCCGTTGGCCTGCTCGGCGCGAGCGAGCGCCTCGTCTGCGACGCGCAGCGCGTCGCGGTCCTCGATCTTGGGAACGAGGATCCCCGCGAGCTCGGGGCAGACGACGGCCTCGACGTCGTCCTCGAGGCGGCCGGTGTCGAGCGCGTTGACGCGCACGGTCACGACCTGGTCGCCGTACGTCGGCACCGCGGCGCGGGTGATCGCCCTGGCCGCGGTCTTCTCCGAATCGGCCACCGCGTCCTCGAGGTCGATGACGATCACGTCGGCGGCGAACGTTCCGACCTTACGCAGCTTGCGCTCGTCCGCGCCGGGGACGAAGAGCAGCGTCCGCAGCAGCTGCTCACTCCAGTCGATCGCGATGACGAGCTCCTTCCCTCGGGGGCACTGCTGCCGGCGTCCAGACCACTGCGCGGCGTCCGTCCACAGGATTTAGTAGAAAATATAATCCTATGGCCACGCTCACGGCGCCCGCCACCCGGACGAAGACCGAGGCCGCCTTCGTCGCGCTCCGCGACGCGATCGAGGACGGCCGCCTGCGACCCGGCGAGCGGCTCGTGCTCAGCCGCCTGATCGCGGAGCTCGGCATGAGCCCGACCCCGATCCGCGAGGCGCTGCGGCTGCTGCAGGCCCAGGGCCTTGCCGCCTACAGCGCCCACCACGGCATGGTCGTGGCCGAGTACGCGCCCGACGACGTGGCCGAGGTGAGCCGCATCCGCGTCGAGCTCGAGCCGCTCGCGGTGGCGCTGGCCGTCGAGCGCGCCGACGAGGACGACCTCGCCGAGATGCGCGCCGCGCACGAAGCCCTGAAGGCCGCGCACGAGGGCCGGACCCCGGAGTCGGAGGCCGCCACGCTCAACGCGGCATGGCACGCGGCGGTCTACCGGCCCGCGGCGTCCCCTCTGCTGACCGACTTCATCGCGCGCCTGTGGGCCGGCGTCCCCGTCGAAGCGGTCTGGCGGCGAAACCGCGCCGGGCGTTCGCTGCGCGAGCACGACGCGATCATGGAGGCGATCGAGCGCCGCGACGCCGAGACGGCTCGCCGGCTGATGCGCGAGCACATCGAGCGCGGATCGGCTGCGACCATCGCGCACATGCGCTCCGGCAAGGCGAGCTGACCATGACCGCCGGCGAGATCGCGCGGCTCCTCGATGAGCCCCAGCTGCGCGGCGAGGTGTCGGCGGTCGAGCTGACCGCGGCGCTCCTCGAGCGCATCGAGGCCACCCGCGAGATCAACGCCTTCATCACGGTGACCGCCGATCGTGCCCTGGCCGATGCGCGCCGCATCGACGACGCATGGGTGCGCGGCGACAACCCCGGCCCGCTCGCCGGGATGCCCATCGCCCTGAAGGACAACATCGACCTGGCGGGCGCGCCGGCCACCGCGGGCTCCGACTGGTTCCGCACGCGGATCCCCAACGCCGACGCCGAGGTGGCGCGCGCGCTGCGGGCGGCCGGCGCCGTGGTCCTCGGCAAGGTCGCCCTGCACGAGCTCGCCTACGGCGCGACGACGGTCAACCCGCACTTCGGCGCGTGCCGCAACCCCTGGGACCTCGACCGCGTGCCGGGCGGCTCGAGTGGCGGGTCGGGCGCGGCCGTCGCCGCCGATCTTTGTCTGGCAGCGCTGGGCACCGACACCGGCGGCTCGGTCCGCATCCCCGGCGCCCTCAACGGCGTCACCGGGCTGCGGCCGAGCTTCGGCTCGATCAGCAACCGCGGCGTGCTGCCGATCAGCCCGTCGCTGGACACCGTCGGGCCGCTGGCGCGCAGCGCCGCGGACGTCGCCCGCGTCGCCGCGGTCATCCGCGGCTACGACGTCCACGACCCCTACGCGATCGAGCCGCCGGCGACCGCGGCCATGGCGCTCGAGGAGGACGTGCGCCTCGACGGCGTGCGTATCGGAATCGCCGAGCGCTTCTTCTTCGAGGGCATCGACGCCGGCGTCGAGCGCAACACGCGCGCCGCCGCAGAGGTGCTCGCCGGCCTCGGGGCGCAGCTGCGCGAGATCGACGTCGCCGACGCCGAGCAGGCGATGGAGGACTGCAGCACGCTCATCCGCGCGGAAGCGCTCGCGCTGCACCGCGACCGCCTCGAGCAGGACCCGAGCCGCTTCGGCGATGACGTGCGCCGCCGTCTGGAGCTCGGCCACCTGGCCTCGGGCCCGGACGTGGCCGCGAGCCTCGACAGCATGCGGCGGTGGCACGCGCGGATGCTCGAGGTCTTCCACGAGGTCGACCTCATCCTCACCCCGACCACACCGGATCCCGCCCCGCGCATCGACGAGGTCGAGACGATCTCGACCACCGCCCGCCTCACTCGCTTCTGCTACCCGTGGAGCCTCGCCTGGCTGCCCGCGGTATCGATCCCGTCAGGCTTCGACGAGCGCGGGCTCCCGACCGGCACTCAGCTGGCGGCGGCTCCCTGGCGCGACGGGCTGGCACTGCGCGCGGCCGTCGGCTTCCAGACGGTCACGACCTTCCACCGCGAGCGCCCGCCGATCGCGGCCGGCTGAACGCGGTCAGACAGCGGCGCCCGCCGACGCGTCCACCCGCGACTCGGTCGAGCCGTCGACCTCGACCACCGTCCGGGGGCCGAGGGCGAGCGTCGACAGCGCAACGAGAACGGCCAAGCTGGCGGCGACCCACGCCGCCGTCCACGATCCGACGCCGTCCTTGATCGCGCCCAGCGTCGGCGGCACCAGGACGACGCCGCCGTAGAGGAACATCAGCCCGCGCCCCGTGGCGTGCCCGAGGCCGCGGCCCGCCGCGCGGTCGGTGATGAGCGCCATGTAGACGCCGTTCCACCCGAACGAGCAGAAGCCGACCAGCAGCACCGCGATCCACAGCGCAGCGCCCTGCGCGCCCGCCGCGATCGCCGTCAGGGCGGCGAAGCTCCCGGTCGCGACAACGACGAGCGTGCGCGCGTGCGACGTGAACCAGCGGTCCGAGGCGTAGCCCCACGCGATGCGCCCTGCGCATGCCGCGAAGAACGCCGCGCCCAGCGCGAAGCCCGCGGCGGGGCGCGAGAAGTCATCGGTGTCGACCAGGTAGACCGTCAGGTAGCCGGCGACGCTGAGCTGCACACCCGACATCACGAAGCCGAACAAGCCGGTGGGAAATCCGCCCGGTACCGAGATCCTCACCCGCCGCTCCATGGCGGCGGCCGCTGAAGGCGCGGCCGTGAACCAGCCCGCCGCCTCGCGCCTGGCCACCCACACCCCCCCGCCGGCGCTGGCGAGCAGCAGCCCGATCGGCAGCATCAGGCACGCGCGCCAGCCGACGGCGTCGGCCAGTCCGGGCAGGATGAGGCCGCCGAGCAGGCCGCCGAGGGTGACCCCGGTCTGCTTGACGCTCAGGAACAGCGCCCGGTGGTCGCGCGGCACCAGCGAGGTCGAGAGCACGTTCGTCGCCGGGTTGACCGCGCCGTAACCCAGGCCGGCCACGCCGACGGCGGCCAGGAAGGCGAAACGGCTCGGCGCGACGGCCGCGATCGAGATGCTCAGCGCGACGCCGAGCTGGGAGATGACCAGGGCGCGGCCCGCGCCGATGCGATCGGTGAGGCGCCCCGCCGGGATCGACACCACGAACGAGCCGAGGAACACAAGCGCGGGGAGGATGCCGACCTCGAAGGTCGACAGGTCGAAGGCCGAGCGCAGGTAGGGCGCGATCGCCCCGAGGCCCAGCGTGGCGAACGTGCTCGTCGCCATCGCGAGCACCGCGAGCGCGAGCCCGGCACGGACGGGTGTTCCGAGCCAATCGGCGCGCGGCGCTTGAGCGCGCGCTAGGACGCCGCCTCCGCGGCAAGAAGGGAGTGCAGCTTCTCGTCCTGCACGATCTCGGGCGCCATGAAGGCCTGCTTGGAGTGCGAGAGCCCGAGCGTCACGAACAGCTCGGCGAGCTTGATGGCCAGCGGGCCCGGGTTGATCACCGGCACCCCGAGCGTGCGGCGCAGGTGGTCGACGGACTGGTGCATCGTGGTCGAGCCGATGAGGATCACGTCGGCGCCGTCCTCGTCGATGGCCGCCCTGCCCTCGCGTTCGAGCGCCTCGAAGACGAACTCCTCCTTGCCGGCGAGCAGCTGCTCCTGGTCGGGCCGGACGTCGATCGAGCGGATCGAGACGCAGTAGTGGCGCGTCCCGTAGTCCGCCATGAGCTTCTCGTACATGCTGAACCAGCGCCGCCACATCGTGAGGATCGAGAAGCGCCGCCCGAGGATCGCCGCGATGTGCTGTTGGACCTGCCCGGGGCCGAGGACCGGGATCGTCAAGCGCGAGCGCAGCGCGGCGAGGCCGGAGTCCGAGACGGTGTCCATCACCACCGCGTCGTAGCCCTCCTCCTCGCTGCGCAAGCCGGCCTCGGCGATGTAGGCGTCGAGGATCAGCAGCTCGTAGGCACTGTCGGCGTTGTAGCAGGAGTTCTTGACCGGGATGAACTCGTACTCGACGCCTGGCGTGCGCAGCTCGGGGCCGAGCTGCGCGGCGCGGTTGGCGAGCCCGACCTCGTCGAACGGGAACGGGACGATGTACTTGATCCTCATGTGCCGGCTCCTGGTGCTCGGCGCTCCTCGCGCAGTGCGGCGGTCGCCTCGTGATCGACGCTGCCGTCGCCCTCGGCGATGACGACGCCGTAGTCGTTGCGAGCTCCCTCGGCCGAGATGAGCTCGTCGAGCCAGTCGCGCAGGACCGCCTGCGGGTCGCGCTCCAGCGGGTCGCCGTAGCCCCCACCGCACGACTGCTGCCAGCGCAGCGCCGACCCCGGCTCCATCGTGAAGTTCGTGTGCTTGGAGTGCAGCGCGTGCTCGGCGCCGTCCGGGTCGATGCGGGTCAGCCGCAGCGTGGTGCCCTTCCCGCCGCCGAACAGGCCCGCCGGCGGGTCGTAGGCGCGGTCGGTCTCCGAGGTGAACGCGCCGCCCTTGACGAACTGGTTCTCGCGGACGATCCCCATGCCCCCGCGCCAGCGGCCGGGCGCGGGCTCGACGTCGTCGCGCAGCTCGTAGCGGACGGTGTGCAGCGGGAAGAGCCAGTCGGTCTCCTCGATCGGCGTGTTGCGCGAGTTGACCGTCAGCACGTCGACCGCGTCGAGGCCGTCCTTCCCGTGGCGCCCGCCGTAGGCGCCCTCGTTGATCTCGACGTGGACCCAGTACTCCTCGAGCTCGGGGATGTAGCCGGTGTACACGCCGACGCCGACCGCCGAGCACCCGGCGCACACGCGGTCGGGGACCACGTCGGCGAGCGCGATGATCGCGCAGTCCGACACGCGCATGATCGGGCACACGCGCGACAGCGCCGAGCGCGGGAACGACGGGTTGAAGATGGAGCCCTCGCGCGCGACGACCTTGATCGGCCGGAAGATCCCGTCGTTCTGCGGGATGAAGTCGGTGAACGTCGCCTCGTCGAGGAACACGGACCGGATCACCGTGTAGATGCCCGGCAGCACGCTGCCTCCGAAGGGCACGTTGAAGCCCGTCGGGACGTTGTCGCAAGACTCCGACAGGTCGACCGTGATCTCCGACCCCTCGACCGTGACCTTGGCCTTCACGTACAGCGGCTGATCGCGGTTGCGCCCGTCGTCGTCGAGCCAGCCGTCGGCCTCCCAGGTGCCGTCCGGGACCTGCTCGATCTGCGCGCGCATCATCCGCTCGCAGTAGTCGAGGAACTCGTCGACCCCCTGCATGACGGTGTCGCGGCCGTACTTCTCGATCAGGCCCAGGAAGCGGCGCTCGCCGAGGCGGCCCGCGGCGATCATCGCCTCCGTGTCGCCGACGACGTAGCTGGGCGTGCGCGTGTTGTCGATGAAGAACTGCCACAGCTGCTCGTTGCGCACGCCGCGCTCGTAGAGCTTGAGCGAATCGTAGATCTTCGACTCGGCCCAGACGTCGTGGACGTCGATGGCGATGCCCGGGAAGACGCCTCCGGTGTCGGAGAGGTGGATGGTCGAGGCCGACCACGCCAGCAGCTCGCCCTCGTCGAAGATCGGGATCGCGACGCACAGGTCCGGCGAGTGCGACGCGCCGTGGTAGGGGTTGTTATGGATGATGATGTCGCCGGGCTCGACCCTGCCCTCCAGGCGGCGCATGAACCCGCGCACGTACGCCGGGATCGAGCCGATGTGCATCGGCGTCGTGTCCGATTCGCAGATCTCCAGGCCCTCGCGCGTGAAGAGGCCGCCGCCGAGGTCCTCGACCTGCTGGGCGGCGGGGCTGTACGCCATGCGCTTCAGCGCGTGGCCCATCTCCAGGCCGATCGCCTGGAACGCCCCTCCGAGGACGCCGAGCGTGACCGGGTCCAGCGGCGTGCGCGAGGTCTCGGTGGTCATCGCGCCTCCTCGATGTCGATGACGATCGTCCCGTCGGCTCGGACCGCGGCGGTGACGCCGGGCGGCAGGACGGTGGTGGAGTCGAGCTGCTCGATCACCGCGGGGCCGGTGATCACGTTGCCCGCGAGCAGCTTCATGCGGTCGTAGAAGGGCGTGTCGTGGCGCGCGTGCTCGGCGCCGTCGGCGAACAACACGGCATGGCGGTCCAGGAAGGCGTCGTCCGGCACGGTGGCAGTGCCCTGCTCGAGGTGCTCGGCGCGCAGCTCGGGCATGACGCCGATCGCGTAGGAGCGCAGATGGACGATCTGAACCGGCGTGTCCTCGAAGCGATAGAAGAACTCGCGCTCGTGGGCGGCCTCGAACTCCTCCGCGAGCCGCTCGATGCCGTCCGCGTCGACCGGTCCGGGCGGCAGGGTGACGAGCAGCTCGTAGGCCTGGCCCACGTAGCGGCAGTCGGCCAGGCGCTGGAAGACCCTCGCTCCCTCGCCGATCCCGTCGGTCTGCAGGCGCTCGCGTCCCCCGGCCTCGAGCTCGCGAAAGGCGGCCTCGATCGCCTCCGGGTCGGCGTTGGCGGCCTCGAGCATCACCGTGCGCTGCGTCTCGTACTTGAGGTCGGACGCGAGCAGGCCCATGGCCGAGGTGATCCCGGGGTGCAGCGGTACGAGGACGCGCGGGATCGAGAGCTCACGCGCGATGTCGACGGCGTAGAGGGGGCCTCCGCCGCCGAACGCGACGAGGCTGAAGTCGCGCGGGTCGAACCCCCGCTGCACGGAGTTGATGCTGATCGCGTTGACCATGTTCTGGGTGACGATCTGGGTCACCCCGAGCGCGGCCTCCTCGACCGCCATGCCCAGCTGCGCTCCGAGCGCTCCGACCGCCTCCTCGGCGGCGGCGACGTCGAGCTCCAGGCGGCCGGCCAGGCGGGCCTGCGGGCGCAGCCGGCCGAGCGCGGCCTGCGCGTCGGTGGCCGTCGGCTCGGTGCCGCCGGCGCCGTAGCACACCGGCCCGGGGTCGGCCCCGGCGCTCTGCGGGCCGACGCGCAGCAGACCGCCGGCGTCGATCCGCGCGATCGAGCCTCCGCCGGCCCCGATCGTGTCGAGGTCGGCCATCGACACCATGACGTCGTACCCGCCGAGGTTGGTGTCGTAGAGGTGCTTCATCCGCAGCTGCCCGCCCGGCGCGACGCCGATGTCCGCCGAGGTGCCGCCGACGTCGAGCGTGATCACGCTGTCGAAGCCAGCCGACCGCCCCACCGCGATCCCGCCGATGATTCCGGCCACCGGGCCCGACATCAGCAGTTGCGTGGGGCGCTCGGCGGCACCGTCGACGGTGAGCGTGCCGCCGTTGGAGGACATGAGGTGGAAGTCGCTGTCCGGCGCCAGCTCGTGCAGCGACTCGTTCATCCGCCGCAGGTAGCGGCTGGTCTTGGGGCCGATGTACGCGTTCAGCGCGGCGGTCGCGAAGCGCTCGTACTCGCGGTGCTGCGGCGTGACCTCGTGCGAGATCGACAGATGCGCCTCGGGGAACTCCTCCTCGAGGATCTCCTTCACGCGATCCTCGTGGGCGGGGTTGAGGAACGAGAACAAAAAGCACACGCACACGGCCTCGACGCCCTCGTCGCGCAGGCGGCGCACGGCGGCGCGGACCTCGTCCTCGTCGAGCGCGGTGTAGACCTCGCCCGGCGGCACGATCCGCTCGGTGACCGGGAGCCGCAGCCGGCGCTCGACGAGCGTCGGCTCGCGCCACGGCAGGTCCTGGTAGATCGAGAAGGTCTTGGGGCGGCGGTGGCGGCCGATGTAGATGAGGTCGCGGAAGCCCCGCGTGGTGATCATCCCGGTGCGTGAGCCGTTGCGCTCGAGGACGATGTTGGTCGCCACGGTGGTGCCGTGCAGCAGCTGATCGATGGCGGCGATCCCGACGTCCGCGAGCTCGCACAGCTCCCGCAGGCCCGTCATCGTGGCCAGGGACGGGTCGGCCGGCGAGGTCGGAACCTTGTGCACTGTTACTCGCGCGCGCGCGTCGTCGACGAGCATGAGGTCGGTGAAGGTGCCGCCGACGTCGATGCCCACCCGAACCGTCGCGCCCGGGTCGCCCGAGCTGTGGCCGTTCGCCCCTGCCACCTGCGTCAGGGGACGGCCGTCGCCGCGATGGGTTGCGAGTCCGGGACGCCGGCGCCCTCGAGGCCGTCGATCACCTCTTGCGTGCGCATGACCGTGCCGTACAGGCGCTGGGTCACGACGCAGGTCGCGTCGTGGTACTCGGGCGCGTCGGCGCCGCAGGCGTCTTCGACGAGGACGCACCCGAACCCGCGGTCGGCGGCGTCGCGCAGCGTCCCCTCGACGCACATGTTCGTCGACACGCCGGTGAACAGCAGCGTGTCGCACCCGTAGGTGTGGAGGATCAGCTCCAGCGGCGTGGAGTTGAACGCGCTGGGCGTGATCTTGTTGACCACGCGCTCGTTCGGCTGGCGCTCGAGCTCGTCGAGCAGGTCGTGCTCGCGCAGGCCGACGCGGTTGCTCGTCGCCTGGCAGACGCCGAGCATCTGCGCCGACAGGTCGCTGTAATCGCTGACCTCCGAGCCGTAGGTGAGGAAGACCCGGCGCACGTCGTGCTCGCGCGCCCAGGCGAGCAGGCGCAGCGTGTTGGGCACGACGAGCTCCTCGATGCGCGAGAAGCGGTACTCGGCCTCCTCGATCTTGCCCTGCTCGCGCAGCAGCGCGCCGAGGCCGTAATCGCGGTGGCCCGTGGCGTACATGAGGTCGACCATCACCAGGCACGTCGTGCGCGGATGCAGCTCGACGCCGCGGGTGTAGATCGAGACGTAGTCGTCCGGGCGCGGAAGGTCGTCGGGCGTGCTCACGGGACCAGCACCACCTTCCCGGTCTGCTCGCGCTGCTCGAGGATCCGGTGCGCCTCCGGCGCCTCCGCGAGCGGGATCGCCGCATGGACGGACGCCTCGAGGCGCCCCTCCGCCAACAGGTCCATCACCAGCACCATCTCCTCGGCCGTGCCGATCCGCGAGCCGAGGACCTCCCACTCGTTGCGGAACAGCTCGATGATGTCGATCGGCGGCGTCTCGCCGGCGTGGCCCCCGCAGGTGACCAGGCGGCCGCCCGGCCGCAGGCCGTGGAGGCTCTCCATGAACAGGTCGCCTCCGACGTGCTCGATGTAGAGGTCCGCGCCCACGCCGTCGGTGAGCTCGAGGATCCGCTCGGCGAGCTTCTCCTCGCGGTAGTTGATCGTCTCATCGGCGCCGAGTTGGCGCGCGCGAGCAAGCTTCTCGGGCGCGCCGGCCGTGGCGATCACGCGCGCGCCGGCCATCGCCGCGATCTGCACGGCGGCGTGGCCGATGCCGCTGCCGGCCGCCTGCACGACGACGGTCTGCCCCGGCTCCACGCGCCCGCGGGTGACGAGCATGTGGTACGCGGTGGCGAACACCACCTGGCCGGCCGCGGCCTGCTCGAAGCTCAGCGAGTCGGGGAGGGCATGGGTCCCGCGCGCGGGCGCGACGACCCGCTCGGCGTAGCCGCCGAGCAGCTGGACGCTGAACATCTGCGCATTGCGGCAGAGATTCGGGCGCCCGCGGAAGCAGTACGCGCAGTGGCCGCACTCGATCTCGTGACGTGCCCATACGCGGTCGCCGGGCGCGAAGCCCTCGACCCCGGGTCCGACGGACTCGACCACGCCGGCGAACTCGACGCCGAGCTGGTGCGGCAGCGGCAGCGGCCAGCGCGACACGCCCGCGCGCAGGTCGATGTCGAAGTGGTTGACGCCGCAGGCGCGCATGCCGATGACGAGGTCGCCCTCGCCCGGCACCGGGTCCTCGACCTCCTCGTAGCGCAGCACGCTGGCTGGTCCGTGCTCGTGGTAGCGGACTGCCTTCATGCTGCGCTCATCTCATGCCTCTTCCGCCTCGTGCGCCGCGAGGTGCTGGAGGAGCGCGTCGCGCCCGCGCAGCAGGTGCTGGCGCCAATGGGGCTCGGCCGCCTCGCCGTCGCGGTTGCGGAGCATCGTCAGCAACTCGCGGTGGTCGTGGGAGGAGGCGCGCTTCTCGTCCTCGTCGTACCAGAGGTACGCCTTGTAGAGCAGAGGCAGCTGGACGACCTGGGTGAAGCAGCGCTCCAGGGGAGCGTTGCGGGCAGCGCGCACGACCACCGCGTGGAAGCGCTGATTGGCCTGGGCGAGGTTGCGGATGGCCTCGCCCTCCGGCTCGTCCGAGCGGTCCATCTCGAGGTCGTCCTGCACGCCCTCGAGCGCGCCCAGCTCGGCACCGGTGATGCGCTCACACGCGATCCGCGCGGCGAAGCTCTCGAGGTGCGCACGCAGCTCGTAGATGTCGCGCACCTCGTCGCTGGAGTACGTGCGCACGGCCATTCCGCGCCCCATCCTGGCGACGAGGTTCTCGCGCTCGAGCTTGACGAGCGCCTCGCGCACCGGCGTTCGGCTGACGCTCAGCGCCTCCGCGAGCTGCTGCTCGACGATCCGCTGTCCGGGACGCAGCGTCCCTTCGAGGATGGATCGGCGGATGGCGAGATACGCCTCCTCGCCAGGAGAAAACGTCGAAACGGCGCCGGTGAGATCGGGCAGGCTCATCAGCAGCTCCTCATCTTATAGCGCTCGGTATGCAGTTGCATGCATTCGTTCACTAACGTATCGCGGGGTGCGGTCAGCGCCGCTCTCTGCCGAGTGCGAGCCCGTGGAAGCGGCGGGGGCCGGACGACGACGCGCCAACCTGCGTGAGGATCTCGTGGCCGCTGGCCTGTGGACCCTCGCGGTAGTGCCGTCGGCATTGGGGTTCTGGCTCGTCGCGGGCTCGCTTGCGGGCGTGACGCCGGACCGTGTGCACGCGCTCATCGTGGGCTCGATGCTTGGCCTCGCCTTCGCGACTTTACTCCAGGTCCTACTCGGGTTCCGGCTTCCGATGTACGAGGGTCCGGCCAGCGCGTACCTCGCCGCGATCACCGTCGTGACCGCCAACGGTTCGCACGGCCTGGACGCCATCACCGGCGGGCTGCTGGCCGCGGGCGCGGGCGTCGCGCTCATGGCGGTGCTGCGGGTCGACCGCCTGATGGCGCGCGCCTTCACGCCCCTCGTCGCCAACGTCTTCGTGCTCACCGTGACGCTCGCCGTCATCCCCGCCACGTACGAGCGTGCGATCGGCGCGAGCGACGGCCTCCCCGGTGACGGCGCGGCGTGGGCGAGCACGCTCGTGGTCGTGGGCTCCGTCCTGCTCCTGCGCGGACATCCACGCTGGAGCCCGTACAGCCTGCTGGTCGCGCTCCTGGCCGGCACCGGCATGTACCTGCTCCTCGACGGGGTGCCGAGCGTGGACACGAGCGGGGGCCTGCAGACACCTGTGCTCTTCCCGTGGGGTAGCCCGGACATCGGCGTGGCCGTCGTGCTCCCGTTCCTCGTCGCGGGGGCCCTGGCCGCGTTCAACACGATCGCGTCGGGGAAGGTGGTGGCCCTCGAGCACGCGCTCGTCTCGCGCGGCGACGCATCCGGCCGCGCGTTCCTCATGCACGGCGCGGCCCAGGCCGGGGGCGCGGTGGTCGGCAACGTGGTCGGGACGGTCTCGCGCCTTGACTCGATCGGGATCGCGCGGCTGCTCGGAAATCCGCGCCGCCGCCCGCTCGTCCTGGCCGCGCTGCTCATCGGCACCGTCGCATTCGTCCGCCCGATCGTCGAGATCACGGCCGCCCTGCCGCTCAGCGTCTCCGCCGCGCTGCTGGCCGTCGTGCTGACCATGATCCTGCTGCAGACGATCGGCAACACGGTGACCGAGCCGATCTGGATGCTGGCGCTCGTCGTAGCGCCCGCGCTGGTGCCGAGCCTGGTGTGGATCGCCGTCGGGAGCTCGCTGTCGCCCGTCGTGCAGCTGATCGCCAACCCCATGCTCTGGGGCGTGGTGCTCGCGGTCGTGCTCGAGCGCGCGGTGCCGTCGATCAGAGGGCGAGCTCGGGCTCGCCCGCGGTCCACCCGCCGTCGACAGGGAGCAGGTGACCGGTGATCAGGCTGGCCGCGTCGCTGCAGAGGAAGATCGCGGCCCCGGCGATGTCCTGAGGCTGGCCGAGGCGTCCGAGCGGGATCCTGCGCTCCGACGCGTCGCGGACCTCCTTGATCTCGAGCATCGGTGCGGCCATCGGCGTCCAGACGAAGGTCGGCGCGATCGCGTTGACGTTGATGCCGTACTTGCCCCAGTCGATGGCCAGGCTGCGCGTCAGCGCCGCGACCGCCCCCTTCGAGGCCGTGTAGGCCGACTGATGGGGCAGCGACACGATCGCCGCCTGCGATGCGAGGTTGACGATCTGCCCGCGCCCGCGTCCGATCATCTGGCGCGCGGCGGCCTGGGCGCAGAAGAACGTGCCCTTCACGTTCACGCGCCACAGCAGGTCCATGTCCCGCTCCTTGGCGTCCTCGGCGGGCTCGTTCGGGGCGATGACGCCGGCGCAGTTGACGAGCGCGTCGGCCGGGGCCAGCCGCGCGGCGATCTCGTCGAACGCGGCGTCGACGGCCTCGCGATCGCCGATGTCGCAACCGAGCGCCAGGCAGCGCCGGCCCGTGGCCTCGACCAGCCCGCGCGTCTCCGCGAGGCGGTCGCTGTCGAGGTCGATGGCGGCGACGTCGGCGCCGGCGTGGGCCATGCCCGCCGCCACGGCCTGGCCGATCCCCTGGGCGGCTCCCGTGACGACGGCGACGCGTCCGGCGAGGCTGAAGTTGATCTCGTAGTCGGGCACCTGGCTCCCCGTGGGACGGGCCGAACACCGACTCGGCCGGGTAGAAGGGCGCTGGTAGGTTACGCGAATGTCTGACATCGGCCCACCTGGGCACGGGCGCCTGGCCGGAAAGCGAATGGTCATCACAGGCGCCGCGCGCGGGATCGGGCACGCGGTGGCTTCCCGGTGCATCGGCGAGGGCGCGCGCGTCGTCGTCGTCGACCTCGACCCCGAGACCGGCGGGACGATCGCCCGCGAGCTCGGCGCCGAAACGGGCGTGGTGGCCGACGTGACCGACGGTGCGGCGGTCGCCGCGGCGATCGCGGCCGCCACCGAGACCCTCGGCGGCCTCGACGGGCTGATCAACAACGCCGGCATCCCGATGGCCGGCGCCGTCCACGACCTCGGCGAGGACGACTGGGATCGCGTGCTCGCGGTCGACCTCAAGAGCGTCTATCTCATGTCGCGCGCCGCCTGGCGGCACTTCATCGCGGCGGGAGGCGGCGCGATCGTCAGCACCGGGTCCATCGCGGGGATGTGGGGCACCGAGGGCCAGGCCGGCTACGCCGCGGCGAAGGCCGGCACGATCATGCTGACCAAGTGCCTGGCGCTCGACGGCGCGCGCGACGGCATCCGCGCCAACTGCGTCTCACCGGGGTTCGTGCGCACGCCGATGCTCGAGGCCTACCTGGCCGCGCAACCGGACGCCGAACAGGCCGAACGCGCCATCGGAGAGCGCGCGCCGCTGGGGCGGCTGGGGCGCCCGGCCGACCTCGCCGACGCCTTCGTCTACCTCGCCTCCGACGAGGCGTCGTGGGTGACCGGGACCAACCTGGTGGTCGACGGCGGGCTCACCGCGGGCATCTGGGGCTGAGGCGAGCGCTGGCGCGACGGGCTGCGGGGCGGTACGGTGCCGCCGCGTGAAGTCCGACATAAGGAGGTCCGCCGTGCCGAAGGTGTGCGTCCTCGTTCCGTTCGCCCTGGATGAGCAGGGTCTCGCCAACCGGCGCCTACAGCAGGAGTCGGTCAAGCTCAGCCCGGACATGGAGCTCGAGTACAAGCCGGTGAAGGCCGGCCCTGCGCTCTACGACAGCTACCACGACTACGTACTGGCCGACTTCTCGATGTTCGAGGCCGGCCTGGAAGCCGCAGAGGAGGGCTACGACGCGATCTGCATCGACACGATGAGCGACTCAGGCGCCAACGCGCTGCGCTCCGTGCTCGACATCCCGGTGGTCACGCCGGGCAAGGCGTCGTTCCTGATGGCCCTCATGCTGGGCCACAAGTTCTCGGTGCTCACCCAGTGGGACCCGTGGATGCACCTCTACAAGAAGGGCGTGGCCGAGTACGGGCTGACGAACCTGCTCGTCTCGATCAGGTCGATCAACACCCCGCCCGACGTCTCCAACCTGCTCGGCGGAAAGGAGGAGGTCGTCTTCCCCAAGCTGCGCGACGCGGGTCTGCAGTGCGTCGAGGATGGCGCCGACGTGATCTGCCTGGGCTCGACCACGATGCACCAGTCGCACGCGTACCTCAGCGAGGAGCTGCCCGTGCCGGTCATCAACCCCGGGCCGCTGACGTACAAGCTGGCCGAGACGATGCTCTCCCTGGGGCTGAGCCAGAGCCGCAAGGCCTACCCCAACCCGCACGTCGAGAAGTTCGCGATGATCAAGGCCATGGCACTGGCCGCGGCCGACACCGAGAAGGCCCCCGCGTGAGGGACGCCGGCTCCTCCGGACGCTCCTATGCCGTCGCCGTGCTCCCCGGCGACGGCATCGGGTCGGAGGTGATCGGCGAAGCCGAGGCCGCACTGCAGGCGGTGGCCGAGCAGTGCGGCTTCGGC
Organism: Solirubrobacteraceae bacterium; assembly: GCA_035262945.1. GTDB lineage: Bacteria > Actinomycetota > Thermoleophilia > Solirubrobacterales > Solirubrobacteraceae > JAOPZW01. Next base: position 19,091 of record DATFRW010000201.1, read on the forward strand.
GTCACGACGCAGCGGTTCGAGGCGGGCGCCCAGCGAGCGCTGGACAAGGGCGAGCCGATGGACCCCGACCTGCCCGACGAGCTGAGCCGGTTCGACGCGATCCTCTGCGGTCCGTTCGGCGATCCCAGGGTGCACGACACGATCGTCGTCTGGGGCACCATCCTCGCGCTGCGCCAGCGGTTCGACCAGTACGTCAACCTGCGGCCCGCGCGCGTGCTGCCGGGAACCTCGCCGCCGCTGCGCGACGTCGGCCCCGGCGATCTCGACATCGTCGTGGTGCGCGAGAACACCGAGGGCGAATACGGCGGCATCGGCGGCCGGGTGCACCGCGACAAGCCGGGCGAGGTCGCCGTCGAGACGTCGGTGTTCACGCGCGCGGGGATCGAGCGCATCGTGCGCTACGCGTTCGAATACGCGCGCGCGCACGGGCGCCGCCGCGTCACGAGCGCCACCAAGTCCAACGCGCTGCGCCACGCGATGCCGTTCTGGGACGACGTCTCGCTCGCCGTGGCCGCTGAGTTCCCCGAGGTCGAGCACGAGCTCGCGCTCATCGACGCGCTCGCCGCGCGGGTGGTGAGCGACCCGGGCTCGCTGGACGTGATCGTTGCCAGCAACCTCTTCGGCGACATCCTCACGGACATCACGGCGGCGGCCTCGGGCAGCCTCGGCACCGCACCGAGCGCGAACATCGATCCCACCCGCGCCAACCCGAGCCTGTTCCAGGCGATCCACGGCTCGGCGCCGACGATCGCCGGCAAGGGCATCGCCAACCCCGTGGCCGAGCTGCTCTCGGTCGCGCTGATGCTCGAGTTCCTCGGCGAGGCCGAGGCGGCCCGCGGGCTCGAGCGGGCGGTGGACCTTGCTGCAGCCGACCCGGCGGCGCGGACCGCCGATCTTGGCGGCACCGCGACGACGAGCGAGGCGGGGGCCGCGGTGCGCGAGCGCCTCGCCGAGGCGCTGGCCGCGGCGACGGCCTGAGGTCAGGCGCTCACGAAGACGTCCAGCGGGAGCCGGCAGGTCACGAGGCCGTTGGGCACGTTGACGGCCTCGGCGACCCGCAGGTCGGCTGCCACGCTCGCGAGCACGTAGCCCTGCTCGCGCGTGAGCCCGCGCTCGGCCTCGAGCCAGTCGACGAGCTCGATCAGCGCCCGCCGCGCGGCGAGCGTGAGGTCCATCTGCGAGCTCGAGCCGTCGGCGGCGACCGGGATGCCGGTGGTCAGGAAGCACGGCCGCGGTCCCTCGACGACCGGCTCCTCGAACTCGATCGCCGGGAAGGTCGGCCGCCAGCGCAGCTCGCCGGAGCGCCGCAGGGAGACCCGCACCGTGGCGGTGGCGGCGACCTCGATCGCGGTGCCGCACACCTCCCCCTCGCCCTGGGCGAAGTGCGGGTCGCCGAGGGAGAGCATGGCGCCGGGCACGTGCACCGGAAGCAGGACGCGGCTGCCCACCACCGCCTGCGGCACGTCGAGGTTGCCGCCGTTCTCGCGCGGCGGGATCGTGCGCAGCCCGCGCGAGGCGTAGGGCTCGACGGCAGGGCGCGCGGTCGCCGCTTCGGGACCGAGCACGAGCCCGCCCTGCGCCGCCAACGCGTCCTCGCGCGCCGCCGCGCGCTCGTGCAGGTCCGCGGAGGGGGCGACGGCCACGCACCCGAGGAACGGCCGCCCGCGAATGGCGATCCCCGGCATCTGCTCCGATCGCGCGACGCCGCCGGCGATCTCCCAATGGACGAGGAACGGCTGCAGGAACAGGTCGCCGAGCAGGCCGAATCCCGGGAGCACCGCGGTGGCTGCGCGCGCGGCGGGCTCGATGCTCTGCGTCTCGACCACGAGCACGTCGCCGGGCTGCGCGCCGCGGACCGCGATCGGGCCCGTGAGCGGGTGGTTGGCACCGAGGTCGAGCGTCGTCAGCGCAGCGGCGTCGTCGATGGCCAGCAGCTCGCCGTCCATGCCGTCGCGCAGCTCGGCGACGAGCTCGTCGCCCGGGTCGATCGCGCCGACCGCGGCCAGGTCCGGCCACACGCGGTTGTGGCTGTTCGCATCGCTCTCGAGGATCGAGCGCGAGCTCTCCACGGCGAGGCGCAGGGTCACGTAGTATCACCGTCCGCAGTCACGGTATTCCTTTGTATACGAAGTCGAGAGGAGCTGCATGCCCTTCGCAGACGTGGGCGACGTCCGTCTCTACTACGAGTTCACCGGGCCCGAGGACGCACCGCTGATCCTGCAGTTCGGCGGCTCGCTGTTCGGCCGGCAGAACTTCGACGCCGTCAACGACGGCTTCCGGGAGAACTTCCGGCTGCTGAGCTTCGACGCGTCGGGCTACGGGCGCTCGACGCAGCCGCTCACCGGCTACTCGATCGAGAGCTGGGCCGACGAGGGCGCCGGGCTGCTCGACGCCCTCGGCATCGATCGCTGCTTCAACCACGGCACCTCGATGGGGGGCATGATCTCCCTCGCCTTCACCGCCAAGTACCCGGACAAGACGATCGCCTCGTGCGCCGACTGCGCCCTCGCGCGGTGTGACGTGTATCGCCGCACCATGTTCCGCAATTGGCGTCAGCAGTGCGACGCGCTGCCGCTCGACGATTTCTGTCAACTGCTCACCATCCAGGCGGTCGGCGCAGGATTCATCGAGGAGCACCCCGACGTCTTCGACAACGTGACGCGCATCGTGGGCCAGAACTCGCCGTACACGGTCCGCCAGGCCTGCCTGGCGATGGAGACCATGGACCTCGAGCCGCTGGTCGATCAGATCCGCCGGCCGATCCTGTTCACGAACGGCTCGCGCGACATCATGACCCCGCCCGACCTCGCCCCCTCGGGCTACAGCGTTCGCCAGATCGTCGAGCGCGTGCCCGACTACGCGCGGCTGCACGAGTTCCCGGACATCGGCCACGCCGACCTGCTCGAGGCACCGGAGGAGGCGATCGAGGTCGTCACCGCTTTCTTCAAGGAGGTCCTGGCCTCCGAGGCCTGAGCCGCGCCTCAGCCCGCTCCGGGGTGGGCGCGGAAGAAGTCGGCCACCGCGCGGCAGTGCGCCTCGGTGCCGTCGAAGATCGTCGAGTGGTTTGAGCCCTTGATCACGGCGACGTCGCCGTTGGGCAGGTTGTCGGCGATCCACTGCTGGCCGGCGCCCACCGGGCCCTGGTCCCACGGCGTCATCACGTCCTCGTCGCCGCCGACCACGAGCGCCGGCGAGGTGATCTTGGGCACCCACTCGCGCAGGTCCATGTCGATCATGGCCTGGCAGGCGTGGATCATGACCCGGTCCTCGTTCGCGTCGCGCAGGATCTGCTGGATCACGTCGACGCCGGCCTTGCCCTCGGGCGTCTCCATGTACGCGCGCGAGAGGCACTGCCAGGCGATCAGCTCGGCCAGCGTGCGGCTGCCGCACCCCTCGAGCTTGATGAGGTCGATCCAGTTGCGGAAGACCAGCTGGCCCGAGTAGCCGAGCTTCGCCGCTGCGCAGTTGATGACGACGGACTGCACGCGCTCGGGGTACTTGCCGGCCATGAGGATTGCGACCATGCCGCCCATCGACGTGCCGTGGACGTGCGCGCGCTCGAGCCCGAGCGCCTCGACGAGCGCCGCGGCGTCGTCGGCCCATACCTCGAGGTCGTACTCCTGCTCGGGCTTTTCCGACTGGCCGTAGCCGCGCTGGTCGTAGTCGATGCAGCGGAACTCGTTGCTGAGGATCGGGGTGGCGGGGCCGAAATTGAAGTGCCCGAAGCCCGATCCGTGGATCTGGATCACCGGCTCGCCTTCACCAGTTATCTCATGCCACAGGTTCACACCACGAACTTCAATAAATTCGCTCACGAGGATCTCCCCATTAACTTGTTGACTCAGACTTACACGTAGTGCAACCTAGGTAGATGACGGAAGCATCTGACGCGCCGAACGCGCCGCTGCGCGACGTACGGGTCATCGCGGTCGAGCAGTACGGAGCAGGGCCGTGGGGCACGTTGCAGCTGGCCGACCTCGGCGCCGAGGTGATCAAGATCGAGGACCCGGCGGCTGACGGTGACGTCGGGCGCTACGTGCCCCCCTTCCAGGAGGGCGAGGACTCGCTCTTCTTCGAGACCTTCAACCGCAACAAGAAGAGCGTCTCGGTCAACCTGCGCGTCCCGGCGGGACGGCGCGTCCTCGAGGACCTCGTGCGCCACTCCGACGCCGTCTACTCCAACCTGCGCGGAGACCAGCCGGCCAAGCTGAGACTCACCTACGACGACCTCAAGGAGCTCAACCCGCGCATCGTCTGCGTGTCGCTGTCGGGCTTCGGGATGAGCGGCCCACGGGCGTCGGAGGCCGGCTACGACTACATCGTCCAGGCGATGGCCGGCTGGATGAGCCTCACCGGCGACCCCCAGGGCCCGCCCACCAAGAGCGGCCTGTCGCTCGTCGACCTGACCGGCGGCTATGTCGCCGCTCTCGCCCTCCTCGCGGGCCTGCACCGCGCGCGCCGCGACGGCGTCGGCTGCGACGCCGACATCTCGCTCTTCGAGACGGCGCTGCACCAGCTCATGTACGTGGGCACGTGGGCGGCCACCGGCCGCTGGTCGCCGCGCCGCATGGCCAGCTCGGCCCACCCCTCGATCGTCCCCTTCCAGGCCTTCGAGACCGCCGACGGCTGGATCATCGTCGCCTGCGCCAAGCCGAAGTTCTGGGAGCGCCTGTGCGACGTGCTCGAGCGCCCAGACCTCGTCGAGGACGAGCGCTTCGTCGACTTCGCCGCCCGCGACCGCAATCGCGACGTGCTGCTGCCGATCATCGCCGACCTGCTCCGCGCCCGGACGACCGAGGACTGGGTGCAGACCTTCACCGCCGCGGGCGTGCCGAACGGCCCGGTCAACGAGGTTGGGGTCGCGCTCGACGATCCGCAGACCGTCGCGCGCGGCGACGTGGTCGAGATCGAGCACCCCCGCTTCGGGTCCGTGCGCCAGGTCGCCTCGCCGCTGCGCCTCAGCGGCTCCGAGCGACCGCTGCGGCGTGCGCCCTTCCGCGGCGAGCACACCCGCGAGCTGCTGAGGACCGTCTGCGGCTACTCGAACGACGAGCTCGAGACGCTGCGCGCCGCCGGCGCGTTCGGGGAGAAGGTCCCCGCCCTGGCCGGCGGATCGGAGTAAGCGCGCGCCGGCGCTCATCCCGCCGCCGGACCATCGGGCGGCCGCTGCAGGTGCCAATCGGTGACCTGCTGGTAGGCGTGGGCAAGCGCCAGCAGCCTGCCCTCGTCGAAGTGGCGCCCGATGAGCTGCATCGCGACCGGCATCCCGTCGACGAACCCGATCGGGACGACGAGGGCGGGCACGCCGGCCAGCACCCAGACCCCCGTGAAGTGCGCGAGCACCGCGGTCATCGGCAGCGGGTCGCTCTCGGCGGCCAGCGGCGCGGGGATCGGGCAGGCGGGCGACAGGAGGACGTCGTGCTCGCGGAGCAGCTCGTCCACCTTGCGCCGCCACGCCCGCTGCTCCTGGCGTCCGGCGCCGTAGGCGGGCCCCGTCACGCCCTGGCCGCGGCGCAGACGTGTCTGGACGTCCGGCGCGAAGCCGTCGGGGTTTGAGGCCAGCCGATCGGCGTGGACGGCGGCCGCCTCGGCCAGGAGGAGGTCGGCGGTGAGCTCGATGCCGCGTTCGAGGCCGTCGAGCGTCGCGTCCTCCAACGTGACGCCGAGGCCGGCCAGCGCGCGTTCGGCGTCGTCGAGCCGCGCCCGGATGCCGTCGGCCAGCGGTGCGGAGCGGAAGGGGCCGCGCAGCACGCCGACCTTGAGGCCGTCGACGCCGCTCCCCACGGCGGCGACGTAGTCGGCGACCGGCGCGTCGATCGAGGCGGGGTCGCCGACGTCGTAGCCGGCGATCGCTCCGAGCACCAGCGCGACGTCCTCGGCACGGCGCGCGAGCGGGCCGATCGTGTCGAAGGACCACGCCACCGGGATCGACGCGCGGTTGGACACGCGCCCGTGCGTCGGTCGTAACCCGACGACGCCGTTCAGCGATGCGGGCAGGCGGATCGAGCCACCCGTGTCCGTGCCGATCGTGACGAGCGCCAGGCCCGCCGCGGCAGCGGCACCCGAGCCGCCGCTGGAGCCGCCGGGCACGCGGTCGCGGTCCCACGCGTTGTGGCCGTAACCGAAGTGGACATTCTGGGTGGTGCCGCCGATGGCCCACTCGGACATGTGCAGGCTGCCGAGGATGACCGCGCCGGCGCGCTTGAGCCCGGCGGTGACCGGCGCGTCCTCGATCTCGGGCGCGACGTCGCGCCGGAACCCCGAGGCGGCGGACATGCGCACCCCGGCGATCGCGATGTTGTCCTTCAGCGCGACCGGGACTCCGGCGAGCGGCCCCGGATCCTCGCCGCGCGCGACCGCGTGGTCGATGTCGCGCGCGCGCGCGAGGGCACGGTCGGCGTCGATCGTGCGGAACGAGTTGAACTCCGGCTCGAAGCGCCCGATCCGCGCGAGGTAGGCCGCGGTCAGGTCGGCGGCTTGCAGCTCGCCGCTGCGCACCAGCTTCGCCGCCTGGAGCGCGGAGAGGTCGAGCGGCTCGGCGGCCGCCGCCTGCTGCGGGGACGCTGCCTGCGCCACGGCCCCACCTAGGCCATGCCGAAGGCGGTGTTGCCGGCCTCCGAGGTCGGGCTCACCGACGGCAGCAGCTTGCCGTCCTTGCGGCTGAACAGCGTCTCGAGCTTGCCGCGGTCGCCGTTGCGCGAGGCGCGGATCTCGTCGCGCTTGCGCTTCGTGGCCTCCTCGTCGATCTCGAGGTCGCGTTCGTCGACGAAGATCACCCCGTAGGCCTCGCGCGCGAGGTCGATCGTCGTGAAGTCGTCGAGGATGTCCTCGCGAACCATCTCCGCGGGACGCTCGAGGGGGTCGCCGTATCCGCCGGCGTTGGGCTCGCGGAACTCGATGTACTCGCCGGCCTTGAACTCGACGCCGGTCACCTTCGCCTCGAGGTACTCCTCGCTCGGCGTGCCGGGGTTCTTGTGCGTCGACGCCGTCAGGCCGTCCCAGCCGCCGAAGATCCCGCGCGGCGCCTGCCACTGGCGGTCGCCCTCGCACGAGTACGTGCCGTCGACGAGAAAGCGGTTGCGGCGGATGATGCCGACGCCCCCGCGCCACCGCCCGGGCGCCGCGGGCTCGGGCCGCAGCTCGTACTGGTCGCAGCGCACCGGGAAGCGCAGGTCAAGCTCCTCGATCGGGTTGTTGCGCGTGTTGGCCATGAGGTTGTCGACGGAGTCCATCGCGTCCTTGCCGAAGCGCCCGCCGTAGGAGCCCTCGTTGACCTCGAGGTACAGCCAGTACTCGCCGGACTCGGGCAGGAAGCCCGAGTACGAGCAGAAGTGGATGCCCGCGGAGTTGCCGGCGGTCACCTGCTCGGGGAGCTGCTCGGACAGCGCGAGGATCGTGTTGTCCACCACGCGCTGGACCTGGCAGAAGCGCGAGAAGCACGCGCGTGGGAAGTTGGGGTTGAAGATCGTCCCCTTCGGCGCGATCACCGTGACCGGCCGGAAGACGCCGTCGTTCTGCGGCACGTGCTCGGGGAAGGTCACCTCGTCGAGCAGCAGCGTGCGCACCGCGTAGTACGCCCCGACCAGCAGCGAGCCCTCGAACGGCACGTTGTAGCCCGTCGGCACCTCGGCTTGCGAGCCCGTGACGTCGATGGTGATCCCGTCCCCTTCGACGATGACCTTCGTCTCGACGCGCAGGCGCACGCCGCGGTTGCGCGCGTCGTCGTCAAGCCACGCGGTGGGTGCCTTGTACTCGCCGTCGGGGATCTTGGCGATCTGCTCGCGCAGCATCTTCTCCGAGTAGTCCATCCACTCGTAGGCGGCCGACATGACCACGTCCGCCCCATAGCGGTTGACCAGCCGCAGCAGCCGGTCGCGCCCGAGGATGCACGCGGCCATCATCGCGTTCATGTCGCCGCGGTTCATGGTCTCCGTGCGGACGTTGTCGAAGATCATGCGGTCGACGTCCTCGTTGAGCTCGCCGCGGCGGTACCAGCGCAGCCCGTTGTAGAGCTTGGACTCCGCGTAGACGTCGAACGCGTCGGCGTTGATGCCGGGGAAGGAGCCGCCGACATCGAGCACGTGCGCGGTCACGGCCGCGAAGCCGAGCAGCTCGCCCTCGTGGAAGATCGGCACCGCCACTGCGATGTCGGGGCTGTGCGACGCTCCGAGGTAGGGGTGGTTGTGGACGATCACGTCGCCCTCCTCGATCTGGCCCTCGAGCCGATCGAGGAAGCCGCGGATGTACCACGGCAGTGACCCGATGTGCATCGGCGTGGAATCCGATTCGCACAGCTCGCGGCCCTGGGCGTCGAAGAGCCCCGCGCCGAGGTCCTCGGACTCGCGAATGATCGACGAGTAGGACATCCGGAACAGGACGCCGGACATCTCCTTGGCGATCGCGTGGAACGCGCCGCCGAGCACCCGCAGTGTGATCGGGTCGACCTCGACGCGCTCGCGTGTCGGAGGCCCCGCGTCGCGCCCCACCTCGTAGTTGGCGACTGACATGTCGTTCTCCCCGTCTTCTCTCGAAGGTGCTAGCCGACCGTCACGCTCGCTGCCTTCTGCAGCGTGTCGCGCGCCGACTCGTCGATCCAGATGACGATGTTCCCGAAGCGATCGATCTCGCTGACGAGGCCGGGCGGGACCACGGTGGTCGAGTCGTACTGGCAGATGACCGCCGGTCCCTCGATCCGGTTGCCCGCCTTCAGCGCTTCGCGTGAGTAGAAGCGCGTGTCGAGCTCGCGCAGTTCGCCGTCGACCTGGAACCAGGCCTTGCGCTCACGTCGCAGCGCCTCCGCCGGCACATGTTCGTCGGCCTCGATCTCGGGCCGCTCGAGCGGGGGCATGAGGCCCACGCCACGGATGCGGATGTTCGGGATTTCGATGTCGGAGCCCTCGAAGCGCCGCGAGTACTCGCGCTCGTGGGCGTCGTGGAAGTCGGCCGTGACCTTCTCCACCCAGGCGGCGTCGATCGATCCCGACGGGCAGTCGACGCGCAGCTCGTATCCCTGCCCGAGGTACCGGCAGTCCGCGACGCGCTGGATGACCCAGCGGTCCTCCGGGATGCCGTCCTCCTGCAGCTGCGCTCGCGCCTGCGCCTCGAGCTCCGCGAAGCGGCGCTCCATCTCCTCGGCGTTCAGCGCCGAGACGCGCTGGTAGGTCGTGGCGACGTACTCGTAGACCGCGTCGGTGGCGAGCAAGCCCATCGCCGCCGTGACGCCGGGGTACGGCGGCACGATGACGGCCGGCGTGCCGACCTCCAGCGCGATCGGAGCCGCGAACAGCGGCCCGGCGCCGCCCTCGGCGACAAGCGCGAAGTCCCGGGGGTCATAGCCCTTGCGCACCGAGTTCTCCTCGATCGACTGGACCATCGAGGCGCTCGAGATGCGCAGCGCGCCCATGGAGGCCTCCTCGATCGACATCCCCATCTCGTTGGCCACGCCCTCGAACGCCTTGCGCGAGAGGTCGGGCTGCAACTCCATGCCGCCGCCGAGGAAGTCCTCGGGGGCCAGCCAGCCGAGGTTGACCATGGCATCGGTGGACGTCGGCTCATTGCCGCCGCGTCCGTAGGCCGCGGGCCCGGGGACGGCGCCCGCCGACCGGGGGCCTGATCGGAAGATGCCGCCGGAGTCGACGTAGGCGATCGACCCGCCGCCCGCGCCGATCGTGTCGACGTCGACCATCGGGATCATCGCCTGGTAGGGCCCGACGCGGGTGTCGAGCAGGTGCTTCATGCGCAGCGTGCCCTGCTGCGCGAGGCCGATGTCGGCCGACGTGCCGCCGACGTCGAGCGTGATGACGCTCTCGAACCCGGCCTGGCGGGCCACCCAGATGCCCCCGACCACGCCGGCGACCGGTCCCGACATCAGCAGGTTCACGGGGCGCTCGACCGCGCCCTGCGCTGTGGCGACGCCGCTGGCCGAGGTCATCAGGTGCAGGCCGGTGCGCACGCCGAGCCGGCGCAGCTCGTCCTCGAGCCGCCGCACGTAGCCGGCCACGCGCGGGCCGACGTACGCGTTGAGGGCAACCGTGGAGAAGCGCTCGTACTCGCGGTATTGCGGGAGCACGTCGGAGGAGACCGACAGGAACGCGTCGGGGAACTCCTCGCGGACGATGTCGGCCACGCGCTGCTCGTGCGCCGCGTTGAGGAACGAGAACAGGAAGCACACCGCCACGGCCTCGACGCCGGCCTCGCGCAGCTTGCGCACCTGCTCGCGCGCGCGCTCCTCGTCGAGCGGCACCAGAACCTCGCCCTCGGAGGTGATGCGCTCGGGTACCGGCAGCCGGTAGCGGCGACGGGCCAGCGGATAGCGCTGCCACGGCAGGTCCTGGTAGTTGGAGAAGTTCAGCGGCTTCTTGTGCCGCGCGATGTGCAGGATGTCGCGGTAGCCCTCCGTGGTAAGCATCCCCACGCGCGCGCCGTTGTGCTCGATGACGATGTTGGTCGCGATCGTCGTCCCGTGGAAGACCTGGTCGAGGTCGGCGGGTCTCGCGCCGACCTCCTCGGTCAGACGCTCGATGCCCTCGACCGTCCCGACGGACGGGTCGTCGGGCGTGGTGGGCAGCTTGTGGATCTCGATCGTGCCCGTCTCGTCGTCGACGAAGATGAGATCGGTGAAGGTGCCTCCAACGTCAACTCCAAGGCGTCGCATCAAACCTCCAACGGTGTGCCGGGGTCGCGGTGGGAAGCGCTCACGGGCGGACGAGGATCTTCCCGAAGAAGTCGCGGCTCTCGAGCTTGTCCATGGCCGCGCGGGTCTCCTCCAGCGGGAACGTGTCCGCGATGAGCGGCTCGATCTGGCCGCGTGCTCCCATCGCCAGGACTCGCTCGAGCTCCTCGCGCAAGTACACGAACGAGCCGATGATCGTGTGCTGGGAGCGGAAGAACGGGATGATGTCGAACGGGACGACCTCGCCGCCGTGCGCGCCGCACGTGACGAGCCTCCCATCCGGGGACAGCGACTCGAGGGATTTCTCGAAGAGCTCGCCGCCGACGTGCTCGAAGACGAGGTCGACGCCCTTGCCGCCGGTGATCTCCATGACCCGGGCGGGCACGTCCTCGCGGCTGTAGTCGATGCCCGCATCCATGCCGAGCTCGGCCGCTCGGGCGAGCTTGGCCTCCGAGCTCGAGGTGCCGATCACGTAGGCGCCGCCGAGTTTGGCGAGCTGGACCGCGGCTGAGGCAATGCCGGCGGAGACCGAGTTGATGAGCACGGTCTCGCCGATCGTCAGCTTGCCGCGGCCGTAGAGCATGTGCCAGGCCGTCCCGAACGCCACCTGCAGCGCCGCCGCGCGCTCGTCGTCGAGCGCGTCCGGCACGCGAACGAGCTGCTTGGTCGGCGCGGTGACGTACTCGGCGAAGCCACCGGGGCCGCCGACGCCGATGAAGACGTCGCCGCCCAGCAGGTAGGGCATGACGCGCTGGCCCTCGGCCCAGCCGTCGTCGCAGCCTGCCCCGACCTCGGCGATCGTGCCGACGATCTCCAGCCCGAGGATGTGGGGGAAGCTGATCGGGAAACGCGAGACGCCCTCCCGGATGTCGACGTCGACGTGGTTGAGCGCGCACGCGCTGACCTTGATCCGGACGTGGCCCGGCCCGAGGTCGGCGTCGTCGACGTCCTCGTACTGCAGCCGGTCGGACCCGCCGAACTCGTGGATGCGCACCGCCTTCACGCCGAGATCCCTCCTTTTGGGTGGCCACCAACCGCGCCACGCGGTGGTCGGGCGACGGCGAGTCTATGCTCGACTTCAACATTGTCAACCCGCCCGACTCCGAGGAGTGGCTACAGGCACGCCTAGAACAGCGCCGTTGTAGAGAGACATGGGTCGCCTGTAGTCTCCCCGCGGTCAAAGTCCAACATTAGAGGAGACGGCTGCCATTCCGCCCACGGAACAGGGCGCCCCGAAGCAGTGGCGCGGACGCTTCTACGAAGACTTCGAGGTCGGCGACGTGTATCGCAGCCGCGTCGGCAAGACCGTCACGCGCACGGACAACCAATGGTTCACGCTGCTGACGCTGAACACCAACCAGGTGCATTTCAACGAGGTGCACGCCGGGCGCACGAGCTTCGGGCGCCCACTGGTGAACAGCGTGTTCACGCTGGCGCTCGTCACCGGGATGAGCGTCCCGGACACGAGCGAGAACGCGACGGCCAACCTGTCCTGGACGGACATCTCGCTGCCCAACCCAGTCTTCGAGGGCGACACGCTGTGGTCGGAGTCCGAGGTCCTCGACAAGCGCGAGTCGCGCTCGCGCCCGCAGGTCGGGATCGTCTCCGTCCGGACACGCGGTGTGAACCAGCGCCGCGAGGTCGTCATCGAGTTTCAGCGCACGTTCATGGTCTACCGGCGCGACGCGGACGAGGTCACCGACCTCTTCCCCGGTACCGACGCCGAGTGGACGGTCTGACTCCGCCGCCTGAAGGGATCACCATGACCACCCCCGCACAGCGACTTGCGTCCTTCAGCGCGTCGCTCTCGCTCGCCGACGTTCCCGCGGACGTCGCGGACGCCGCCAAGCTGCACGCGCTCGACGTGCTCGGCTGCGGCCTGGCCGCGCACGCCCTCGACACGTTCCCGGCGGCGCGCGAGGCGTTGGCCGAGGAGGGCGGTGCGGGCCCGGCCACCGCGATCGGCGTGCGCGACGGACTGACCGCCCGCGACGCGGCGTTCGTGAACGGCGTCGCTTGCCACTCGCTGGACTTCGACGACACGCACCCCGGCGCCGTGGCGCACATCAGCACCGTCGTGGTGCCGGCGGCGCTGGCCGTCGGCGAGCAGGTCTCCGCCAGCGGTGAGGAGGTGCTCGCCAGCATCGTCGCCGGCAACGAGGTCGCCATCCGCATCGGCATGGCCTCGGGCGAGGCGTTCCACGCCAAGGGCTTCCATCCCACCGCGATCGCGGGCATCTTCGGCGCCGCCGCCGCCGCGGCGCGCCTGCGCGGCCTCGACGCCGAGACCACCGTGCAGTCACTCGGGATCGCGGGCAGCCTGGCGTCCGGGATCCTCGAGTTCCTTGGCGACGGCTCGTCGACCAAGCGCCTGCACGCGGGCATGGCCGCCAGCGGCGGCGTGACGGCGGTCGCGCTGGCCGCGCACGGAGCCACCGGGCCGCGCACGGTGCTCGAGGGGCGCTTCGGCCTCTACCGCGCGCACCTCGGCGACGAGGCGCAGGTCGACATCGACGCCCAGCTGGCGGACCTCGGTGCGCGCTGGGAGACGCCGCGGATCGCGTTCAAGCCCTATCCCGCCTGCCACTACCTGCACGCGTCGCTCGACGCCACGATCCAGGCGATGACCGAGGAGGGCCTCGAGCCCGGCGACGTCGTCGACCTCGTCGTCGTCAGCCCACCGGCAGGCGTGAGCATGGTCCTCGAGCCCGCGGCGAACAAGGCCCGGCCGCGCAGCGAGTACGAGGCGAAGTTCTCGCTGCCCTACTCGGTGGCCACGTACCTCACGCACGGGCGCGTGGACGTGTCCAGCTACACCGACGAGGCGATCGGCGACGAGGATGTGCTCGCGGTGGCCGGGACGATCCGCTACGAGGTCGCGGACTTCGCGACGGCCGGCCGGGCGTTCCCTGGCGGCGCGCGGATCAGGACCAAGGACGGCCGCGAGATCGAGCGCACGCTGCTCTACCAGCGCGGTGACCCGGAGAACCCGATGACCGCCGATGAGGTCGTCGGCAAGTTCCAGACCAACGCGGCGCTGGCGCTGGCGCCCGACGGCGTCGAAGCGCTGCGGGGCGCCGTGCTGGGGCTCGAGCGACAGGACGACCTCGGCTTCCTCGGCGCCTTGGCTGTCGCTTCGCGCGAGGTGACGCGGTGAGCGCGCCCGACGTCGCCGAGCGCCAGGAGATCCTGCGGACCATTCGTGACTTCGTCGACAAGGACGTCCTGCCCAACGTGGCGCGATACGACGAGGCCGACGAGTTCCCCTACCCGCTCGTGGACACGATGCGCGAGCTCGGGCTCTTCGGGACCACGGTCCCCGAGGAGTACGGCGGCTTGGGGCTCGACCTCACGACCTACGCGCTCATCGTCAAGGAGCTCTCGCGCGGATGGATCTCGCTGTCCGGCGTGATCAACACGCACTTCATCGCGTCGTTCATGGTCAAGGCGTTCGGCACCGACGAGCAGAAGGACGAGCTGCTCCCGCCCATGGCGCGCGGGGAGCTGCGTGCGGCGTTCTCGATGACCGAGCCGCACGCGGGCTCGGACGTGCAGGCCATCCGCACCCGCGCGGTGCGCGATGGCGACGACTACGTCGTGACCGGCCAGAAGATGTGGGTGACGAACGGGCTGCGGGCCGGGCTGGTGATGCTGCTGGCCGTCACCGATCCCGACGCCACTCCGCGCCACAAGGGCATGACGGCGTTCATCGTCCGCAAGGACCCCGAGGACGCGGACCTAAGGGGGCTCACCATCCCCCCGCCGCTGCGCAAGCTGGGCTACAAGGGCGTCGAGTCGACCGAGCTCGTCTTCGACGGCTTCCGGGTGCCGGCCGAGAACGTGCTCGGCGGCGAGTCGCAGGTCGGACAGGGCTTCCGGCAGTTCATGGCCGGCATCGAGCTGGGCCGGGTCAACATCGCGGCCCGAGCGTTGGGCATCGCGGTGTCTGCGTACGAGAACTCGATCCGCTATGCCCAGGAGCGCGAGGCGTTCGGCAAGCCGATCGCCCAGCACCAGCAGATTCAGGTCAAGCTCGCCCAGATGGCGACCAAGATCCGCGCCGCCGAGCTGCTGATGCTCGACGCCGCCGAGATGAAGGACCGCGGCGAGCGGGCGGACATGGAGGCGGGCATGGCCAAGCTGTTCGCCACCGAGGTCTGCGAGGAGATCGTCATCGACGCGATGCGCATCCACGGCGGCTACGGCTATTCCAAGGAGTACCCCATCGAACGCCTCTACCGCGATGCGCCGCTCCTGCTCATTGGTGAGGGTTCCAACGAGATCCAGCAGCTCATCATCGCCCGCCGTCTCCTCGAGCGCGATGCCATCGGCTGACGGCCTCGTGGGGCCGCTGAACCCAGGACTATCCTCAGACATCCGATGACTCGATGCGTAGGCACATGACCGAGACCAGCGACCCGCGGATCGAGTATCCCGATGCACCGATCAGGCGGGTCAAGAAGGCCTATGAACAGGTCCACGACCAGCTGCGCGAGCTGATCATGCGCGGCGAGCTGCCTCGCGGGCAGCGGTTGCCGAACGAGGCGGTGCTCGCCAGCCAATTCGGGGTCAGCCGAGGCACGGTGCGCGAGGCGCTGCGCGTGCTCGCCGCCCAGAACCTCATCCGCACCGCCAAGGGCGCCGGCGGCGGCAGCTTCGTCACGCTGCCGACCGTCGATCACGTCGCGGAGTTCTTCAGAGCCAACATCGCGCTGCTGCGCGAGTCGCAGGACGTCACCGCCGAGGAGATGCTCGAGGCGCGCGAGCTGCTCGAGACGTTCGCCGCGCGCCGGGCGGCCGAGCGTCGCAGCGACGTCGATATCGAGCGGCTGCGGGCCTGCATCATCGGCAACGAGAAGGACATCGGCTCAGAGCAGCAGTTCGCCTTCAACACCGCCTTCCACACGACGATCCTCGACGCGGCCGGCAACACCCTGCTGCGCATCGCCGGTCAACCGATCTTCGGGATCCTGCAGACGAACATGCGCCGGCGCGAGATCGGACCGGAGACCCTCTGCCAGGTCAACAAGGACCACCGCCACATCCTCGACGCGATCGAGGCGTCGGACCCTGACGAAGCCGAGCGCCGGATGCGCGAGCACCTCGGATTCCTGAGCGAAACGTACGTGCGGCTCTGGACGCATCACGCGGAGGCGCCTGCCGAGCCCGCCGAGGTGGCCGACGTGGAGGCCGGTGACTGACAGCCGCGGGGCGAATCGCTCAGGGCCGCGAACCGTCGCGCAGCAGATTCTCGCGGGTTAGTCGCGCACCTCGAGCCCGATCGTGCCGGGCGCGAGCCCGGAGGTGTCGACGCTGTCCTGGCCGGCACCGGTGTCGATCGCAAGCGTGTCGAGCGCTCCCTCGGCGTGGCTGATGTTCACGGCTGCGTGCAGGCCCGTCAGCGTCGCCGTGCCGGCGACGACGACCTTGCCGGTCAGCGTCATCGCGTCGCGCCCGGCGGTGCCCTGGACCGTGACGCGATCGGCCGCGCCGTCGCCGCCCGGACCACCTGAGCCCAGGCTGATGTCGACGAGCGCCGCG
>DATFRW010000202.1:0-2096 GCA_035262945.1 Solirubrobacteraceae bacterium
GTGCAACTCCGGCTGTGCGAACACCAACGCCACGCGACTGGCTTACGCACCGACCACCGGCCCCCGGCGCCAACTTGGCGCGCTCGACGCCGATCAGCTGCTCTCGGCGCGTGCCTTCAGCCCGTCGATGGCGCCGCCGAGCAGGTAGTCGCGCACCTTGGCCTCCGTCGGCCCGCGCACGAGGAGCCCGAGCATGCGACCGGGATCGACCGCGAGCCCGTAGGTCGCACGCGTCCGCCCGTCCCCGAGGTCCTCGAACCGCCACCAGCCGCGCAGCGACTTGACGTCGCCGCGCTCCTGCTCCCAGGTGATGCTCGCCGGTGGGTCGTAGGCGAAGCGCAGCTGCGTCCGCAGCGCGCGCACGCGCGCGTCGAACGCCGTGTCGACGGTCGCCGGGCGGCCCTCGCTGTCGCGCGTGAGCACCTCGACGTCCGTCAGCGCGGGCTGCCATTGCACGGCGCGCTCGATGTCCGCCGCGATCGCGTAGCAGCGCTCGATCGGCGCGCCGATCTCGGCCAGGCGCTCGCCGCCGAGAGCCATCAGGCGACCACCGGGTCGACGAGGGCGAAGTCGCGGCCGTCGACGAGGCCGCGGTTCGTCACGCGCAGCGCCGGGATCACGCCGAGCGACAGGAACGAGACCATCATGAAGGGATATTCGAGCTTGGACCCGAGTTCCTTGTATGCGGCGGCGAGCGCGCGGACCTCGTCGGCGACCTCGGGCACCGGCCGGTCGGAGATCAGGCCCGCGATCGGCAGGCGAACCTCGCCGATCACGCGGCCGCCGTCGACGGCCACCATGCCTCCACCGGTCTCGCGCAGCCGCTGCACCGCGGCGAGCATGTCGTCGTCGTTCATCCCGACGACGAGCAGGTTGTGGTTGTCGTGCGCGACCGTGCTGGCGACGGCGCCGCGCTGGAGGCCCAGACCCTGCACGAACCCCAGGCCGATCGTCCCCGGGCCGCCGTGGCGCTCGATGCTCGCGGCCTTGGCGAGGTCGAGGGCCGGATCGGCGCGGACCTCGCCGTCGGTCACCGGCGCCTCGACGACGCGGTGCTCGGTCGCCAGCTCTCCGGGCACCATGCCGATCGCCCGCACGCGCGCGATCGGGCCCGGCGCGGCGATCCGCAGGTCGTCCTTCGTCGGGGTCCGGGCGAGGCGGACGGTCTCGCGGGCGCGGGCGGGATAGTCGTATGAGGGCTGCTCGCCGGCGATCGGCTCGCCGTCGGCGAGGACGAGATGCGGGCGCAGCTCGGCGAGGTCCTCGACGAAGAGGACGTCCGCACAGCGGCCGGGCGCGATCGAGCCGACGTCGTGGCGGTAGCCCATGTACTCGGCGGCGTTCACGGTGGCCATCTGGATGGCCACGAGCGGATCGATGCCCGCCTCGATCGCGGTCCGCACGGCGTGGTTGAGGTGGCCGACGCTCACCAGCGTGTCGGGGTGCATGTCGTCGGTGACCAGCAGCGCGTGGCGCGAGTCGACGCGGTCATCGAGCAGCACCGGCGCGAGCTTCTCGACGTCGTGGAAGGCCGAGCCCTCGCGCAGCTGGACCCATATCCCGGCGCGCAGCTTGGCCAGCGCGTCGGAGCGCAGGACGGTCTCGTGGTCGGAGTCGACGCCCGAAGCCGCGTAGGCGTGCAGCCGGTGGTCGTCCCAGCCATGCAGGCTCCAGTGCCCTGTCACCGGCCGGCGCGCGTCGAGCATCGCGCCGATCATCTCGTGCGTGCTCGCGTCGGATTCGATGACGCCGGGCATGTTCATCATCTCGCCGAGCGCCGCGACGCCCTCCCAGCCCAGGGCCTCACGGATGTCCTCCGGCGTGATCGTCGCGCCGGCGTCCTCGAATCCCGGCAGCGCGGGGACGCATGACGGCACGGCGAGCAGCACCTTGAGCTGGAGCCTGCTGCCCTCCTCGAGCATCCAGCGGATCCCGTCGAGCCCGAGGACGTTGGCCATCTCGTGGTTGTCGATGAGGACGGTCGTGGTCCCGTGCGGCAAGACAGCCTCGGCGAACCGCGACACCGTCGCCATCGCCGACTCCACGTGCATGTGCGTGTCGATGAGCCCCGGGACGAGGTAGGCGCCCTCGGCGTC
>DATFRW010000203.1:0-3188 GCA_035262945.1 Solirubrobacteraceae bacterium
ATGTCGTCGTGCGTGAGCCCGGTGCCGCCCGTCGTGAAGACGAAGCTCACGCCCTCGTCGACGTAGTGGTGCAGGCGGTCCTCGATGAGACCGAAGTCGTCGGGCACGACCTCCATCGCCACGACCTCCGCGCCGGCCTCCTCGGCGAGGTGGGCGAGCAGCGTCCCGGACGTGTCCTCGTTCTCACGGCGCGAGACCGAGGACGAGACGGTCATGACGACGGTGCGCACGGCGGGAAAGGCTACGGCTCAGCGCGACCAGTCGCCGCTGCGCCCGCCCGACTTGCTCAGCAGCTCGACCGCCTCGATGCGCACTCCGCGCTCGAGGCCCTTGACCATGTCGTAGACCGTGAGCGCGGCGACGGCGGCCGCGGTCATCGCCTCCATCTCGACGCCGGTGCGCGCGGTGACGCCCGCGCTCGCGGTGAGCGTGACGGTCCCGGCCTGTTCGTCGAGCGCGGCGTCGATGTCGACGTGGTCCAGGCCGATCGGGTGGCAGAGCGGGATCAGCTCGCCGGTGCGCTTCGCCGCCTGGATGCCGGCGATCCGCGCGACGCCGAGGACGTCGCCCTTCGGTGCGTCGCCGGCGGCCACGCGCGCCGCGGTCTCGGGCGCCATGCGCACGACGGCCCGCGCGACGGCGCGCCGCGCGGTCGCCTCCTTCGCGCCGACGTCGACCATCCGCGCGGTGCCCTCGGCGTCGAGGTGCGTGAGATCGCCCATTCAGACCGCCGCGGCGCGCGCCGCGTCGATCAGGTCGCGCACGGCCTGCGTGTCGCCGGCGCGCAGCAGGGCGATCGGGTCGGGGTCGCCGTTGACGATCCCTTCGAAGAACGCCTTGCGGTCCTGGTAGGTGGCGAGCGTGCCCTTCGCCCAGCCGCGCACGTCGTTGAGCATGATCGCCAGCTGCGCGTACTCGTCGCCGAAGAGCTCGGCGACCTCGGCCTTCATGCGCTTGGCCAGCGCGGGCGAGGCGCCCGCGGTCGAGATCGCGATCGCCAGCGGCCCCGTGCGCAGGATGGCGGGCAGGATGAAATTGCACAGCGGCGGCACGTCGACGACGTTGACGAGCATGGCGCGGCGTTCGGCGTCGTCGTAGACCGCGATGTTGACGTCGGTGTCGTCGGTCGATGCGATGACGAGGAACGCGCCCTCGAGGTCGCTCGCTCCGGCGTAGGGACGCTGCTCCCAGGCGATCGAGCCCTCGGCGGCGAGCTGCTCGAGCTCGGGCACGGCGTCGGGCGCGATGAGGGTCACGTCGGCGTCGCATGCCAGCAACCCCTCGACCTTCTCGAGGCCGATCTCGCCGCCGCCGACGACGAGGCAGCGGCGGCCCGAGAGCTTCAGGCAGGCGATGTAGAACGGCGTGTCGAGCATGTCGCGCACGCAGGACTGGTCGCAGATCCCGCGGCGGAACTGGCAGACGCATTCCTTTCCGGCGTATGCAGCGGCAGGCATGTTCTTGACAGGGTAATCGCATGGATCGCGTGGACCACTTCGGCCGCGACCTGTACGTCGTGCTCGATCGCGGGCAGGGCCCGTCGCTGCGCGTGCAGCTCGAGGAGCAGCTGCGCGAGGGCGTCCGGTCGGGGCGGCTCCACGCCGGAACCGCGCTGCCGTCGACCCGGGCGCTGGCCTCCGAGCTCGGCGTCGCGCGCGGCGTGGTCGTCGCCGCGTACAGCCAGCTCGTCGCCGAGGGCTTCCTCGTCGCGCGCCGCGGCGCGGCCACGCGGGTGGCGCGCGTCGCCCCGGCCGAGCCGGTCGTCTCGGCGCCCACCGCGCGCATGCCGCCGGCGCGCTTCGACTTCCGCGCCGAGTCGGCCGACCGCAGCGCGTTCCCGCGGCGCGCCTGGATGGCCGCCGCGCGGCGGGCGATGGCGGGCGCGCGCGACAGCGACCTCGGCTACGGCACATGGTCAGGGGCGCCCGCGCTGCGCGCCGCGCTGGCTTCGTACCTCGGTCGCGCGCGAGGGGTGGTCGCCGAGCCCGACCGGATCGTCGTGACCGCCGGGATCACGCAGGCGATCGCGCTGCTCGCGGCCACGCTGCACCGCGGCGGCGCGCGGCGGGTCATCGTGGAGGAGCCGGGGTTCCGCCAGCACCGCACGATCCTCGAGCGCGCCGGGATCGAGCCGGTGTCCGTGGACGTCGACGACGGCGGGCTGCGGACCGATGCGCTGCCGCTCGCGGCGGCGGCGCTCGTCACACCCGCGCACCAGATGCCGACCGGTGCTGTCCTGCGGCCCGAGCGCCGCAGCGCGCTGCTCGACTGGGCCGCGGCCAACGACGCGCTCGTGGTCGAGGACGACTACGACGGCGAGTACCGCTACGACCGCGAGCCGCTCGGCGCGTTGCAGGGGCTCGGCGCGGGCCGCGTCGTCTATCTGGGCTCGACGAGCAAGACGCTCGCACCCGCGTTGCGCCTGGGCTGGATGGTGCTGCCGGGCGACCTCGCCGGCGAGCTGGCGGACGACCGCGGCTGGGCCGACGGCGGCTCACCCGTGCTCGACCAGCTCACGCTCGCGACGTTCATCGAACGCGGCGAGCTCGATCGCCACCTGCGGCGCATGCGGCTGCGCTACCGCCGCCGCCGCGACGCGCTCATGGCCGCGCTGTGCAGGCACCTGCCCGAGGCCGAGATCGGGGGCGCGGCGGCGGGCCTGCACGTCGCCGTCGGGCTCGCGCCGGGCACCGACGTCGTCGCGATCGCCGCCCGCGCGGCCAAGCGCGGCGTCGGCGTGTTGACCGCGCCGCACCCCGTCCGCCCTCTGCTGCTCGTCGGCTACGCGAACATCGCCGACGCCGCGATCGAGCCGGGCGTGCGAGAGCTCGCCGCGGCCGTTCGCGACTAGCCTGCAGGCCATGTTCCTCAACATCCTGGTGGCCGTCGACGGCTCGGAGAACGGCGCGGCCGCGCTGCGTACCGCGTCACAGCTCGCCGACGAGGAGCACGCGCGGCTGACCGTGATCACCGCCGTGCCGCCCATGCCCGCGTTCGCGCAGATCACGGCGGCCGGGGCCGCGGCGATGGCCGACATCCACGAGCTCATGGGCGATGCCGGCAAACGCGTTCGCGAGCAGGTCGAGCAGCTGCCCGAGGGGCTGTCGGTGACGAGCGTGGTCGCCGCCGGCCATCCCGCCGAGCTCATCCTCGAGCAGCTGCACAGCGGCAACCACGACCTGCTCGTC
>DATFRW010000204.1:0-17240 GCA_035262945.1 Solirubrobacteraceae bacterium
TCGCGCTTGCCCGCGGGCGGGTGCCCTCGGGCCCGGCGACCCACTAGCGTTCGGGCAATGCTCGCGATCCTCGACGGCTCGATCATGGACGCCTCGGAGGCGCGGATCCCGGTCACCGACGACGGTTTCCTGCGCGGCGACGGCGTCTTCGAGGTGATCCGCCTCTACGGTGGCCGGCCGTTCGCCCTCGACGACCACGTGGCGCGCATGGGCCGCTCGGCGGCCAACCTGCGCCTGCCGATCGATCTCGACGCGGTGCGCGCCGATGCCGAGACGCTGCTCGAGCGCAACGACGTCGCCGACGCCGCGCTGCGCCTCGTCGTGACGCGGGGCGGCCACCGGCTCGCGATCCTCGAGGAGCTCGCGCCGCTGCCGGCGACGCTGGCGCTGGCCACGATCGAGTACGCGCCGACGCGCGTCCTCGACGGGGTCAAGTCGCTCTCCTACGCGGCGAACCTGCTCGCCCGCCGCCTCGCCCAGGAGCAGGGCGCCGACGAGGCGCTGCTCGTCACGCCGCACGGGCGCGTGCTCGAGGGCCCGACGGTGACGTTCGTCTGCTCGTTCGACGGCGCCTCGCTCGTGACGCCGCCGCTCTCCGAGCACATCCTGGACTCGATCACCCGCCGCCGGCTGCTCGATGTGTGCGACATCCGCGAGGAGGTCATCGCGCGCGAGGACCTGGCGCGGGTGTGCGAGGCGTTCATGGCCTCGACGCTGCGCGAGGTGCATCCGATCCGCTCGATCGACGGCGCGGCGCTGGCGGACGCGCCGGGACCGCTGACCGCCGACGCCGCGGCGCGGATCCGCGCGCGCATCGAGCAGGAGCTCGGCGTCCCCGCCGCCTAGTGACGCACTAGCTTGCGCATCGTCACGGTCATCGGGAACCGGCCGCAGTTCGTCAAGGCCGCGGCGGTGTCGCGCCTGCTGCGCGCCGAGCACGACGAGCTGCTCGTCCACACAGGCCAGCACTACGACGACGAGCTGTCGACGATCTTCGTGACCGAGCTCGGCGTGCCGCGCCCGGACCGTGAGCTCGGCATCCACGACGGGACGAACACCGAGCAGACCGCGCGGATGCTCGCGGCGCTCGCCCCGCTGCTGGCGGCCGAGCGCCCCGACCTGGTGCTCGTCTACGGGGACACGAACTCGACGCTCGCGGGCGGCCTTGCCGCCGCGCAAGCGCACATCCCCGTGGCGCACGTCGAGGCGGGCATGCGCTCGTTCGACCGGGCGATGCCCGAGGAGCTCAACCGCGTCCTCACCGACCACCTGTCCGACCTGCTGCTGTGCCCGTCGGCCACCGCGGTCGCCAACCTCGAGCGCGAGCACGTCGCCGGCCGCGTCGAGCTCGTGGGCGACGTCATGGTCGACGTCGCGCTGCTCTTCCAGCCGCGCGCGCGGGCCGACGATGCACCGCTGCGCGCGGCGGGCGTCGAGGCCGGGGAGTACGTGCTCGCGACGGCGCACCGCGCGGGAAACGTCGACGCGCCGGCGCGCCTGCGCGCGTTGGTCGATCTGCTGCTCGCCGTCCCGGAGCCGGTCGTCGTGCCGCTGCACCCGCGGACACGCGCGCGCCTCGAAGCGGCGGGCTGGCTGGGCGAGCTCGAGGAGGCCGGCCACATCCACCTGCAGCCGCCGCTCGGGTACGTGGCGTTCACGGCGCTGCTGTGCCGGGCGCGCACCGTCATGACGGACTCCGGCGGGGTACAGAAGGAGGCCTACCTCGCCGGCGTGCCCTGCGTGACGCTGCGCGACACGACCGAGTGGGTCGAGACCGTCGAGGTGAGCTGGAACGTGCTGGTCGACCTCGATCGCGACGCCGCGCTCGCGGCGCTGCGGCGGACGCCGCCCGACGACCGGCCCGAGCTCTATGGGGACGGGCAGGCCGGCGCTCGGGTCGTGGCCGCGTTGGGCTAGCCCCCGCCGATCCGCCGCAGCGCGACGCCCACGGAGGTGAAGCGCACGGGGTCGAGCATCCCGCGGCCGTCGACCACGGCGCGAACCCCGGGCAGGTCGGCGGGCGAGAGGCCCGTGTAGGCGGCGTGGTCGGCCTGCAGGATCGCGCCGGCGGCCTCGCCGCCGTCCCACGGTTCGAAGCCCAGTGCGCGGAGCTCCGCGTCGTCGTAGAGCGGGTCCGTGGCAAGCGGCTTCGCCTTGCGGCGCTCCAGCGCGTCGCGCAGGCCGAACGCGCCGCTGAACGCGGTCTCCTTGACGTTGCCGCGGTACGCGACGCCGAGGACCACCACGCGCTCGCCGGCGACCGAGCCGAGTTGCGCCTCGAGCAGGTCGACGGCGTACTCGGGCATGCTCTGGTTGATCTCGCGGGCCGTGGCGGGCAGGAGCGCCTGGTCGTCGGAGCCCAGGTAGAAGCGGGGATACACGGGGATGCAGTGGCCGCCGACCGCGACCCCGGGGCGGTGAATGTGGCTGAACGGCTGCGAGTTGGCGGCGGCGATCACGCGGTCGACATCGACGCCGGCGCGATCGGCGAAGCGGGCGAACTCGTTGGCGAGCGCGATGTTGACGTCGCGGTAGGTCGTCTCCGCGAGCTTCGTGAGCTCGGCGGCCTCCGCGGAGCCCATGGGCCAGACCTCGGCGGGCAGGAAGCTGCGATACAGCTCGACGCCGCGCGCCTCGCCGGTCGCGCTCAGCCCTCCGAGGAGCTTCGGGTAGGTCGCGAGGTCGCGCAACACGCGCCCGCTGTACACGCGCTCCGGGCTGAACACCGAGAAGAACTCGTCCTCGGCGCGCAGCCCGCTGCGCTCGGCCAGCGCCGGCGCGACGCGCGTGCGCGTGGTGCCGACTGGCACGGTGGTCTCGATCGACACCGTCGTGCCGGGTTGCAGGCCGGCGCCGATGTCGTCGAGCACGGCATCGAGCGTCGTCCAGTCGGGGCGCGCGTCCGCGTCGACCAGCAGCGGCGGGACGGCGACGACGAGGTCGGCGCCGGCGGCGACCGCCTCGGTGGTGTTCGTGGTCGCGGTGAGCCTTCCGGCTTCGACCACCTCGGCCAGGGCGTCGGCGAGGCCCTCCTCGCCCGGGAACGGCGGCTGCGCGGCGTTGACGAGGTCGACCGTGACGCGGTCGATGTCGCAACCGACGACCTCGTGGCCGGCGCGGGCGATCTGGGCGGCGAGCGGCAGGCCGACCTTGCCGAGCGCGACGACGACAGCCTTCATCTCGCTGCCTGCAGCGCCACGGTCCCGCCGGACTGCGCGCTCGCGAGCACGGCCTCCGCCACGATCACGGTCTCGAGGCCTTCGGCGAGCGTCACGACGCCGGCGTCCGCGTCGCCCTCGAGGAGGTCGAAGAACGTCTCGAGCTCGACGAGCAACGGCTCGCGGCGGGCGAGGGCGTAGCGGGTGGAGTCGCCCTCCGAGACCCCGCGCAGCGCCTGGGTCTCCGGCCACTCCGAGGCGACATTGCCGTTCGCGTAGAAGGTGAGGTCGGCCGTGAGGGTGTCGGCGACGAGCATCCCGCGCTCGCCGAGCACGCGCGTGCGCCGGACCTTGGTCGGCGACACCCAGTCGACGATGCAGTTGAAGCTGATCGCGTTCTCGAGACGACCGGTGGCGAGGACGACGTCCTCGTGCTCGCGGTCCATGCGGTGCTGCGTCTCCGCGGTGACCCGTTCGACGGGCGAGCCGCCGAGCCAGCGCACGAGGTCGAGGTCGTGGGTCGCGAGGTCCTTGATCACGCCCACGTCGCGTACGCGGTCGGGGAATGGGCCGATCCGCTCGGTCGCGAGGAGGAAGACCTGGCCGAGCTGGCCCTCCTGCACGCGGCGGCGCAGCTCGAGCAGCGCCGGGTTGAAGCGCTCGACGTGCCCCACGGCGGCGTGGATCCCCGCGGCGTGGCACGCCTCGATAAGCGCGCGCCCCTCGACGGCGCTGGCCGCCAGCGGCTTCTCGACGAGCACGTGCACGCCCTCAACGGCGAGGGCGCGCACCGTCGCCACGTGCTCCTCGGTGGGGACGGCCACGATTGCGAAGTCGGGTATGCCGGAGCGCAGCAGCGCCGCGAGATCGCCGAAGACGACGCCTTGGTCGTGGACGACGCCGAAGCGGTCGCCGGCGGGGTCGACGGCGCCCGCGAACGCCACGCGGGCGGAGGTCTGCAGCAGGCGCGCGTGGTGGCGCCCGATCATGCCCAGCCCGAGCACGGCGCCGCGCAGCGGCCTGGTGAGGTCTGGGCTCGGCACGGCGCCACTAGGGTATCCGCCATGCCCGACCTCGCTGCTCCCGGCCTCGTGCTCAGCCCGACCGCCTCGGTCGGCCGTGACGTGACCTTCGGCGCCAACGTCGTCGTCCACGACGGCGTGGTCATCGGCGACGGCGCCGTGATCCAGGACAACGTGGTGCTCGGCAAGGTGCCGAAGCTGTCGCCGACGTCAGGCGCCGCGGGGCAGCCCGTCGAGGCGCTCATCATCGAGGACGGCGCGGCGGTCTGCGCGGGGGCGATCGTGTTCGCGGGGTCGCACATCGGCGCGCGCGCGATCATCGGCGACCAGTCTTACGTCCGCGAGCGCACCCAGATCGGCGAGCGCACGGTGATCGGTCGCGGTTCGGCGGTCGACAACGACGTCACGATCGGCGCGCGCGTCAAGGTCCAGACCAACGTGTACGTGACGGGGTTCAGCGTGGTGGAGGACGACGTCTTCCTCGGGCCCGGGGTCCTCACGACCAACGACGACGCCATGGGCCGCCACCCGCCCGACGAACCGCTGCGCGGGGCGATCTTCCGCCGCGCCTGCCGGGTCGGTGGCGCCGCGGTGCTCGTGCCAGGGGTCGAGATCGGCGAGGAGGCCTTCGTGGCCGCGGGCGCCGTCGTCACGAACGACGTGCCGGCGCGCGCGGTCGTCATGGGCGTCCCGGCGCGCATGATCCGCCAGGTGGGCGACGAGGACCTGATCGAGCGCTGGACATAAACCGTCACGGGGCCCGCCTCGCCTCGGCCACGTGGCCGGGCTCGGCACCCGCAATCAGGCCGCGGCCGCGTCGAGGCGGTCGCCGGCCTCGGTCCAGATGATCTGCTCGCGGCCGGGGCCGACGCCGACGAGGACGATCGGCACGCCGACGAAGTCGGCCACGAACTCGAGGTAGTCGCGCGCGGCTTGCGGCAGCTCGGAGAGCGAGCGGCACTCGGCGATGTCCTCGGTCCAGCCGGGCATCTCGACGTACTCGCCCACCGCGTGGTGCAGGACCGACTGGTGGTACGGGAAGGTGTCGAACGTCGCCTCCTCGTCGCCGCGGTAGCGCGTGCAGACGCGGATGACGTCGAAGCCGCTGAACACGTCGAGCTTGGTGATGACGAGGCCCGTGAGCGTGTTCAGGCGCGCGGCGTAGCGCAGCGCCACGAGGTCGAGCCAGCCGGTGCGGCGGGCGCGGCCGGTGGTGGTGCCGAACTCGCCGCCGCGCTCGCGGATCTCGGCACCGACGGCGTCGTCGAGCTCGGTCGGGAACGGGCCGGCCCCGACGCGCGTGGCGTAGGCCTTCGCGACGCCCCAGATGACGTCGATGTCGCGGGGGCCGACGCCGGCGCCGACGCACGCGGCGCCCGCCACCGGGTTCGAGGACGTCACGAACGGATAGGTGCCGTGGTCGAGGTCGAGCATGGTCGCCTGCGCTCCTTCGAAGACGACGGTGCCGCCGTCGTCGAGGCAGCGCTGCGTGAGCGCGGTGGTGTCGGCGATGAACTGCTCGATGCGGTGGCCGAAGGTCAGGTAGTCCTCGGTCATCGACTGCAGGTCGAGCGCGGGGTCCTTGGCGAACGGGCGCAGCGTCAGGCGCTTGGGCTCGAGCGCCGCGGCGATCTTCTTCTTGAGGATCTTCTCGTCGAGCATGTCCTGGACGCGGATTCCCAGGCGCGCGGCCTTGTCGGCGTAGCAGGGGCCGATGCCGCGCTTCGTCGTCCCGATCGAGAGCTTGCCGAGCTTGGCCTCGCCCGCGCTGTCGAGCATCAGGTGGTAGGGCATGATCAGGTGCGCGTTGGCGCTGACGCGCAGGCCCGAGACGTCGATGCCCTGCGCCCGCAGGCCGTCGATCTCGTCGGTCAGCACGCGCGGGTCGACGACGACGCCGTTGCCGATCACGCACAGCTTGCCGGGGTAGAGGATCCCGCTGGGGATGAGGTGGAAGGCCCACTTCTGCCCGTCGCGCACGATCGTGTGGCCGGCGTTGTTGCCGCCCTGGAAGCGCACGACCATGTCGGCCCGCTCGGCGAGCAGGTCGACGATCTTGCCCTTGCCTTCGTCGCCCCATTGGGCGCCCACGATGACGATCCCCGGCATCCCGACGGAGTCTGTCAGGCGACGAACTTGCGCGCGTCTTCGCCGAACAGCGGCAGCACCGTGCACATCTCCTCGAGTCGCGACACCGTGCGCGCGCCGATCTGGTCGGCCAGGGCCTCGGGCGCCTCGATGTTCGTGGTGATGACGATCGAGCGCTCGTCCTCGTAGCGGGCGTTGACGATCGTGTAGAGCTGCTCGAGCACCCACGGCGTCGTGTTCTCGGCGCCGACGTCGTCGATGTGCAGGAGGTCGACGGCGGCCAGCCGGTCGGTGAAGTCCAGGTAGCTGCCCTCGCTGTCGGCCTCGAAGGTCGAGCGGATCTCGGCGAGCAGGCGTGGGAGGGAGTAGATCGCGACGCTGCGCCCGGCGTCGAGCGCGGCCCTCGACACGAGCATCGCCAGGCTCGTCTTGCCGGTCCCCGGCTTGCCGAAGAGCCACAGACCGTGCCCGGCGTCGAGCTCCTCGTCGACGCGCCGGACGAACTGCCGCACCGGGCGCACGATGACCTCGTGCATGTCGCTGATCGGCGGGCGATCGAACGAGACGCCGGCGTACCGGCGCGGGATGACCGCGCTGAGGCGACGGGCGCGGCGGCGCTCGAGCCGGGATGGTCGGCAGCGGCAGGGGGTCGCGACGCGCGACTCCTCGTCGATCAGGAAGCCGCTGCCGTCGCAGAGGCCGAACGGGCAGGCGAGGTCGTCGGTCATGCGGCGCGCTGGAGGCCCAGGAAGCGGGGGTACTCGTTCTGGAAGGTCAGCGGGATGTCGCCGAGGCCGCCGTTGCGGTGCTTGGCGATGATGAGCTCGGCCTCGCCGGGCTTCTCGGTGGTCTCCGGGAAGTAGTACTCGTCGCGGTAGATGAAGATCACGAGGTCGGCGTCCTGCTCGAGGTTCCCGGACTCCCTGAGGTCGGAGAGCATCGGGCGCTTGTCGGTCCGCGACTCGACGCCGCGCGAGAGCTGGCTGAGCGCGATCACCGGCACGCCGAGCTCGCGGGCGAGGATCTTCAGCCCGCGGCTCATCTCGCCGACCTGCTGCACGCGGCTCTCGATCCGCGCGTCGGCCCGCATGAGCTGCAGGTAGTCGACGATGATCAGCCCGAGCCCGCCGTAGTCGGCCTGCGCCTGCTGGTGCAGCCGGCGCGCCTTGGCGCGGATGTCGAGGATCCCGACGTCGGACGAGTCGTCGATGTAGAGCGGCGCCGCATCGTAGTCGCCGGCGGTGCGCAGGACGCGTTTCCACTTGGCCTCGT
This sequence comes from Solirubrobacteraceae bacterium, assembly GCA_035262945.1. Classification (GTDB taxonomy): domain Bacteria; phylum Actinomycetota; class Thermoleophilia; order Solirubrobacterales; family Solirubrobacteraceae; genus JAOPZW01. The sequence goes on from DATFRW010000204.1 coordinate 7,541, forward strand.
CGCGCAGGCGGCCCTTGCGGAGGTCGTCGCCCTTGATCGACGCCTGCGACGCGATGAAGCGCTGGGCGAGCTCGGCCTCGGACATCTCGAGGCTGAAGAGGGCGACCGGGCGCGTGTGGTCCTTGCTCAGCGCGACGTTCTCGGCGATGTTGGTGACGAGCGCTGATTTCCCCATCGCCGGTCGTGCGGCGATGATGATGAGGTTGCCGGGCTGGAAGCCGCCGGTGATCGTGTCGAGGTCGGTGAAGCCGGACGGGGTGCCGGTGAGCGAGCGGCCCTCGGCGGAGAGCTCCTGCCACTTGCGGATCTCGACGTGCAGGACCTCGCCGACTTGGCGGAAGTCCTTCGTGCGGTCGTCGTGGGCGACTTCGAGCACGGCGCGCTCGGCCCGCTCGACGATCTCGCGCGGCGGCGCGTCGTGGCCGTGGACGCTCGCCTGGATCTCGTAAGAGGCGGCGAGCAGACGGCGCAGGAGCGCGCGCTCGCGAACGATCTGCGCGTACTGGCGCAGGTTGCCGACCGCCGGGACGGCTGCCGTGAGCGCGTCGATCTCGGCCTGGCCGCCGGCGGCGTCGAGGCGGCCGCGCGAGCGCAGGTGCTCGGTGACCGTGAGGACGTCGATCGACTCGCCCGCCGTGAACAGCGCGAGCATCGACTCGTAGACCTCGCGGTGGCGCTCCCGGTAGAAGTCCTCGGGCTTGAGCCCCTCCTCGATGACGAACGCGTAATGCGTGCGATCGGAGAGCAGCATCGCGCCGAGCACCGACTGCTCGGCCTCGATCGAGTGCGGCGGTGCGGCGCCTGCCGCGGCTTGAGGGCCGTCGGAGCCGCGTCCGTTCGTGACCTGCGGGGTACTCATCGCGAGCACTCGAAGCTAGCGGAGCCGGAGGCAGATTCGACCGCGTCGCGGCACAGGCTTTTCGACCACGGTGCGGGTTCGTTGCAAAGCTGGCGCCAAACACAGAGAAGGCCTCCCGAGGGAGGCCTTCGTAGTGGCGGCGGCGTGACGCTCGCTACTGCTCGGTGACCATCGTCTTGACGTTCGCGGTGATCCCGTCGGACACCTCGACCACAACCACGTACGTGCCGACGTGCTTGATCGGCTCGTCGAGGTGGATCTTCCGGCGGTCGACCGCGATGCCGCGCGCCTCGCGGATGGCGTCGGCGATGTCCTGGGTGGTGACCGAGCCGAAGAGGCGACCGTCGTCGCCGGCCTGCTGGCTGATCGTGAGGACGGTCTTATTGAGGAGGTCGGCGCTCTCCTGGGCGCGGCCGGCGGCCTGCTGCGCGGCGCGCTCCTCGGCCGCGGCCCGGCGCTGGGCGGCCTGGACGGCGCCCTTCGTCGCGGGCTGGGCGAGCTTGCGCGGGATCAGGTAGTTGCGCAGGTAGCCCTTCGAGACATCGATGACCGCGCCCTTCTCGCCGAGGGCCTCGACGTCCTTGAGCAGGATCGCCTCGGGCATCGCGCTAGCGGTCCTCGCGGTCCCGGTAGCCGCGGCCTGCGCCGCGCTCGGGGCGCTCCTCGCGGGCGTCGCTCACGTAGGGCAGGAGCGCGAGCTCGCGGGCCCGCTTGACCGCGGTGGCGAGCTGGTTCTGGTGCCGGCGGCAGGCGCCGCTGATCCGGCGCGAGCGGATCTTGCCGCGCTCGGAGATGAACCGGCGCAGGGTGCCGATGTCCTTGTAGTCGACCTGCTCGATCTTGTCCTTGCAGTACGGGCAGGACTTCCTGCGGCCGGCGCCAGGGCCGCCCTTCTTGTCGCGCCGCCGTGCGGGCTTGCGTGTGCGCTGCTTGGCCACGTCTTCTGGATCCTTCGGAAGGCTTCGTGAACAGTCGAACGCGCGCCTGCGGGGCGCGCGCGAGCAGACATTGTGCCACGTTTGGCGTGGACTTCCGCGCCGGGGCCCGCCGCGCGCCGTCCTGCGGCGGACGCGCGCGGCGAGGCGACTGGCCCGCGGGCTAGAACGGGATGTCGTCGTCGGCCGGAGCCGATGGGCTCGGGGCCCCTCCGCCCGTGGGGGCGGCGGCGAAGTCGCCGGTGTCGACGGGGATGTCCGACCGCGGGGTGAAGCCGCCGTTGCCGGCGTCGTCGCGCGGGCCGCCGAGGAACTGGACGGTGTCGGCGATGATGTCGATCGCCTGGCGCTTGCCGCCCTGCTCGGACTCCCACTCGCGCCACTCCAGGCGGCCGTCGATGGCGACCGGACGGCCCTTGGACAGGTACCGCGCGCAGTTTTCGCCCTGGGCGCCCCACACGGTGACGTCGAAGTAGTTGGGCTTGTCGACCCACTCGCCGGTGGAGTTGTCCTTGCGGCGCGTGTTGACGGCGACGCGCAGCTTGCAGACCGAGGTGCCGCTGGGCAGCGAGCGCAGATCGGGATCGGCCGTGAGGTTGCCGGTGATGATCACGCGGTTGATGTTGCTTGTGGCCATGGGGTTGCTCCTTCGGGGGCGAACGGTCGTCGCGGAAGTTCGTTCTGGCGGCCGAGTGTAGACCCGGGTCCCGACCGAACCCGCGACGAGCCCGCTTTCTGCGCGGTTTTGTTGCAGAGGCGTCGGCGAGTGGGCGCAGGCGCGCGGTGAGCGTGCGCGGAGCGGTGCCGAACGGGCGCGCAGCCGCGTGGAGAGGGCGTGCGCGGAGCGATGACGACGGGCGCGCAGCCGCGCGGAGAGGGCGGTCGCGAGTGGAGCTGCGGCTACGCCGCGGAGGGCGCCTCGGCGGGCGGCGCCGAGGGCGCGTCCGCACGCTCGATCCGCGGGGGATCGGGCGGCCCCGGGGTACCGGGGGCGAGCTTGATGATGCGGAACCGCAGCACGCCATCGGCGATGCGCAGCGAGCGCTGGAGGCTCTCGAGCAGGCTCGCGGGACCGTGGAACTGCAGCAGGTGGTACTCCGCGTCGGTGCGGTGCCGGATCTCGAACGCGAGCGGCCGCTGGCCCCAATCGTGGGGGGTCCCGACGATCGAACCGGCCGACGAGATCGCCGACTCGACATCGGAGAGAACCTTCGTGCGCTGCTCCTCAGGCGCGCTCGTGTCGAGCAGCAGCATGAGGTCGTAAAGGGGGGCGGGTGCGGCCATGATCAAAACGCCGTGCCGATGCAACGGCGGCGGCGCAAGATAGCAGGGGGCGAACGGGCCGCGCCGCGCGCCTAGGAACGTGAATGGGACCCGACGGCGTCTGGCGCAGGATCCGGTGGGGGAACGTGGCGCGGGTGGCCGGCCTCGTCGCGCTCGCGCTGGTGGTGGCGGTGTGGCCGCGGCTGCGTGGCGCACCGCCGCGGCTGCCGCCCGCGGCGCCGGTGCCGTTGGGCGGAGCGCCGGCGGCGGGCGCCGGTGAGGTGGCGGCAGCGGGGAAGCGGCCCGCCCGCGCGGAGCCGCGGCGGCCGAGGGGGGCGAAGGGCGTGCGTGTGAAGCGGCCGCCGCGCGGGGCGAGGCCGCCGCGGCGGCACGCGGGGCGAGCGGCGAGTCCGAAGCGACCGCGAGTGGTGAGGAAGCGGGTGGCGCCGGCGCGGCCGCCGCGGCGGGCGCAGCCGCCGCCTCGGATGCCGCCGCCGCCTCGGATGCAGCCGCCGCGGCCAGTGCACCCGCCCGTGCAGGCGCGGCCACCGCGCCCCGCGCGCCGCACCCCGCCACGCAACCCCGCAGCGGCCGAGTTCGGCCTCCCCTGACTACGGCCGCTCGGCCGCGGTCTCCGCGGCCTTCTTGCGGATGTCCACGAGCTGTTCGTCGATCCAGTCGCCCGGATCGCGCGCCGTCACGATCTCCTTCAACCCTGTCAGCCGCCGCGCCCGCTCCTCCGGCGCCATCGTCAGCGCCGCGTGGATCGAGTCCGCCAGCGCCTGGATGTCGAACGGGTTGACGCTCAGGGCGCAGTCGCCGAGCTCCTCGTGCGCGCCCGTGTTCTCCGACAGGATCGACACGCCGTCGCGCTCGTTGACCATCGGCCCCTCCTTGGCCACGAGGTTCATGCCGTCGAACATCGCGTTGACCAAGAGCACGTCGTAGTGCTTGTAGGCCGCGATCGCCTCCTCGAGGTCGTCGCGCAGCTTGAGCTGGATCGGCATCCAGTCCGGCGTCCCGTGCCGGTGGTTCACCACCGCCACCAGCGCCTCGATCCGCTCGAGGTACTCGGCGTACTCAGGGACGTCCGTCCGCGACGGCATGAGCTGGGCGATGAACGTGACGCGCTCGCGGAACTCCGGGTGCTGCTCGAGGAAGAGATCGAACGCCGAGAAGCCGCGCAGGACGTTCTTCGACAGGTCCGCCCGGTCTACGCGCAGGATCAGGTGGTCGCGCCGCCGGGCGAGCAGCTCCCGCTCGTGGCGCGCCACGCCCTCCGACCCGGCCACGCCGAACAGCGCCCGCGCGTCGATCGGCAGCGGGTAGTTGCGCACCCACACCTCGCGCCCCTCGAACTCGACCACGCCCGCGTCGAAGTCGACGTCGAGCCCCATGAGGTCGCGGCAGCACTGCAGGAAGTTGCGCCGGTACGACGAGGTGTGGAAGCCGATGATGTCGTTGGCCAGCAGCCCGTGGTAGAGCTCCTCGCGGATCTGCGCCGGCAGCACGCGCCACGAGTCGCTCTGCGTCCAGGGGATGTGCACGAAGTGGTGCAGGAACACGTCCGGGCGAGCCTGCCGCACGAGCGCCGGCAGCGTGTACAGGTGGTAGTCGTGGACCATGACCACCGGCTCCTGCTCGCCCTCGATCTCCTCGATGACCGCCGTGGCGAGGTCCTCGTTGACGACGTTGTAGCCGTACTCGAACGCCTCGACCTCGTTGCGCCGCACGTCCGGGGCGTTCGACAGGTCCCAGAGGTAGTGCTGGATGAACCACAGCATCGGGTTGGCGAAGATGTTGTAGAAGCGGTCGTAGGCCTCCGGGTCGGAGGCCACGAGGCGCACCTGGTACTCGCCGCCCGCCGGCGAGCGCACCGTGAACGCCCGGCCGCCGGCCTCGCTCGCCTTGCGCGCGTCGCCCTCGGTGAGCGCAGACGCGATCCACACCGCGTCGCGGTGCGAGGCCAGCCCCGTCAGCGCCGTGACGAGCCCGCCCGTGCCGCGCTTCACGCTGCCGTCGTCCTGGAAGGTCACCGGGCCGCGGTTGGAGACCAGGACAAGCGGTCCGCGTGAATCGCCCACCTAGTGCTCCCTCCCGCGAGTCCTGTGCCGCTCGCCGGCGCGTGGCCGGCGCCTGGCGGCGTCCTCGGACTTGCCTTTGCCACCGGCAAAGGCGGCGTCCTGCGTCCTTGCCAGGCATCCGCCCACACCGCCGGCGACCAACACAGGACCCACGAGAGGAAGCACTATTACGCCTCCGCCAGCAGCTCCGTGAAGATCCGCAGGTAGTCGCGCAGATAGCGCGGGGTCAGGAAGTGCTTGCGCACGTGCTCCTTGCCGCGCCGCCCGAGCGCTTTGCCCAGCGCGGGGTCGCGCAGGATGTCGAGCGTGCGGTCGGCACACGCCTCCACGCTGTCGACGAGGTATCCGCTGACGCCGTTTTCCACCTGCAGGGGAATACCGCCGACGTTACCGCCGATGAACGGTCGGCCCTTCCAGATCGCCTCGGTGACGGTCAGCCCGAAGCCCTCGCGCGTGGACTTCTGGATGAGCACGTCGGACTGCGACTGGAACGCGTTGACCTCGATCGAGCCGACGTTGTTGAAGTTGTTGAGGATGTGGATGTCGGGGTCGCCGTCGGCGTGGGCGATCGTCGCGTTGAAGAAATCCCAGCCCTCGGGGTCGTCGGAGGCCATCGAGCCGACGAGCGCGAGCTGCACCGACGGGATCCTCTCCTTGACGATCCGGTAGGCGTCGATCACGCCCAGCGGGTCCTTCCACGGATCGAACCGCGACACCTGAGTCATCAGCGGCCGGTCGACGTCGATGCCGAACTGCTCGCACACGTACGCCGCGTCCTCGGGCGACAGCGCCATGTTCTTCGGCGCCAGCGGATCGATCGCCGGCGGCACGATGTTGACGTGCCCGTCCATCCCGGCCGGCACGTAGTCGCGTACGTGGAACACCGACTGCGGATAGTTCGCGATGTACGGCAGCAGCTTGCCGATGGTCTCCGGGTTGGGCGAGGACATGTCGATGTGGCAGCGCCACACCCAGCCCTTCGCCTTCTCCGGCACCAGCGTGAAGAGCGCCGCCGGCTGCGGGTCGTGGATGAGCGCGACGTCCCAGCCGCCGACGAGCTCGCGCGCGTTCATCTCGTTGTAGGAGCGCCACGTCTCCCACTGCTCGTCCGTGAGGTCCTCGGGCGCGCCCTGCAGCGCATTGTGCATCAGCTTCGTCGCGTTGAAGAACTCCTCGCGGCCGTAGATGACCTGCCACTCGCAGTCGAGCCCGACGTCCTTCATGAGCGGCACGAGCGTGTAGAGGATCTCGCTCACGCCGCCGCCGAACGCGGTCGCCGACACGTGCACCACGCGGGCACCGTGCAGGGGCTCGGCGAGCTCGCGGATCTCCTCGATGAGATCGCGCCCGACGATGTGCGTGTAGTCCGCGAGGGTCTTCGATCCGACGGCGACCGGCTGGAGCACGCGCGGGAGAGTAGCTGCGTCAGCCCGTACGCGGCGAGCCGAGCGGACGCTCGCCGAGCTTGACCCGCACCTGCTTGCGCTGGTCGCCGCGGCGGACGTCGAGCGTGACCGTCTCGCCCGGGGCGTAGTCGAGCAGGACCCGCGCGAGATCGCTCTCGGCGAGGATCGGCTTGCCGTCGACGGCGGTGACGACGTCGCCCCCGGGGCGGTAGGGCTGGTCCTGGAAGCGCTCTTCGCCGCTGCCGGCCTTCAGCTTCGCGTCGTCCGCCGGGCCGCCGCTGCTGATCCCCTGGATCCACGCGCCGCTGTTCACCGGCAGCCCGAAGTGCTTGGCGAGCTGCGGGTACAGCGCGACGGTCTCGACGCCGAGGTAGGCGTAACGCGCGCGCCCGTCGCGGCGCAGCTGGTCGAGCGAGCGGCGGACGGTGTCGACGGGCACCGCGAACCCGACGCCCGAGCCGTCCCCGGTCTCGGTCTGGATCTGTGCGTTGATGCCGAGCACGCGGCCGCGCGCGTCGAGGAGCGGCCCCCCGGAGTTGCCGTGGTTGATCGCGGCGTCCGTCTGGATCGCGCCCGTGGTGGCGAAGCCCGTCAGCGAGTCGATCGAGCGATCGAGCGCGGAGACGACCCCGACCGACAGCGACTGGTCCTCGCCGAACGGGCTGCCGATCGCGGCCACCGGCGCGCCCACGCGCAGGTCGCGCGTGGTGCCCAGCGGAAGCGGGCGCAGCGTGAGTCCGGCGGGGTCGACCTTCAGCAGCGCGACGTCCGCGAACGGGTCGAAGCCCTCGACCTGCGCCGGCACCTGGTTGTGGTCGTTGAAGCGCACGTAGACCTGCGACGCCTTGCGGATGTCCGGGCCCTCGCCGCTCGTCACGACGTGGGCGTTCGTCGCGACCTCGCCCGTGCCAGACACGACGAACCCCGAACCGAGGCCGGCGCCGCTCCCGGTCTGACCGGACAGGCCGGTCGAGATGACCGTGACCACGCCGGGCGCGGCGCGGTCGTAGATGGCGCCGGGGTCGAAGGCGACGCCCTCGGCCTCGCCGGCCTGACGCACCACCTCGACCCGCGTCGTCGTGGACTTCACCGTCTGGGTCGTCGTCTTGCCGGCGCCGCAGCCGGCGAGGAGCACGGCCACCGCTGCGGCGGCAAGCGCCGCGCGCCTCACGCGGGCAGCTCCAGCGCGAACGTCGTGCGCCCGGGACGGCTCTCGGCGCTCAGATCGCCGGCCATGCGCTCGGCCAGCTCGTGCGCGATGGCCAGGCCGAGCCCCGACCCCTGCGCGTCGTCCGACGTGTAGAACGGCTCGAAGACGCGGTCGAGCTCGCCGCGCTTGATCCCGCCGCCGAAGTCGGTGACGGTCAGGCGAATGCGACCGTTGCTCCGGCCGGCCGCCACCACGACGTCGGTGCCCGCGGGCGTGTGGCTGAGGGCGTTGTCGAGCAGGATCCGCATGATCTGGGCGACGCGTTCAGGATCGCACAAGGCTTCCACCTCGCCGCCGGTCAGCCGCAGCTCCAGATGCGACTCGTGAGCGGCGAGCGCGGGGGTGAACTCGGCCGCCACGTCGCGCGCGAGCTCGCCGACGTCGGTCGGCTCGGGGCGCAGCTCGAGCGAGCCGGCCTCCAGGCGCGAGAGGTCGAGCAGGTCGGTGGCGAGCTTGCCGAGGCGGTCGACCTGCTGGCGCAGCTGGCGCAGGAACGCCGCCCGCGTCTCCTCGTCGAGCTCCTCGCTCTCGAGCAGCTCGAGGAAGCCGCTGAGCGAGAAGATCGGCGTGCGCAGCTCGTGCGACGCCGTGGCGATGAAGCGCCGGCGCGCGGTCTCGAGCTCCGCGAGCTGGCGCTGCATGTCGTCGAGGGTGTGGGCGAGCTGGCCGAGCTCGTCGCGGGCGCCGGACTCGAAGCGGGCGGTGAAGTCGCCCTGGGCGACGCGCCGGGCGGAGGCCTCCATCCGCACGACGCGGCGGCTGAATGCGCGCGCGACCAGGTAGCCGGCGAGCAGCGCCGCGAGCAGCGCGATCGCGCCGGCGACGAGCACGCGCTGGCGGATGAGCGAGACCGTCGATTCGACGTCCTCGAGCGGTGCCGAGTAGACCGCGACGTAGTAGACGTCGGAGCGCTTGGCGCCGGGGGGCGTGAGGCGCAGCGGCAGCGCCGCCTCGGCGACGCGTCCGGTGTTGCCGGCCTCGGTGCCGCGGGCGACCTTGCGCGTGCGCGCGGCGTCGAGGGCGACGTCGAACTGCAGGTCGCTGATCTCGGTCTGCTGGGTGGAGTCCGAGCGCAGGTCGATCTGCGGGCCCTGCGTACCGCGGCTCACGGCAAACAGCGTCACGCGCGCGCCCGAGGCGTCGGCCGCCTGTCGCACCCGCGCGTCGAGGCGCTTCGCCGGCATCGACCGGTCGATCGCCTGCCAGATTGGCCCGGTGTACTGCCGAGCGAGGCCAGTGAGCGTGTCGAGCTTCTGGTTGCGCACGCCCGAATCGAGGCCGGAGGTGACCCCGAAGTACACGCCGACGATCACCACCAGGGCGATGGCGAAGAACAGCAGCGCCAGTCGGTTCGTTATCGAGCGCGTGGTCTAGCCCTCCGTGTCACGGAACCGGTAACCGACCCCGCGCACGGTGAAGAGGTACTCCGGGTCCTTCGCGTCGCGCTCGAGCTTCTCGCGCAGATGACGGATATGGACGTCGATCGTCCGGGGATCACGATAGGCGCTGTCGCCCCAGATGCGCGTCAGCAGCATGTCGCGCGTCCACACGCGCCCCGGGCTGGTCGCCAGCGCCAGGAGGATCTCGAACTCGACATACGTCGTCTGTACGAGGGCCCCGCGCACGTCGACCGCGCGCTTGGCGGGATCGATGCGCAGCTCGTGGACCTCGAGCGGACCGTCCTCGGACGGCTCGGGGCGTGCCATGCCCGCGCGCCGCAGCGCCGCCTTCACCCGCGAGCGGAACTCGCGCAGCGAGAACGGCTTGGTGATGTAGTCGTCGGCGCCGAGCTCGAGGCCGAGGACCTTGTCGATCTCCTCGGCCTTGGCGGTGAGCATGATGATCGGGACCGACGAGCGCGCCCGCATGCGGCGGCAGACCTCGAGCCCGTCCATGCGCGGGAGCATCACGTCCAGCACGACGAGGTCGAACGTCGTCTCGCC
>DATFRW010000205.1:0-6631 GCA_035262945.1 Solirubrobacteraceae bacterium
TCCGGTCGCCTTCGATGTTCAGGACGTCGATCGCCAGCGGGCGGTAGTCTGCGCGCGGCGAGTTGCGGATGTAGGTGGCGGAGGCAAGCTGTTGGTTGGCGCCGGTCGCGATGACCCGGAACCGGCCCGCGGCCGCGGACCGGCGGGCCGAGGCGAGGAACGCCTCGCGGCCGTCGAACCACAGCGGCCGCGGCGCGGCGGACACGCGCGCGTCCTCGCGCAGCAGGCGCGCCATGCTCGCCATGTCGCCGTGCTCGTGCGCGCGCATGTACCGCCGCAGCAGGTCGCGCTCCGCGCCGGTCGGCTCATCGGTGGGCGCCCAGTCGACGCGGCGCGCCGGCAGACGCGTCTTCAGCGTCGCTCGGGCGCGCTGCAGCGCGCTGTTGACCGACGCGACGCTGACGCCGAGCACCGCGGCGGTGTCCTTGGCCGGCCAGCCGAGCACGTCGCGCAGGATGAGAACCGCGCGGCGGCGCGGCGGGAGGTGCTGGATCGCGGCGAGGAAGGCGAGCTCGATCGTCTCCCTGCGGACGACCACTTCCTCCGGTTCCTCGTGGTCGGCCGCGGACAGCTCCAGCAGGCGGTCCGGGTACGGGTCAAGCCAGGGCAGGTCGGCCGGCGCGGGAAGGTCGCGCGCCGGGTCGGCGGCCGGGACGGCGTCGGGCGGGAGCACGCGCGGCGGCCGCCGCTCGAGGAAGTCGAGGCAGGCGTTCGTGGCGATCCGGTACAGCCAGCCGCGAAACGACGAGCGGCCCTCGAACGAGGTGCGCCGCCGCCAGGCGCGCAGGATGGTCTCCTGCACCAGGTCCTCCGCGTCCTCGAGCGAGCCAACCATCCGGTAGCAGTGGAGATGGAGCTGCCGCCGGTAGCGCTCGGCGAGCGCGACGAACGCGGACTCGTCGCCCGCGCGGATGGCGGCCGTCGCGTCTGGTGATTCGGCGGGCTGGGGAACGATGGTCACAGGCATCTACCACCTACGACGGCGGCAGGCGCGAAAACTCATCACCCCCGGCCCGCCCGGGGCCGCCGATCAGGGAGCGGCGAGCGCCGCCGGCCCGAGGATCGCCTGCAGCTCGGCGCGCAGGCTCGGCGTCTCCGCGACCCGGTAGCCCTCACCCAGCCGCAGCGTGCGCGGGCCGCCGGAGGTCTGGATGTCGAGGACGACGTCGCTCTCCCCCGCGTGGTTGCCGAAGACGTGCTTGAGCTCGTCGATGATCGAGGCCGGCAGCGCCGTGGCGTCGAGGCGCACCGTGAGCGGCTGGGGCGCGACTGGCTCGAGGGCGGCCGCTTCGCGAGCCGCCTGGACCTCCTCGGGCGTCGGGTCGAACGGCTCGACGGTCTGCGCGATCAGCGACGTGCCCTTGTCCCCGTGGTCGACGCGGCCGCGCACGAGCACCACCGAGTCGACGTCGAGCGCGCCCTCGTACTCGGCGAGCGCCTTGCCGAAGATCAGCACCTCGATCGACCCCTCGAGGTCGTCGAGCGTGGCGAACATCATCGGATCGCCCTTCTTCGTGCGGATCTTCTTCCCCGCGGTGATGATCCCGCCGGCGGTGACCCATTCGCCGTCCTTGCGGTCGGGCAGCGCGGAGAGCGCGAGGTCGACCGCGGCCCGCATCGCCTCGCGCACCTCCTTGAGCGGATGCGCGGAGATGAAGAGCCCGATTGCCTCCTTCTCGTTCTCGAGCAGCTCCTTCTGCTCGAACTCGCCGGGTGGGATCGGTGGATGCTGCGGCGCGGCGAAGGCGCCCGCGGCAGGTGCGGGATCGAGGTCGAAGATCGAGCCCTGGCCGATCTGGGCGTCGAGCTGCGCCTTCTGGCCCGCCGCCTGGGCCTGCTCGAGCACGCCGAGCATGCCCTTGCGCGACGCGCCGGTCGAGCCGAAGGCCCCGCACTTCACGAGCGCCTCGATCGCGCGCTTGTTCACCGCCCGCGGGTCCACGCGCGCGCAGAAGTCCCAGATGGACTCGAACGGCCCGCCCTCCTGGCGGGCGGCCTTCATCGCCTCGACCGCGGCGAAGCCGACGCCCTTCACCGCATCGAGCCCGAAGCGGATGTTGCCGTCCACCACGACGAACTCGTGGTCGGACAGGTTGACGTCGGGCGGCAGGATCCCGATGCCCATGCCCTCGGCCTGGGCGACGAAGAAAGGCACCTTGTCCTTGGTGTCCATGACCGAGGAGATGAGCGCCGCCATGTACTCGGCCGGGTAGTTCGCCTTCAGCCACGCGGTGCGGTAGGCGATGAGCGCGTAACACGCAGCGTGGGATTTGTTGAAGGAGTAGTCAGCCGAACGTTCGTTGGTGTCCCACAGCCAATCGGTGACCTGCGGCGAGACGCCGTTTTGCCGGCAGCCCTCGACGAAGTCGGGCTTCAGCGCCGCCATGGCCTGACGGTTCTTCTTGCCGATCGCCTTGCGCAGGTCGTCGGCCTTCGCCCCCGAGAAGCCGGCCAGCTCCTTGGAGATCTGCATGGCCTGCTCCTGGTACAGGATGACGCCATACGTCGAGCCGATGATGTGCTCGAGCCGCTCGTCGGGCACCGTGACCGCGTCGGCGTTGCGCTTGCCGCGCGCGTAGGTCGGGATCTGCTCGATCGCGCCGGGGCGATAGAGCGCGTTGAGGGCCACGAGGTCGTCGAACTCCGTCGGCTTGACCTGGCGCAGCGCGTTCTGCATGCCCTCGGACTCGAACTGGAACACCCCGACCGAGTCGCCCCTGGCCATCATCTCGTAGGTCTTGGTGTCGTCGAGCGGCAGGCTCGTCATGTCGGGTCGCACGCCCGTCGAGCGCTCGATGATGTCCAGCGCGCCCTCGATGACGTCGAGGTTGCGAAGGCCCAGGAAGTCCATCTTGAGGAGGCCGAGCTCCTCGACGGGCTTCATCGAGAACTGGGTGACCAGGCGGTAGTCCTTCTCGCCGCCGTTGCCGTTCCCGTTGCCATTGCCATTGCCGGCACCGGAATCGGCGAGCTGGAGTGGCACGACGTCGGTGAGCGGCATGCCGGCGATGACGACCGCCGCCGCGTGGATCGACGCGTTGCGGACGATGCCCTCGAGGCCCTGCGCGACGTCGATGATCTGCTTGGCCGTCGCATCGGTGTCGTAGGCGCCGCGCAGCGGCTCGCCCGGCTTCAGGCAGTCCTGGAAGGACGGCGGCCGGCCCTGCTGCGGATCGGGTATCAGCTTCGCGAGGCGGTCCCCGACGCCGTAGTCGTGGCCGAGCACCCGCGCGGCGTCGCGGGTGGCCGCCCGCGGGAACATCTTGCCGAACGTGATGATCTGCGCCACGGACTCGCGGCCGTACCTGCCGATCACGTACTGCATCACAGCCTCGCGCCCGCGGACCGAGAAGTCGATGTCGATATCCGGCATCGACACGCGCTCGGGGTTCAGGAAGCGCTCGAAGAGCAGGTCGTAGCGCAGCGGATCGAGATCGGTGATGCGCAGCGCGTAGGAGACGATCGAGCCGGCGGCGCTGCCGCGGCCCGGGCCGACGGCGATGCCGTTGTCCTTCGCCCACTTGACGAAGTCCCAGACGATGAGGAAGTAGGCGTTGAAGCCCATGCGGTCGATGACCGCGAGCTCCATCTCCGCGCGCTCGACGGCGTCCGCGGGCGGCGGATCGCCGTAGCGGGCGCGCAGCCCCTGCATCACGCGCTCGTGCAGGAAGGCGCGCTCGTCCTCGCCCTCCGGCAGGTAGCGCGGGATGAGCTGGCGCCCGAGCTCGATCGTGACGTCGCAGCGATCGGCGATCTCGACCGTCGACTCGAGCGCCTCGGGCCACTGCGCGAATGCCTGCGCCATCTCCTCGCTGGAGCGCAGGAAGAACTCGTTCGTGTCGAAGGTGAGCTTCGGCGCGGCGAGCGTCGACTTGGTCTGCACGCACAGCAGCGCCGTGTGGTGGTCGTAGTCCTCGCGGCGCAGGTAGTGCACGTCGCCGGTGCCGACGAGCGGGCGCCCGACCTCGCGCGCGATGCGCACGATCCCCTCGTTGGCCTTGTCCTGCTCGGCGATGCCGTTCTTCTGGACCTCGAAGTAGACGTTCTCGCGCCCGAACGCGTTGAGCAGGTCGTCGACGTGGGCGCGCGCCTCGGCGTCGCGCCCGTCGACCAGGCGCTGGCAGAAGCGCGAGGCCAGGCACCCGGTCAGCGCGATGACGTCCTCGCCACGAGCGGCAAGCTGTCCCATGTCGAGGCTCGGCTTGCCGCGGTGCAGGCCCTCGAGGAAGCCGTCGGAGCAGAGCTTGACGAGGTTGCGGTAGCCGACATCGGACGCCGCGAGCAGCGTGAGGTGGTTGCGCTCAGGGCGCGGAGAGCGATCGGTGTGATCGTCGACGAGGTAGATCTCGCAGCCGAGAATCGGCTTGATCCCGTGCTTGCGACAGGCCTTGTAGAGCTCGACGGCGCCGTTCATGACGCCGTGATCGGTCAGCCCCAGCGCGGGCTGGCCGAACTCGGCGGCGCGCGCCGCCAGCTCGTCGATCTTGCACGCCCCGTCGAGGAGGGAGTACTCGGAGTGGACGTGGAGATGGGCACAGGAAGGACCGCTCACGGGGTCATCGAGGATAGGCGCCGGGGCGGATGGCGCCCGGACCGTGACGCGGCCGTGGCCGCACGTTGGGCGATTCGTCGATGGAGCCCATATGGCACGCTTGCGCCGTGGACCTCCCCGAGCGGCTGCTGGCCATCGACGTCTCGGCGCTCTCGGACGCCGACAAGACGCTACCCGTCGTCGATCCGGCGGTGCGGGCCATGATCCCCGACGTCCGTCTGGCCGGGCCGGCGTTCACCGTCCTCGCGCAGGACGACCATCTGCCGGTGATGAGCGCGCTGGCCGAGGCCGCGCCCGGCGACGTGCTCGTGATCGCGACGAACGGGGGCTCGCGCGCGGTCTTCGGCGAGCTCTTCGCGACCGAGGCGCGCCGGCGCGGGCTGGCGGGCATCGTCGCCGACGGGTTCTGCCGCGACCTGAGGGGTCTGCGCAGCATCGGCCTGCCGGTGTTCGCGCGCGGAACGACGCCGCGGTCGGGCACCACCGTGTCGCGGGCGCAGCTCGGGGCGACGATCGCCTGCGGCGGCGTCGCGGTGTCCCCGGGCGACATCGTGTTCGGCGACGACGACGGCCTGCTGATCGCGACGCCGGCGCGTATCGCGGGCGCGCTCGAGACCGCGGAGCTGATCGCACGCAGTGAGCGCGCGATCCTGACCGCGCTGGCTCGCGGCGAGCCGCTGCACGCCCTCACGAACCATGACGAGCACGTCGCGGCACTCGACCGCGGCGAGGTCAGCACGCTGGCCTTCCGCGTCGATGGCTGACTTCACGCACGCGTTCGCGCGCCGAACGCGCATGCGCGGCGGCGACGGGCTGACCTCGATCCTCGCCGGCAGCCCGCCCGGCGTGCTCTCGATGACCGGCGGCTTCCCGAATCCGGCGACGTTTCCCACCGATGAGCTGGACGAGATCGCCGCACGCCTCCTCCGCGACGACGCCGCCGTCGCGCTGCAATACACGCCGTGCGAGGGCATCGCGAGCGTGCGCGAGTACCTCGTCGATCGCCAGGAGCAGCTTCAGGGCCGGCGCCCCGAGCCTGCCGAGCTCATCGTCACCAGCGGGGGCATGGAGTGCATCGCGCTGATGTGCCAGACGCTCATCGACCCCGGCGACACGGTCGTGGTCGAGGCGCCCAGCTATCTGGGCGCGCTGATGGCGTTCGGCGGCGCGGAGGCGGACACCGTCGCCATCGCAACCGACGACGAGGGCCTGCGCGTCGACGCACTCGCGGAGCGCCTGGCGGACGGGCTGCGCCCGAAGTTCGTGTACACGATCCCGGAGTACCAGAACCCGACCGGCCGTACCCTGCCGCTCGAACGGCGCCACGAGCTGGTCGAGCTGTGCCGCCGGCATCGCGCGTTGATCTTCGAGGACGTCGCCTACCGCGAGCTGCCCTTCGACGGTGCGTCGCTGCCGTCGCTGTGGTCGCTCGCGCCCGACATCGTGGTGCAGGCCGGGACCTTCTCCAAGAGCTTCTTCCCGGGCGTGCGGCTCGGCTGGGCGACCGGTCCGGCCGAGGTGATCGCCGAGCTGGCCGCCGCCAAGCAGATCACCGACCAATGTGCCGGCGGCCTCGGGCAGCGGCTGGTCGAGGAATACGGCCGCGCCGGGGGCTTCGAGCGCCACCTCCCCGCCGCGCGCGCACTGTACGCGTCGCACTGGGCGGCCCTGTCGGACGCGCTCGGGCGCCACATGCCCGAAGGGGTCGGCTGGACCGAGCCTGCGGGCGGCTTTCTCACCTGGGTGACGCTGCCCGATGAGGTCGACACGCTCGCGATGCGCTCCGCCGCGACGGCGGCCGGCGTGGCCTACGTCCCGGGCGCACCGTTCCACGTGGGCGCGAACGGCCACAACACCCTGCGGCTGTCGTTCAGCCATCTGACCGAGGTTGAGCTCGAGACCGCCGTCGAACGCCTCGCGGCCGTGGTCCGGGCCGTGCTCGGGATCGACGCCCTCACGCCGCGACGAGCGTGACGCCGAGCCGCTGCGCCAGCCCGGCGCGGCCCTCGTCGGTGAGGAGCACCGCGCGCGTACGGGGCAGCCGCCGCACCCAGCGCAGCTCGAACAACCGGGCGGCAA
>DATFRW010000206.1:0-8475 GCA_035262945.1 Solirubrobacteraceae bacterium
GTAGGGGTCCTCGAGGACCGCCTCCATGCGCTCCTGGTCGGTGACCATGTACGGCGAGATGTAGCCCTTGTCGAACTGCATACCCTCGGTGAACTCGAGGTCCATGCCGAACGTCTGGCCCTCCTCGACGTTGACCACGCCGTCCTTGCCGACCTTCTCGATGGCGTCGGCGATGACGTCGCCGATCTCCTCGTCGCCGGCCGAGATCGTCGCGACGCGCGCGATCTGATCCTTGCCGGAGATCTCCTTGGCCTGCTTCTGGATGCTGTCGACGACCTGGTCGACAGCCTGCTCGATGCCGCGCTTGAGCGCGAGCGGGTTCGCACCAGCGGTGACGTTCTTCAGGCCGGTGCGAACGATCGCCTGGGCCAGGACCGTGGCGGTCGTCGTGCCGTCGCCGGCGACGTCGTTGGTCGCCGTGGCGACCTCGCGCACGAGCTGGGCGCCCTGGTTCTCGAAGACGTCCTCGACCTCGATCTCACGAGCGATGGTCACGCCGTCGTTCGTGATGGTCGGGGCGCCGAACTTCTTGTCAAGGACGACGTAGCGGCCCTTCGGGCCGAGCGTCACCTTGACCGCATTTGCGACGGCATCGACGCCGGCCTCGAGGGCCTTGCGCGCCGCCGCGTCGTACCTCAGTTCCTTGTGAGCCATTTGTAAGCGGTTCTCCTCTTCCTAAGACTCGACCTTGGCGAGCACGTCCGACTCGCGCAGGACCAGGAGGTCCTCGCCGTCGACCTTGATCTCCGTGCCGCCGTACTTGCTGTAGAGGACCTCGTCGCCCTCAGCGACGTCGAGCGGAATCCGCTTCTCGCCGTCCTCGTCGAAACGGCCGTCGCCGACGGCGATGACCTTGCCCTTCTGCGGCTTCTCCTTGGCCGTGTCGGGGAGGACGATGCCACTGGCCGTGGTCTCCTCCTCCTCGATCGCCCGCACGATCAGCCGATCGCCCAGGGGCTTGAGCTTCATGTGGTGACCTCCATAAACAGAGAGGGGTGAGATGTGTCTCGTTGGCACTCTGCGTATACGAGTGCCAACGTGTTGGCGCCCACAATAGAACATCCGCTCGCGCGGCAGCAAGACGTGTTGGCACTCTCGTAACAAGAGTGCCAGGACGGATGTCACACAACGGCGATTTCGCGCGGATAAAGTCGCGTGTGTGAGCGCCAACTCGCTCCCGCCTGGCCCGCGCGCGCCGACGGCGCTGCAGACCATGCGGTGGTGGACGCGGACGGTCCCGTTCCTTGAGGACTGCCGCGCGCGCTACGGCAAGCGCTTCACGATTCGGCTCCTCGGCGCGCCGGCGTTCGTCATGCTCGCCGACCCCGGCGATGCGAAGGACGTCTTCACCGCGCCGCCCGACGTCCTGCACCCCGGGACCGGCGCGAGCATCCTCGAGCCGCTCGTCGGGCGCAACTCGCTGATCCTGCTCGACGAGGAGGCGCACCTCGCGCAGCGGCGGCTCATGCTGCCGGCCTTCCATGGCGAGCAGATCGCGCGGCTGACGGACGTGATGGCGCAGGTCGCGGGCGCCGAGGTCGACACCTGGCCGCGCAACGAGCCGGTGGCGCTGCATCCGCGGCTCCAGGCGCTGACGCTCGAGATCATCCTGCGCACGGTGTTCGGGCTCGAAGAGGGCCCGCGGATGGAGCGCCTGCGCGACCTGATGCCGCGCATCCTCGGCACCAGCACGAACCCGCTCAGCGTCATCCCGTACCTGCAGCGCGACCTGGGCCCGCGTTCGCCGTGGGGCCGCTTCCTGCGCCTGCGCGCCGAGATCGACGCGGAGCTGTTCGGGCTCATCGAGGAGCGCCGCGCGCAGGACGGCGACCGCGACGACGTGCTCGCGCTGCTGCTCGCTGCGCGCCACGAGGACGGGACGCCGATGAGCGCTCAGGAGCTGCGCGACGAGCTGATGACGCTGCTCGTCGCGGGTCATGAGACGACGGCCTCGCAGCTGGCGTTCGCGTTCGAGCGCGTCGTGCGGGCGCCGGACGTGCTCGCGCGCCTGGGCGCGGGCGACGACGATGCCTACCTCACGGCCACGGTGCAGGAGGCGCAGCGCCGGCGCCCGGTGCTGCCGAACGCGGCGCCGCGGCTGGTCGTGCAGGAGGCCGAGATCAGCGGGCACCGCTATCCGCCGGGCGTGTGCCTCGTCGTCAACGCCTACCTGATCCATCACGACCCGGCGATCTACCCGGAGCCCTACGCGTTCCGCCCCGAGCGGTTCCTCGAGCAGCCGCCCGGCACCTACACGTGGATCCCGTTCGGCGGCGGGCGGCGCCGCTGCCTGGGCGCCGCGTTCGCCAGCGCGGAGATGAAGGTCGTGCTGAGAGCGGTGCTCGAGCGCGCGCGGCTGCGCGCCGCCGGCGACGGCCGTTTCGAGCTCAGCCGGCGGCGCAGCATCACCCTCAGCCCCCGCCAGGGGGCCGAGGTCGTCCTCGCCTAGCGGAACGTGTGGATGACGATGGTCCGCCCCACGTTCGGGGCGAACTGGCCACCCGACGCGCCGACGTACACGCGGTAGCTGCCGCCGCGGCGGATGCGGATCGTCTTGCCGTAGACCACGCGGCTGCTGGTCCTCGGCCGGGTGATCGAGCCCGAGATCGTCACCCAGCGGCCGCTGTGCCCGAGCTTCTGGATCGCCATCGGCGTGTTGATGACGGCAGGCCAGACGCTGCCGGAGAAGTGCACGCGTGCCCCGCGGCGGACGCGCTGGTGCGTGACCCTCGTGCCGACGATCACCTGGACGCCGACCGTGACGATCGGGCTGGCGACCGCGGTGTTGTCGGTCAGGAGCACGCGGTACTGGGCCGTCATCGGGACCGACAGCAGCGGGAACGCGAAGCCGCCCTTCGCGTTCGTGAGCTGGGCGTTGCCGACGTTCGTGAAGCCGGCGGTGAACGGGAACAGCTTCTGCTGCAGCTGAACCGGGCGGCGGGCGTTGCCGGTGCCCGCCAGCGTGCCGGCCAGGACCGTCGGCCTGCCCAAGCCGACCGGGTTGGGCGTCGCGGCGAGCGACAGGCCCAGCGGCTGGCGCGGCGTCTTGAACGTGTGGTCGGCGCCGGCGGTCGTGCCCGCGGCGTTGTGGGCGACGAGGCGAAAGTGGTACGTCGTGTTCGGGGCCAGCGCGCCGATCGGGGTGTGGGCGGCCACTGCTGTCGTGCCTTGGCCCGCGGCCACGCCGGGCGTTTGCGCGCTGTAGGCCTTCGTGGTGCCGTACTGGAAGAACCACGCGGTCGCGAGACCGTTCGGGTTCACGCGCCCGTTGAGCGTCGCGGTGGTGATCTTCACGGCCGTCGCGCCGCCGGTCGACACGCCCGGCTTGCCCACCGCGGCCGCGGTGGCCGGCGCGATCCCCGCCAGTGCAGCCGTCGCAACGGCAGCGGCCAGCGTCCTTCGCATGTGTTCCTCCTCTGGGTACTGCCCCCCGTCTGGACCTTTCGCGCACGTCAACCCGCGAGGCGGGCCGGGGTTGCGGCTAATTCTGCGCGCCGCCGATGCCCAGCCGGGCGTCGGTGACGTGGGGAGGCCGTTCGATGATCTGCGAGAAGCGCACGACGGTGACGATGTCATCCATCGAGACCGGCTTGCCGTAGATCTGCTCGAGGAAGTGGATCATCTCGTCGTGGCGGCGGAACTCGGGGTTGTCGTGCTCGATGTCCCGCGGCGTGAGGTCCTTGACGCGCTTGACCTCGACCTGGTCGATGACGGCGTCGAAGATCTTCTCGCGCGGCGAATGCTGGTAGCCGATCGTCACCATGACCGCCTGGTTCTTGCGGTACTTGTGTGACTTGTCGCCCAGCCGGATGGTCGCCGTCTTGCGACCGCGCTTGAGCTGATCGCCGAAAAGGGTCGAGTAGAAGTTGAGGACCTGCATTGCGCGGCCTGCACCCTACTAAGCGGTGCGCACGCGCGACAGGGCTCGCGACACCATGTCGCGCTCGCCTTCGTACGTGAGGTCGCGGGCCGCGTCCTCGAGCGTGAGCCACCGCGCGTGCTCGACCTCGCGATCGTGGTCGTCGACCTCGCCGCTGACGTACCGCAGCAGGAAGAAGGTCACGACCTTCGAGATCCGGCGGCTGTCGCGCATGTACCAGTAGCGGATGTCGCCGAGCTGCTCGACGAGCCGCGCCTCGATGCCCGCCTCCTCGCGCACCTCGCGCAGCGCGGCCTGCACCGGCGACTCGCCGGGCTCGGGGTGGCCCTTGGGCAGCGCGAGGACGCGCGAGCCGTCGGCGGCGCGGCGCGTCGGCACGATGACGACGCATTCGTCGCCGCGGACGACGACGCCACCGGCGCTGAACTCGGTCGACGCGGATGCGGACATGCCGATAGCTTCGCGCGATGCTGCTGCAGGCGGCGTTGAACGGGCCGTGGACGCGGGCGGACCATCCGGCGGTGCCCATGTCGGTGGGCGAGCTCGCGCGCGACGCCGCGGCGTGCGTGGCCGCCGGCGCCGGCGCGATCCACATGCATCCGCGCGATCCCGAGGGACGCGAGTCGCTGGAGGTGGGGGTGGTCGACGTGGTGGTCGCGTGCGTGCGCGAGGCGTGCGGCGTGCCGGTCGGCGTGTCGACCGGGGCGTGGATCGAGCCCGACGTCGAGCGGCGGGCCGCGCTCGTGCGGGCGTGGACGGCCCCGGACTACGCGTCGGTGAACCTGTCCGAGGACGGGGCCGCCGAGGTGATGGGGGCGCTGCTCGATGCCGGCGTGGGGATCGAGGCCGGCGTGTGGTCGGTGCAGGACGCCGAGCGTCTCGCGGCGTCCGGGCTGGGCGATCGGGTCACGCGCGTGCTCGTCGAGCCGGTCGACGTCGGCATTGAGGAAGCGGCCGCGGTGGTGGCCCAGATCCACGCGGCGCTCGATCGCTTGGGTGTGGTCGCCTCGCGTCTCCAGCACGGCGATGGCGAGGCGACCTGGGTGCTGCTGGGCGATGCGATCGCCCGAGGCGTCGACACTCGGATCGGCCTCGAGGACACCCAGCACGAGCCGGATGGCGCCCGCACGACGGGCAACGCCGCGCTCGTGCGCGCGGCTGGTCAGTACACGTAGTTGGCCAGCGCGCCCGGGTCGTGGACCGTGATGCGGCCGCGGCCCTGCGTGATCACGCCGGCGCGCTCCAGCACGGCGAGGAAGCGGCTGGCCGACTCGCGCGAGGAGCCGGCGAGCTGGGCGATGTCGGCCTGCGTGATCTTCACGAGGACGTCGCGGGCGTCGGCGCCTTCCTCCTGCGCCTGGCGCACGAGCCCGTCGAGCACGACAGCGACGCGGCTCTGCACGGTCTGGAACGACTGGCGGGCGAGGCGCTCGTTGGCCTCGCGCAGCCTGCGCCCGAGCGCGATGACGAGCTTGACCGCGATGTCGGGGTGGCTGCGCAGGAGGCGGCGCATGTCGGCGCCGAGGACGGCGATCGCCTGCACGTCGTCGAGTGTCTCGACGGTGGCCGAGCGGCGCTCGGCGTCGAACATGGCGAGCTCGCCGAAGATGTCGCCCGGGCCGAAGTGCGCCAGCGCGATGATGCGGCCGTCGGCGTGCTCGCGCACCGCGCGGGCGTGACCGGCGCGGACCACGTAGCAGGTGTCGCTCTCGTCGCCCTCGCGGAAGATGACGTGGTGGGCCGGAAACGAGCGCGGGACCGCGACTTCCGCCACGCGCTGGAGATCGTCGGGCGCAAGGGTCTCGAAGACCGGAACCTGCCCGAGCAGACTGAGGCTCTCCTCCGCAGTCGCCACGACGTGGCAGCTTAGACGGGCGCGGCGCTGTGGGTTCGATGGGATTGCAGCGCGGCCGAGAAAATGCGGTGGGAATCGAGCGCCTCGCGTGGTGTCGCGCAGCCGAAACGGCCGCCGAGCTCGCCCGCGCGCTCGGCGAGGAACGACGCCCACATCTGCAGGATCGCGTCGGCGAAGCCGAACTCGAAGATCGCGCCGGTGATCGTCGGGAAGGCCGACTGGCTGCCGACCTCGGAGCGCTCCCACACCTGGCGCCCGTCGCGGACCGCGAAGCGGTGGACGGTCTTCGGTTCGGCGGTCGAGAAGCTGACGCCGCCGTCCATGCCGGTCGCGGTGATCCGCCAGGTGTTCATGTGGCCGGGCGCGATGCGGAAGGTGCGCAGCGTGAGGGGGAAGCCCGCGTCGCAGGAGAGGGTGGCGTTGTCGATCGTGTCGCACGGGACCGGCTCGCCGGTCTGCGGGTCGGGACGTTCGGTGACGAGGTCGCTGAGCGTGGCGAAGACCTGCGTCGGCCGCCACCCGACGCGCAGCGGCACATGGGCGACGTGCATCCCGAGGTCGCCCATCACGCCGATCTCGCCGCAGTACTTTGCCTGTCGCTTCCAGTTGATGGGCTTGCTGCGGTCGAGGTCGCTTGAGTGCAGGAAGTCGTGCTGGACGTCGATGACGTCGCCAAGCGCGCCGGAAGCGATGGTCTCGTACGCGAGCTGGGCGCCGGGGAAGAAGGGCATCTCGCTCGAGCAGCGGGCGAACACGTCTTGGGCTTCGATCGCGGCGACGATCCGCTCGGCCGCGGCGAGGTCGATGCCGAAGGGCTTCTCGCCGAGGAAGTCCTTGCCGGCGGCGACGGCGTCGAGGTAGAGGCGCTCGTGGAGGTGGTGCGGGACCGCGATGTACAGGACGTCGACGCTGTCGTCTTCGAGCAGGTGGCGGTAGTCGGTCGTCTTGTGCGTGACCGACGCGACCCGGTCAAACCAGCGCAGCGCCTCGGGGCTCGTGTCGCAGACGGCGACGAGCTCGGGGTGGACGGGGTGGTCCTGGAGCGCGATCCAGCGGCCGATCGCGGCGGCGAGCTCTCGACCCATGAGGCCGGCGCCGATGATGCCGACGCGGACCGGCTGCGGCGTCACGACGTCCCGTGCACGACGTCGCGCAGGGCCTTGACCATGGCGGCCGGGTCCGGGTGCTGGATGACGTTGCGGCCGTAGACGATGCCGCGGGCGCCCTGGTCGAGCACGGCGCGGGTGCGGGCGAGGATCTCCTCGTCGGAGACGCGGCCGCCGCCGCGGACGAGCACCGGCGTGGCGCCGGCGGCGGTCACGACGCGGTGGTACGCGGTGAGGTCGTCGGTCGGGTCGGCCTTGATGACGTCGGCGCCGAGCTCGGCCGCCTGTCGCACGAGCGCGACGATGCGGTCGGCGTCGCCGTCGACGCCGTAGCCGCCCGCGCCCTGCGCCATCACGAGCGGCTCGACCATGAGCGGCATGCCGGCACGGTCGGCCTGCGTGCGCAGGGTCGTGATGTTGTCGATGCACTGGCGGCGCAGGTCGTCGGCGCCCGGGATGTCGAAGAGGTTGACGCACACGCACGCCGCATCCAGGCGGACCGCGTGCCCGATGGCGTCGTCGATGACGCGGCTGAACGGCACGGCCGGCGGCTCCTCGCCGTAGATGTTCGCGATGTCGACGCGCAAGACGAGCGCGGGCTTGTGCTTGCCGGGGATGTCCTGGAGTAGCGGAGCCTGGCCGACGGAGAGCTGGATCGCGTCGGGCCCGGCCGCGGTGAGCGTGGCGACCGCGCGGGCCATGTCCTCGATCCCGGCGAGGAAGCGCGGCTCGCCGAAGAACCCGTGGTCGACGGCCACGTCGATGCAGCGGGCGGAGGTGGGGTGGAACAGCCGATTGAGGCGGAAGCGGGCTGACAACGTTGTCAGATCATGCCAGGATGCGCCGCCGTGGTCATCGCGGGTCCGAATCTCACGATCGACAGGACGTTGCGCATCGCGGAGCTGCGGCCGGGCGAGGTCCTGCGGTTCGAGGAGGCGGTCGTGACGCCGGGGGGGAAGGGCGTCAACGTCGCGCGGCTCGCGCGCGAGCTGGGAGTGGGCGCGGTGCTCGCGGGCTTCCTGCCGGGGCGGACGGGTGCGGCGGCGGCGGGGCTGCTGGGCGACGAGGGCGTCGTCGTGCGCAGCGTCGACGTAAGCGGCGAGATCCGGTCGACGGCGGTGGTGCTCGAGCGCGATGGGCGGGTGACGGTGTTCAACGAGCCGGGGCCGGCTCTGGGTCCTGGTGACTGGGAGCGCTACGAGGACGTCGTGGGCTCCGCGCTGGCCGGCGAGCGGGTGCTGGCGTGCAGCGGCTCGCTGCCGCCGGGCGCTCCGCGTGATGCCTACGGGCGCCTCGTCGGGTTGGCGCGCTCGGGTGGTGCGCTGTCGATCGTGGACGTCGGGGGCGAGCAGTTGGGCGCGGCCGTTGCGTGTGGCCCGGATGTGGTGACGCCGAACCTCGCGGAGGCGGAGGGGTTGCTGCTGGGGCGGGCGGATGAGACGGTCGAGGCGGGCGAGGTCGCGGTGGTGCGGGCGCGCGCGGAGGCCGCGGCGCTGGAGTTGGTCGCGCGGGGGGCTCGGCACGCGGTGGTCACCGCGGCGGCCGCGGGGGCGGCGGTCGGTGGTCCGGAGGGGGCGTGGTGGGTCGATGCGCCGCGGGTGGCGGTGGTGCGCAACCCGATCGGGGCGGGGGAT
>DATFRW010000207.1:0-37632 GCA_035262945.1 Solirubrobacteraceae bacterium
CTATGTCACCGACGACGACGGGCCCGGCGCGGCGGCGCTGATCCGCCCGGTCGCCGAGGACCTCTTCCTCTAGCTCCCCAGCCGCACGACGCGCTGGCGGCGCACGCCGCGCGGCGTGTGGATCTCGACCTCGTCGCCCGCGCGGCGGCCCATGAGCGCCTTGGCGACCGGCGACTCCGCCGAGAGCTTGCCGTTGCGGACGTCGGCCTCTGTCGGACCGACCAGCGTGTAGGTCGCCTCGCGTCCGCTCTCCTCGTCGGCGACCGTCACGGTCGTGCCGAACGCGACGACGTCGGTCTCGGCCGGCGCCTCGGTCACGCGAGCGTTGCGCAGCCGCTGGGTCAGCCGCAGGATCTTCGTCTCGAGATGTGCCTGGTCTTCCTTGGCGATGTGGTACTCGGCGTTCTCGGAGAGGTCGCCGAGCTCCCGGGCGGCCTGGATGCGCCGGGCGATGTCGCGCCGGGCGTCGCCCTCCAGGCGCGCCAGCTCGGCCTTCAGCGCCTCGAGGCCCTCGGGAGTGATCGGTTCACCATCAGTGGTCATCCCGCTCATTGTGGCGGGCCGGCGTTCGCAGCGGCCCGCACGTCGGCGAGCCGCGGGCTTTCGCCGAAGCCCTGCAGCCACCACGTGGCGCCCGCACCGCCCAGGTCGGCGAGACGCGCGGCACCCGGCCGCTCCGTGTTGACCACGACGATGTCGAACGGTCCGGCGTCGGCTGGGCGATGCTCGCCGACGATCTCCATCATTTCGGTGAGGTCCGAGCCGGTGAGCGACTTCTCGAAGCTCACGGGGAAGACGCCGTCGTAGCGCGCGGCGCGCCGCAGCGGCTTGCGGTGCGGCCAGACGAGGGCGAGCCAGATCGGCGGGCGCGGGGACTGCAGCGGCGTCGGGAGCACCTGCGCGCGGTCGAGGCGGTAGCGGCCGTCGAGGGTGACCGGCTTGCCGGTCCAGAGCGCGGTGACGACCTCAAGCGCTTCGTCGAGCAGCTCGCCGCGGGCGCGTGGATCGCGCTCCTCGCCGAACGCGCTGAGCTCGCGCCGGCTGTCGCCGCCGAGGCCCGCGCCGAACACCAGCCGTCCGCCGGAGAGGCGGTCGATCATCGCGGCCTGGCGCGCGACGTCCCATGGCCGGCGCCGCGCGAGCGGCGTGACCATCGCACCGATGCGGACGCGCTCGGTGGCGATGGCGATCGTCGTGAGCGCGATCCACGGGTCGGCGACGTCGACGCGCTTGTAGGTCATGACGTGATCCCAGACGAAGAACCCGTCCCAGCCGCTCGCCTCTGCCGTGGCGGCGAGGTGGGCGAGCATGGCGACGTCGGCGAGCCCCCCGAAGGGAGCGACGTAGAGCCCGTATTGCATCTAGGCCGCGGCCGCGACCGGGTAGGTGCGCCGCAGTTGGTAGAGGGTGGTGCGTTCTGCGGCGGGGCGGTGGGCTTTGTGGGCGGCGGCGATGAGTTGGGGTGGGTCGAGTTTGACGCCGTGGTAGCTGCCGGCCAGGCGGCTGATGCTTTCTTCCATGAGGGTGCCGCCGAGGTCGTTGACGCCCCAGGAGAGGGATTCGGTGGCGATGTCGAGGCCCATCTTGACCCACGAGGCCTGCAGGCTCGGGATGGTTTTGCCCAGCGCGAGGCGGAAGACGGCGGTGTGCTTGAGGTTCTCTTCGGGGGTGATCTCCTCGACGCCGTGGGTGCGCCCGAGCAGGGTGTGGAAGGGGATGAACGAGAGGGGGACGAACTCGGTGATCCCGCCGGTGCGCTCCTGCAGTTCGCGGACGACGCGCATGTGCTCGGCCAGTTCCCAGGGCTCCTCGATGTGCCCGAACATCACCGTCGCCGTCGACCTGAGTCCCGCCGCGTGGCTTGCCTCGATGATCTCGATCCACCGTGCGACCGGCAGCTTGTTGGGGCTGATCCGCTCGCGGACCCCGTCGTGCAGGACCTCCGCCGCCGTCCCGGGCGTCGAGCCAAGCCCCGCGTCGCTGAGTTGCGCGAACACCTCGGCGGGTGGCAGCCCGCTGATGTCGCACATGTGCGCGATCTCCATCGGGCTATACGCATGCAAATGCAGATCGGGGGCGGTCTGTTTGGCCAGGCGCAGCCAGAACAAGTAGTCCTCAAGGCTCCAGTCGGGATGGATCCCGGACTGCATGCAGATCTCCGTCGCGCCGTAGTCGACGGCCTCGTGGACACGGGACACGAACTCGGCCTGGTCGTGCTCGTAGGCGTCCGGCGAGCGCTTGCCCTGCCCGAACCCGCAGAACGCGCACCCCACGATGCACACATTCGACACATTGATGTTGCGGTTCACGACGAACGTCACGGTGTCGCCGGCGAGCTCTGAGCGCAGCTCGTCGGCCGCCTGGCGGAGATCCTCGATCGCCTCCGGCCGGGTCTCGGCGAACAGCGCCGTCAACTCCTCCTCGCTGAGCCGCCGGCCCTGGCGGCCCTTGGCGATCGCCCCCGCCACCAACTCTGTGCGGATCGGCCTCGCCTCGGTGCGCCCCGAGCCGCGACGGGGGATAAAGCTCCAGTACCTGGTCTTGATCACGTCCAAGACGCCCTGCGCCACCCACTCGGCGTCGATGTAGCGCGGATAGACGCACAACCGCTCAGTCAACGCGACGCCATCGGCGGCCAGGCGCTTTCTGACCTGATGGGGCGAGGGGAACGGATGCTCCGGAGAGATGTGATCCCCGTTGGCGCTCAACCCACCCAGATCCGTCGCACCGGCCGCGACCAGCTCAGGCCACCAATCGGCGAGGTTGGGCGGCACCTGGACACCCACATCGGGCATCAACCGCCGCGTCTCGGCGATCAGGCGCTTCATCTCCTCGATCCCCACCGGGGTCGCCCACGCCGGCAGATCACGATGCGGCGCATCCGAGATCCCCGTCCGCCAGAACGCGTCGGCGGCGTCGGTCGCGATGTCGGCGGGCTCCTCGCCGTAATAGCGCCTGTGCGGCACGAAGTTCTGCAGGATCACCTCCTGCAGGTGCCCGAACTCGGCATGGACCGCAGCCAGCGCTTCGAGGGACGCGACCCGGTCGGCCTCGCTCTCCCCGATCCCGACGAGGATCCCGCTGGTGAACGGGATCCGCAGCTCCCCGGCAGCGCGGATCGTCTCCAACCGCGCCGCCGGATGCTTGGTCGGTGAGCCCTGGTGAGCCACCAGGTCGGGGTTGACCGACTCCAACATCAACCCCTGCGAGGCCGTCACCTCCCGCAACCTGGCCAACTCCGAGCGATCCAGCACCCCCAGATTGGTGTGCGGCAACAACCCCCGCTCCAATGCGCGCTGACACGCCCACACGACATACGCCGTGAAGTCCTCGTGCCCCCACTCCGCCAGCCGCTCGCGCACCCCCGGGTGATGGTCGGGCGCCTCACCGGTCAACACCAACAACTCCTTGACCCGCCGCCGCGCCGCGTCGTCGAGCAGCCGCTCCACCTCATCCGGCGCATGCAGATGCGGCCTATGCGTCGCGAACGCGCAGTACTTACAAAAGCACTGACACGTCCGAGAGAGCGAAAGCGTGACGTTGCGCGAAAAGGTGACGCGGCGGCGCATCGCCTCTGAAACCCTACCGACGCCGATGGCCCGCCTCCGTCCGCTCCTCGTCGTCGCGCTCGCGACCGCGCTCGCCCTCGCCGGCTGCTCGCGCAAATCCGAGGACCGACCGAACGAGAGCGCCAAGCTCGTGCTGGACTTCCAGCCCAACGCGGTCCATGCCGGGATCTACCTCGCGCTGGAGCGCGACTACGACGGCGCCGAGGGCGTGAACCTCAGCGTCCAGGCGCCCTCCTCCTCGACCGACAGCGTCAAGCTGCTGCTCTCCGGCCGCGCCCAGTTCGCGATCCTCGACATCCACGACCTCGCGATCGCCCGCGAGAAGGGCCGCGACATCGTCGGGGTGATGGCGCTCGTCCAGGTTCCGCTCGCCGCCGTCATGGCCCAGCCGCAGATCGCTCGCCCGCGCGACCTCGAGGGCAAGAAGGCCGGCGTCACCGGCCTGCCGTCCGACGACGCGGTCCTCAGCTCGATCGTGCGCGGCGACGGCGGCGACCCGTCCAAGGTCCGCAAGGTCACGATCGGCTTCCAGGCGGTTGCCGCGCTGCTGGCCCACCGCGTCGACGCCGCGACCGCGTTCTGGAATGCCGAGGGCGTCGCGCTTCAGGCGCAGCGGCCCGGCATCCGCCAGTTCAAGGTCGACGACTATGGCGCGCCGCCCTATCCCGAACTCGTCCTCTGCGTCAGCCGCGAGACGCTGCAGGAGCACCGCTCGCTCGTCGCCGCCACGGTGCGCGCACTGCGCCGCGGGTACGGCGAGACGATCAACGACCCGGAGTCGGCCGTCGAGGCACTCGTCGACCGCGCGGGGGTCAAGCGCGACGTCACGGCGCAGGAACTCGACGCGGTCTCCCCCGCGTTCACCGAAGGCGCCGACGAGTACGGCGAGCTGGACCCGGCGAAACTGCGGCGCTGGGCCGCGTGGGAAGCGCGCTTCGGCATCACGAAGCGCCCGCCGGACGTCGCGCGGGCCTTCGCGCCGGGCTTCTAGGACCTCACGGCCGCGTCGCTGTTCAACCGGCCCGCGAGCACCTCGGTCGGGTCGCCGTGAAGCAGCCAGCCCTCGCGGACGCGTTCGACGAGACCGGCGCGCGCCAGGCCGGTGAGCGCGGTGGTGACCGACGGCCGCCGCGCGCCGACGAGCGTCGCGAGCGTGCGGTGCGGCAGGTCGAGCGGCAGCCGCACGCCGCCGGGGCTGACTCGGCCCCAGCGCTCGGCCAGCGCCCACAGCAGGACGACGAGCCGGTCGTCGACCCGCGGCAGCTGCGCGATGGCGCGCTGGAACGCCAGCGTGCGCGCGCGTCGGATGTGCCGTGCGCCGAGCGCGGTCGCGATGGGGGGCCAGCGCCCCGCGGCCATCGCCACGCGCGTGTCGAGGATCGCGAGCCGCGAGGCGGTGTGCACGCGCCACGTGACGACGAACGGGAGCGGGTCGAACTGGACGTCGTCGTCCCACGGGCGCAGGAGATCGCCGCCGCCGAGCAGCTCGGTCGTCGTGCGCCCGGCGAACACGACGTCGCGCGTGAGCAGGCCGTCGAGGATCATCACCCCGACCACGGGCGGCACCTCCGCGAACTGCTCGAGCGGGTCCCACAACCCCGGCTCGAGCGCCATCTCGGGCACGGCGAGCACGCGCTCGGCGGCCGGGAGCTCCTGGGGATTGAGCCCCTCGCCGAGCTCGGGCTCGGCTTGAAGCAGGCTGATGGTGGACCGTTCCGGCGACATGACTCATCCGCGCCAATTGGCGCCTGCAGGCCTGTGTTCCCACGCCCGCGCGCGGTCAACCCTGCCGGGCGACAAGGCGGCCGACAAGCTCGGCACCCTCGCGTGCCATACGCGAACGCGGTACGACTTGGTCGAACCCCGCTGCCAGAGCGCGATCGCGCACTTCCGGCTGTACATGGGCGAAAAAGCCGAGCGTACGCACATCGTGTAGCTCGCCGCCGGTCGCGAGCGTCTCCACGAGCCCGATGCCGTCGACGTCCGAGGTGAGGTCCACGACGAGCACGTCGATCCCGCCAACCTGGTCCCACGCCTCGACGTCGCCAGAGATGAGGTCGACCTCGTGGCCCGCGGCCTCGAGCGACGCCTGGACCTTGGAGCCGAAGAGCAGGTCCGGGATGAGCGCCGCGACACGGGCCATCACTGCGAGCGGACGCGCTTGAACTCCTGGCGAACCGACTCGGGGCGGCCCCACATCTGCACGACCTCGACGCGCCCGCTGCGCGCCTCGCGCAGGGCGAGCTCGCCCGTAATGCCGGCGTCGTCGAGGAGTTTCAGCGCCCCGTGCACGGCCGGCACCGCCGCGGCGTGCCCGAACCGGTGGGCGACCAACAGCCGCCAGTGCCAGTCATACCTTGAGTACGGCTGGGCGTTGCAGGTGACGAGATAGGTGGCCGCGTCGATGTAGCGCGACTCGTCGTCGATACGCAGGTCGAGCTCGAGGTCGGTCCAGTCGTCTGGCAGCGAGTCGACGATCTGCTGGAACGTATCGGCGAGGCCCATCGACGGCAGCCTAGCCAAGGAACGTGTCGATCAGCAGGAAGGCGTTCAGCGCGATGATCATCGCCGCGACGATGGACGCCGCGACCGTCGTGATCCGCCGGTTGACGAGCGCGCCCATGATGTCGCGGCGGCGCGTGAGCAACACGAGCGGCACGAGCGCGAACGGGATCCCGAAGCTCAGCACGACCTGCGAGATCACCAGCGAGCGCGACGGGTCGAGGCCGATCGCAAGGACGATGAGCGCCGGCGTCATCGTCACGAGGCGGCGCATCACCAGCGGGATCGTCCGCGCGATGAAGCCCTGCATGACGACCTGGCCGGCGTAGGTGCCGACGCTCGAGGATGCGAGCCCCGAGGCGAGCAGCGCCAGCGCGAACGCGAGCGCGGCCCCGCCGCCGGCGAGCGCGCCGAACTGCGAGTGGGCCTCCTCGATCGAGTCGAGGCCGACGAGGCCGTGCGCGTGAAACAGCGACGCCGCGATGATCAGCATCGACATGTTGACGAGGCCCGCAACGCCCATGGCGAGGCTGACGTCGAGGCGCTGGAAGCGCAGCAGCCGGCGCCGCTCGTCGTCGTCTCGCGCCGGCATGCGGTTCTGCGTGAGCGCGGAGTGCAGGTAGATGACGTGCGGCATGACGGTGGCGCCGAGGATGCCCGTCGCCAACAGCACGGAGTCGGTGCCCGCGAAGCCGGGGATGAACCCCTTCGCGGCCTCGCCGCCGTCGAAGCCGATGTTCAGCGTGTCGTAGAGGAAGCCGAGGATGATGAGGAAGAGCAGGCCCGCGATCACGGCCTCGAAGCGCCGATACCCCCTGGCCTGCAGCCCGAGGATCGCGAACGCGGCGACCGCCGTGATGAGGCCCGCCGCGAAGAGCGGCACGCCGAACAGGAGGTTCAGGGCGATCGCCGCGCCGACGAACTCGGCGAGGTCGGTGGCCATGGCAATGAGCTCGGCCTGCACCCAGAGCCCCCACGAGACCCGCCGCGGGAAGTGCTCGCGGCACAGCTCGGGAAGGTTCTTTCCGGTCGCGATGCCGATCTTCGCCGAGAGGTTCTGGATGAGCATCGCCATGAGGTTCGCGCTGAGCAGCACCCACAGCAGCAGGTAGCCGTACTTCGCGCCCCCGGCGATGTTCGTGGCGAAGTTGCCGGGATCGACGTACGCGACGCACGCGACGAAGGCGGGGCCGAGCATCGCGAGCGTCGTGCGCAGGCGCCCGCGCGAGCGCAGCCGCTGGAGCTGACTTGGAGCGGGAAGTGCAACCGACTGCTCGGTCACCGCTTCACCTCCACGCGCATCGCGGTTGCCAGCGCTCCGCCGAGGACGTGCACGTCGTCGCGGAAGCGGGCGAAGATCGGGCCGTCGAACGGCTGCTTCTCGATCACCTCGAAGTCGTCGCCGGGCGCGATGCCGCGATCGGCCAGGTAGCGCAGCATCTCCGGATCGGAGTCGGAGATCCGCACGAACCGCGCGTGCGCGCCGGGCTCGAGGTCCGCCAGCGCATCGGTCGGTTTCTCGTCCATCTTCAGCTCGGCTGACGGGATCGGATCGCCGTGCGGATCGACCGTCGGGTTGCCGAGCTTCTTGGCGATCAGCTCCTCGAGCTCCTCCGAAAGCACGTGCTCGAGCACCTCGGCCTCTTCGTGCACGCGGTCCCAGGGGACGTCCAACCGTTCGGCCAAGTACAGCTCGAGCAGGCGGTGGTGGCGGATCACCTCGAGCGCGACGCGCTCGCCGGCCGCTGTCAGCTGCACGCCCTTGTAGGGCTCGTGGGTGACGAGGCCGAGCCCGTCGAGCTTCTTGACCATGCCCGACGCCGACGCGGGCGTGACGCCCAGCCGCTCGGCGAGGGCGTTTGTCGTGACCGTGCCCTCGCGGCTCTGGATCGCGTAGATCGCCTTCGCGTAGTTCTCGACCGCCTCGCTGATGTCGCTGCCCCTCGTCGCCATCACGCGCTCACCAGCAGTCCGGTGGCGTACATGGCCAGCATGCCCCCGGCGATGCCGCCGGCGACCGGCGGATCGAGGATCCGCCCCGCTGCGCTGCGCAGGCCGGGCGCGATCTGCACGATCACCTGGGCGATCGCGCCGACGCCCACGCCGAGCAGGAGCGCGGCGAGCGACGGGTTGAACGCGGCCGCGCCGATCCACGCGCCGATCACCGCCGGGCCGCCCGCCAGCAGCCCGAGCGCGATCAGCCGGCCCACCGAGGCGCGCACGCCGGCGCGCCCGAGCGGCGCGACGATGGCGAGGCCCTCGGTGGTGTTGTGGATCGCGAAGCCGACGACGAGGAACGTCCCCAGCGCCAGCGCGCCCGTCGCGTACGCGGAGCCGATGGCCAGCCCCTCGCCGAGGTTGTGCAGCCCGATGCCGAGCGCCACGAGCGCGGCCAGGCGCTGCGGCGACGCGCCCGCCGCCGCGGCGCGCGACTTGCGCGACTCGACGCGCGCGGAGACCGCGGCGAGCGTGAGGTAGGCGAACACGGCGCCGAGGGCCACGAGGCCCGCGCCACCGAGTGCCTGCGCGCCCTCGCCGGCGATCTCCAGCGCCTCCAACGTCGCGTCGATCGCCAGGAAGCCGAGGAGGCCGACGGTCGCCGCGAGCAGGACGCGCATCCAGGTGGCGCCGATGCGGCGCACGAACGGCAGCCACAGCATGCCGAGCGCCACGGGGATCACGCCGACGTAGACGCCGAGCAGCGCCATGAGCCCGAAGAAGCCGAGATCGGCCTCGGGCGTCTCCACCGCGGCGGCGATCTCGTGCAGGAACGTGGCGCCCGTCGAGGTGAGCAGGCCGACCTCGTACGCCTCGCCCTCGATCCACGGATACGGGATGTGCACGGTCTGCGCGCGTAGGCGATCGATCTCGCGCTCGGCGACGTCGAAGTCGACGTAGCCGTCGTTGACGAAGGCCTGGGCCAGGGTCACCGTGTCGGGGCCGTCGTTGCGGACGGTGAGCGCGATCGAGCCCGGCTCGAGGACGGTCCGCTCGATCGACAGCTCCTCGACCGGGGGTCCCGGCCGGTCGCCGAGCCCCGGCCCGCCGAGCACGGCGAACGCGCCGAGCACGCCCATGGCGAGCAGCAGCGGCACGAGCCCGAGCACCCACGCGGGCAGGCCGCGGCGCAGGAGCGGGCGGCTGTCTGCGTGCACGCTCATCACGGGCTCCCGGGCAGGTCGCAGACGAGGCGGCCGTCGCCCTTCTCGCAGACCTCGAAGAAGCCCATCCAGCCGAGCTCGGTGAACTCCGACTGATGGGCGTGGAACATGAACTTGCCCGTGCTCGGGAAGCGCATCTCGATGATCCCGCGCTGCCCCTGGCACTGCACCACCGTGTCGGTGAGCTCGCTGGGCTGCAGCGACGTCCCGGTCGGGAAGTAGTTGAAGACGTTCCCGTGGATGTGGAACGAGTTGATGAGGTCGTACTCGAGGACGTTGACCAGGTAGAGACGGACCAGCTCGTCGCGCGGGACGGCGATCGGCTCGTCCATGTAGGCGAAGGGGATGCTGTTGGCCGCGTAGACCTCGTTGGAGCGATCGAAGTTCGTGTCGAACCCGTTCATGACCATCACGAGCTCGTCCGCCTCCGGCCGGCCGTCCTTCGGGTCGACGATGAAGGCGCCGTAGAGACCCTTGGTGATGTGCGCGGCCAGCGGCGCCGCGTGACAGTGATAGAGGTGCAGGCCGAAGGGCTCGGCGTCGAACTCGTAGACGGTCGAGCCGCCCGGCTCGATGAGGCCCGCGCCGATGCCGGGGACGCCGTCCATCTCGGCCGGGTGGATCCCGTGGAAGTGGATCGTGTGCGGGTGCTGCGACGCGTTGCGGAAGGCGATGCGTAGCCGCTCGCCCTCGCGGGCGCGCAGCGTCGGGCCCGGGACGCGGCCGTTGTAGGTCCAGGCCGCGAACGCGACGCCCGGCGCGACCTCGATCTCCTTCTCGTATGCGACGAGCTCCCACTCGCGGAGGGTCCGCCCGCTCGCGAGGCGACGGGTCTTGCCCTCGTCGAAATCGCGGACCAGGACGCTGGGGTGAAAGCCGTTGCGCTGGTGGTCGACGTGGCCGCCGGCGCTGCGGAAGCCCGCGTGCTGCAGCGAGCCGTTCGCGTACGCCTCAGAGCCGTGATTCCCGTGCGGGGCGGCGGAGCGGTCCTGCGCGGCCGCGTCACCTGGAAGCAGTCGCGACGCTGCGCCGGCGCCCAGGAGCGGGCCCAGCGCGGCGAGTGCGCGCCTGCGGGTGATGGTGGCCATGAACCACGATTATGGCATACCTAAACCTTAAGTTGCGAGACCTCGCGGAGACAAGTTCGGAGAGCTCAGAATGCCGCTCTCGTATCCTCGGGTCATGGCAGTCAGCGAGCGCATCGACGCCCCCTACGAGGCGCTCACCGAGGACGTCGGACTCGTCGACCGCTCCGAGCGCGGCAAGCTCGCGCTCACGGGCGCGGAGGCGAAGGCGTTCCTCACCGGGCAGGTCACGAACGACATCGAGGCGCTCGAGGCCGGGACGGGCTGCTACGCCGCGCTGCTGACGAACAAGGGCAAGATGCGCGGCGACCTTCGCGTGATCGACACCGGCACCGAGCTGTGGCTCGACACCGAGCGGCCCGCGCTGCAGGCGCTGTTCGACACCATCCGCCGCGCCAGCGTCGGCTGGCAGGTCGAGCTGCACAAGCGCACGCTGCAGCAGGCGCTCCTGTCGCTCGTCGGCCCGCGGGCCGCGGAGGTCGCAGGCGGCGGGGTCGGGCCCGAGCACGCCAACCGGGGCGCCCAGCTCGGCGGCGCGGACGTCCTCCTCGTCGCGACCGACCTCGGCATCGACGTTGTTTGCGCCGCCGAGGACGCGGACCGCGTCCGCGCGGCGCTCGGTGTCACGGAGGCGCCGATCGAGGCTGCCGAGGTCCTGCGGGTGGAGTCGGGACGGCCGCGCTACGGCATCGACCTCGACGAGACCACGATCCCCCAGGAGGCGGGCCTCAACGAGCGCGCGGTGAGCTTCACCAAGGGGTGCTACGTCGGGCAGGAGACCGTCGCGCGGCTGCACTACAAGGGCAAGCCGAACCGCCACCTGCGCGGCCTGCGGTTCTCCGAGCCCGTCGCGACCGGCACGCCGCTGCTGCTCGGCGAGCGCGAGGTCGGCAGGGTTGGATCGAGCGTCGTCTCGCCGCGCTTCGGGCCCATCGGCCTGGCGATCGTCCGCCGCGAGGCGGCGGTCGGCGACACGTTGAGCGCGGGCTCGGCGAGCGCGGTCGTCGGCGAGGTGCCGTTCAGCTAGCCAGCGCCTGCCGGTCGCCGTCCGCTCGCACCGGCGCGCCGACGAAGCGCGCGAGCGTGTCGCGGTCGGCGCCCCCGTGCAGGTCGAGCACCGCCGCATCGTGACCATCCAGCCAGGTGGCGACGATCCGCGCCTCGTCGACCTCGTCGGGCGCGAGGGACGCGGTCGCCCCCGTGCCGTCGCCGCCGCGCAGCGCCCGGGCTGTGCGCTCGGCAACCTCGTCGATGTCACCGAGCGGCCCCCAGTCCACGACGCGCCCGCCGACGAGCCAGAAGGCGTCGGAGCGCCCGCCCTGCGGATGCTCGGCGAGCACCAGCCGGGGACGCGCGTGCGTCGCGGCGAGCACGCCGCCGAGGCGGTCGAGCAGCCACCCGAGCCGCTCGCGGCGGCGGCGCAGCCAGGCCGCGCGCTCGAAGCGCTGGGCCGCGGCCGCCGCGCGTATCTGGTCGTCGACGTGCGCGAGCAGCGCCGCGCCGCCGTCGCCCTCGCCGGTGAAGAGCGCGAGCGCCTCGTCGAGGCGGCGGCGGTAGAGGTTCGGGTCCAGGTCGCCGAGGCACGGCGACAGGCAGCGACCCATCTGCCCGTACGCGCTCGGCCAGTAGCGGCGCGGGAGCTTGCGCGAGCAGTGGCGCAGGCCGAAGAGCGAGTTGAGCTGCTCGAGCAGCTCGACCGCTGAGGCGCGCCCTCGGAGCGGGCCCACGCTCACGCCTCGGCCGGGCGCCGGCGCCGGCGCGATCTCGAGCACCGGGAAGGCGATGTCGAGACGGCAGCGCAGGTACACGTAGCTGTCGACGTGCTTGAGGCGCGCGTTGCCCGGGGGCCGCAGCGTCTTGATGAGCCGGTTCTCGAGCAGGAGCGCCCCGAGCTCGGAGTTCGTCTGCTCGTGCTCGACGGTCTCGGCCTGCTGGACCCACGCGCCCTCGTGCGATGAGGGCTGGAAGTGCGAGCGCGCGCGCGTGCGGACGCTGACCGACTTGCCCACGTAGACGACCTGGCCCGACGCGTTGCGAACCACGTAGACGCCGGGGTCGTCGGTCAGGTGCGCGAGATCGGGCACCCGCCGCCGCTCGCCGCGCGAGCGCGCCGGCCCATCCGTCGCGACCGCCCGCGCCCGCCGCGGCCGCATCGGCTTCATCAGCTCGAGCGCCTCGCGGACGGTGGCCGCGTGCGCGCACAGCCGCGGGAACAGCGCGCAGAACACGCGCGCGCAGGTCTCCGCGTCGGCCAGCGCGCGGTGCGAGATCTCGACCTCGATCCCCAGCGACTCCGCAAGCGCGCGCAGCCGCCGCTGGCGGCCGAGCGGGTGGAAGCGTCGCGCGAGCGCGACCGTGCAGAGCTGCGGCGGATTGGGCCAGCGGATCCCCGCGCGCTCGAAGGCCTGGCGCAGCACCCGCCGGTCGAACGACGCGCTGTGGGCGACGAGCACGCGTCCGCGCAGCTGCGACGCGAGGTCGGGCAGGCGCGCCTCGGCGGGCGGCGCCTCGTCGACCATCGCCTGCGTGATGCCGGTGAAACGCTGGATCCCGCGCGACAGTGGCGCGCGCACCGACAGCAGCGTTTCCCAGCGCTCGTGCAACTCGCCGCCGCCGACCAGCACGGCGCCGACCTCGGTGAGCTCGCAGGCGTCGCCGGCGAGGCCGTTCGTCTCGGTGTCGACGACGAGGAACTCGGCGGTGGCGACGGGCTGATCCAGATCCATCCACCCGGTGGTGTACGCCTTGCACCCGACGGATCGAAAGGCGCCGTGCAGGGCATTGGCTATGTCCCGCCGTGCGGCTGGGTACTCTCGGCCCAACGCTTCTGGGAGAAGGAGGGACCCCTTGACCACTTCGGCCACCCCACCTGGGACCGACCGAACGCTCGCCGAGCGGGAGGCGTGGGACGCCTACCGCGAGAGCCTGCGCGACCTCGAGGGCACCGATTACGAGGAGGCCGAGAGCGCCTCGTGGGCGCGCCTGCAGCGCGCGCTGCGCGAGCTCGGCGTCATCGCACAGGACGAATCGACCGATCTTCAATAGGGTTCTCGCGCCGGGCCGGTTGAGCGGCCCGTTCGACGGGGAGAGACATGACGATGAGGCGCTGGGCGGCACTGATGCCGCTCGCAGTGACGGGGGTCGTGCTCACGGGCTGCGGGAGCAGCTCGGACTACAAGAACCAGCCCCGGCCTCCGGCGCCGATCATCCTGACCGCCTCGATCGATGAACAGCGCGTCTCGGTCTCGCCACGGGCCTTCGGCGCCGGGCCGGTCTCGCTCATCGTCACCAACCAGACGGGCACGTCACAGCGGGTCACGGTCGAGAGCGCGAACAAGACCGGGACCGGGCCGGGCATCAGGCAGGAGACCGCGCCGATCAGCCCGCGCGACACCGCGACGTTGAAGGTCGAGGTCACGCCGGGCCGCTACTCGGTGCACGTCGGCGCCGACGGCATCGCCGCCGCGCTGCTGCGCGTCGGGCCGCAGCGGCCGAGCGCGCAGAACGACCTGTTGCAGCCGTAGACCGCCGACCGGCGGGTTTGACACCATCGCGCCATGCTGGTGCGGACGCTCGCCGGGCTGCTCTGCGCAGGGCTGCTCTGCAGCGGGATCGCCGCCGGTCAGGAGAACCAGAGCCAGTCGCTCTTCCGCGACATCCTCCTGAAGGACTCCGGCACCGCCAGCGGCGTCAAGCGCCTGTTGCGCACGAACGCCGGGTTCGTGTCGCCCACGCCGACGTTCGCCGACCTCACCGGCGACGGCAAGATGGACGCTGTCGTGACCGTCCAGAACGGCGGCGCCGCGGGCAGCGTGGCGGCGTACGTGCTCACGGCAGACGGGTCGACGGGCGGCGCGCTGCGCGTCGTCCTGCGCAGCCAGTCGCTCTACCAGGGGCGCGTACGCGTCAACGCCCCGACCGTGACGGTGATCGCGCCGATCTACGCGCGCGGCGACGACGTGTGCTGCACGCGACAGGCGACGGAGCGCGACTACGCGTGGGACGCCGCGACCAAGGCGTTCAAGCGCACCGCGACGCGCACGGTGAGTGGGGCTAGCCGAACCTGACCACTAATGCGCGTGCGCAATACTTGCGTCCGTGCAAGCAAGTCGTACCGCGACTCAGGTGTCCTCGAAGCAGCTCGCCGGCGAGCTGCTCGAGCTGTGGCACCACCTGATGCGCGGCAGCAGCCAGCAGATGTACGCCGTCATCGCCGAGCTCGACCTCACGATCACGCAGATGAAGGCGCTGCACGTGCTGTCCGGCTGCGATCGCGAGGTCTCGGTTAAGGAGCTCTCCGACCGCCTGGCCCTGTCGCTCCCCGGCGCGAGCCGCACCGTCGATGCGCTCCTGCGGCGCGGCTGGGTCGAGCGCCGCGAGGACCCCGACGACCGGCGCATGAAGCGCGTCGGCATCACCGCCGCCGGGCGCAGCATCGTCGACCGCATCGAGACCGCCCGCCTCGCCGGCCTCGAGCAGTACGCCACCTCGCTCACCCCCGAGCAGCGAACCCGCCTGTCCGAAGCCCTCTCCGACCTCCCCCACCGCTCATGACCCGAATCCGCTCCGCCATCACCGACGAGAACCGCCGCTGGTGGACCCTCGGCGCGATGTGCTTCGCGCTGTTCATGATCATGCTCGACAACACGGTCGTGAATGTCGCGCTGCCGTCGATCCAGAAGGACCTCCACTCCTCGATCAGCGGCCTCGAATGGACCGTCAACGCCTACACGCTGAGCTTCGCCGTCCTGCTCGTGACCGGCGGCCGCCTCGGCGACATCTTCGGCCGCCGCCGCATGTTCCTCTTCGGCGTCCTCGTCTTCGGATTGTCGAGCGGCTTCATCGCGCTCTCGCAGTCCGAGGCCTGGCTCGTCACCGGCCGCGCCATCCAGGGCATCGGCGCCGCGTTCATGATGCCCGCGACGCTGTCGATCATCTCCAACGCCTTCCCGCCCCACGAGCGCGGCAAGGCGATCGGCACCTGGGCAGGGGTCAGCGCGCTGGCGCTGGCCATCGGCCCCGTCGTCGGCGGCTTCCTCACCGAGGACGTCTCCTGGCAGTCGATCTTCCTCCTCAACGTCCCCGTCGCGGTGATCGCCGTGTTCGTCACGCTCGTCGCCACGCGCGAGTCGCGCAACAAAACGTCAACCCACCACATCGACTTCCCCGGCGTCGCGTCGATCTCGATTGGCCTCGGCGCGCTGGTCCTGGCGCTCGTGGAGGGCAACTCGTGGGGCTGGGGCTCGGCCAGGATCCTCGCGCTGTTCGCGATCGCCGCGGTGGCGCTGGTCACGTTCGTGATCACCGAGCTGCGCGTCGACGAGCCCATGGTCGACTTCAACTTCTTCCGCTCCAAGTCGTTCCTCGGGGCCAACATGGTCGCGTTCCTCGTCAGCTTCGCGATGCTCGCGATGTTCTTCTTCCTCGCCCTGTACATGCAGAACATCAAGGGCTACTCGCCGCTCCAAGCCGGCGTGCGCTTCCTCCCCTCGACGCTCGTGATCGTCGTGATCGGCCCGATCTCCGGGCGGCTCTCGGACCGCATCGGCCCGAGGCCGCTGATGGTGGCGGGGCTGCTGATGGTGGCCGGCGCGCTGTTCTGGCAGGGCCACCTCGCCGTCGACACGAGCTACGCGTTCCTCGTGGGGGCCTTCATGCTGATGGGCCTGGGGATCGGCCTCGTCATGTCGCCGATGAGCACCGCGGCGATGAATGCGGTCGAGCCAACGAAGGCCGGCGTCGCCAGCGGCATCCTGTCGATGTGGCGCATGGTCGGCGGAACGTTCGGCGTCGCCGTCATGGGCGCCCTCATCACGGGGCTTGGCAAGTCGAAGATCGACAGCCTGCTCCCCGCCGTCCCCCAGGATCGCCGCCAGGCGCTGGCCGATTCGCTGGGCGCCGGCGGAGCCCGCGTCAACGGGCAGATCGGCGACGCCGTCCAGCAGGCCTACGTCTACGCGCTCAACAACGGGCTGCGCATCGCGGCCGCGATCACGGTCCTCGGCGCGCTGTTGGCGTGGCTGCTGATCGCCGACCGCGTGCAGGCACCGGCAACGGCCACGGCCGAGGGGCCGGCCGAGCCCGAGCGCCAGCTCGCCGAAGCGGCCTGATCGGAGCATCCGGCGCCGCGGGTAGCTTCCGCGGCGCCGGTGCAGCTCCTCGACACGGTCGACCCCGAAGCCATCCGCGCGCTGCACGAGCGCGGGGAGTTCTTCTGGCTCGATCTCGACGCTCCCTCCGACGCGGAGGTCGACGAGCTCGGCGAGCTGCTCGGGATCCCCGACCTTGCGATCGAGGACACCAAGGAGTTCGGCGAGCGCGCGAAGCTGGACGACTACGGGCAGCGCGTGCTCATCGTCTTCTACGGCACGCACGCGGGCGAGCTGGTGGAGGTGCACATCCACGTCTCCGGCGACGAGGTGGTCACCGTGCGCCGCGCGCCCTGCGCCCACCTAGGTGCCGTCAAGGAGAAGGTGAAGGCGGGCGCGGTCCACACCGAGCAGGAGCTCGTCTATCGCATCCTCGATGCCCTGACCAACTCGTTGCGCGCCCATGTCGACGGCATCGGCGAGGAGGTCGAGCAGCTCGAGCATTTGGCGTTCGTCCGTCCGAAGCAGGCGCAGCGACGGCGGATCAGCGAACTGCGGGCGCAGCTGTTCCGGTTGCAGCAGATCGTCACGCCGCAGCGCGAGATGCTCGCACGCGGCGGCGAACTGATCGAGCGCTTGCCGGGCCTCGAGCCCGACATCGCCCGCCACCGGTTCGGGGACGTCCACGACGACCTCGTCGTCGTCTCGAACGAGATCGACTACCTGCGCGTGGTGCTCACCGAGGCCGTCAACGTGCTGCTCAACCAGATGGCCGGACGGCTCACGATCGTGGCCACAGTCTTTCTGCCGCTGACGTTCGCCACGGGGTTCTTCGGAATGAACTTCGGCTGGATGGTGCGCCACATCGACGCGGCATGGACCTTCTTCGTGCTCGGCGTGGGCTCGATGCTCTTCACGGTGATCATCGCGGGGCTCCTGCTTGCCCGCGCGGGCTATCTCGAACGCCGGTAGGGTTCGCTGTCCGCTCGCTGAACGCGGGCGTACAACAGAAAACGGGAGCGGATGGATGGCGGTTGATCTGACGCAGGTCGCGAACGTCGACGCGTTACCGGGCGAGCTGCCGGCCACGATGGCCGCGTGGGTCATCCGGCAGGAGCGCGAGGGCGAGCCCGTAGACGCGTTCCAGGTCGAGCAGATCGAGGTCCCGGAGCCCGGCGCGTTCGAGGTCGTCGTGCGCGTCATGGCGGCCGGCGTGAACTTCAACAACGTCTGGGCGGCGCTGGGCAAGCCGGTATCCGTCTTCCGTTACCACC
Source organism: Solirubrobacteraceae bacterium (assembly GCA_035262945.1). Taxonomy (GTDB): domain Bacteria; phylum Actinomycetota; class Thermoleophilia; order Solirubrobacterales; family Solirubrobacteraceae; genus JAOPZW01. The sequence goes on from DATFRW010000207.1 coordinate 17,681, forward strand.
CCGACTGCGATCACCACATCGGGGGCTCGGACGCCTCGGGCGTGGTCTGGAAGGTCGGCCCGGGCGTGACTCGCTGGAAGCCCGGCGACGAGGTCGTCGTGCACTGCAACCAGGCCTCCTACGAGGATCCCGAGGTCCACGGCCTGGATCCGCTGGCCGCGCCGTCACAGCGGATCTGGGGCTATGAGACGAGCTGGGGCTCGTTCGCGCAGTTCACGAAGGTCCAGGCCCAGCAGCTGCTGCCCAAGCCGCCGCACCTCGCGTGGGAGGAGGCCGCCTCGTACGGGCTGACCTACTTCACCGCCTACCGGATGCTCATCGACCGCGCACAGCTGCACGCCGGCCATCGCGTGCTCATCTGGGGCGCCGCCGGCGGCCTGGGCGTGTTCGCCACGCAGCTGTGCCGCGCCGCCGGCGCCGAGTCGGTGGGCGTCGTGTCGAGCCCGGAGAAGGGCGCGCTGGTCGAGCAGCTCGGCGCGAAGGGCTTCATCGACCGCAACGAGTTCGCGGGCATGATGCGCCGCGGCGGCGAGACGCCCGAGGAGGAGAAGGCGCGCTTCGCAGTGTCCCGCGACTTCGCCAAGCGCGTCAAGGAGGTCCTCGGCGACGCGCCCGACATCGTCTTCGAACACGTCGGCAAGGCGACGTTCCCGACCTCCGTGTTCACCGTCAAGCCGTTCGGCAAGGTCGTCATCTGCGGCGCGACCTCGGGCTACGACCTCGACTTCGACGTGCGCTACCTGTGGATGCGCCAGAAGCAGATCATCGGCTCGCACTTCGCCAACGCGTGGGAGTGCAACCTCGCGAACAGGCTCATCGAGGAGAGCAAGGTTCGGCCGGTGCTGTGGCGTACGATGGGCTTCGACCAGGTCGCGGAGGCCCATCAGCTCATGCACGAGAACAAGCACCTAGGCAAGATCGCGATCCTCGTCGGCGCCACCGAAGAGGGTCAGGGACGCACGGCCGACGGCCCCGGCGCGATCCGCGCGGAGGTCGGTGCCTGATGGCGGGCGTCGTCCACGTTCCCTGGTACGCGACGGGCCTGCGCCACGACAAGCTCGCGGTCGGCCTGTCCGGCATCGCCTCGATCGCGCTGCGGTACGGGGCCCGCTCCTACGCGGTCTATCGCTACAACGACGATCGCTACAAGTTCCTGCAGATGGCCGAGTTCGACCACAAGGAGCAGTGGGAGCAGTACTGGAACGGCCCCGAGTTCATCGAGTTCCGGGTGCTGGCCTCGAGCTGGTACCAGGTCCCGGTGCTCTACGCCTGGACCGACCGCATCGCGCACGGAAAGGTCGAGCCCGAGGCCGTGGGCCAGGCGGCCATCGGTGTCGCGGGCGGCGAGCCCAACGGCGAACTGGCCGGCTAACTAGCGCCCACCCGCACGCGCCCGCCGCTCCGGCGAGCGCTCGATGTCCATCCGCAGCCGCGCGAGCGACTGGCGGATGAGGCGCGAGACCTGCATCTGGCTGACGCCGATGCGGGCGGCGATCTCCGTCTGCGTGAGGTCCTGCTCGAAGCGCAGCCGCAGGACCTCCTGGTCGCGCTCCGAGAGCACGCCGAACGCGCCGTCGAGCAGCGCGCGCATCTCGGCGCGCTCGATCTCGGGGTCGTGCGTGCCGAGCGAGTCCGCGAGGGTGACGTCCTCGCCGGTCGGCTCGTCGAGCGAGCGCGTGCGGCGCGCACTGACGCTCTGGATGGTCGCGAGGACCTCCTCGAACGGCGCATCGATCGAGTCCGCGATCTCCTGCACCGTCGGTGAGCGCCCGAGCTCGTTGGTGAGCTTGTCGCGCGCCTTGGCCACCAACAGCTGCAACTCCTGCAGGCCGCGCGGCACGCGCATCGCCCACGTCTTGTCGCGGAAGTGGCGCTTGATCTCCCCCAGCACCGTCGGCGTCGCGTAGGAGGAGAAGCGCACCTCGCGGCTGACGTCGAAGCCGTCGATCGCCTTCATGATCCCGACGCAGGCGACCTGCACGAGGTCGTCGAGCGGCTCGCCGCGATTGGCGTAGCGGCCCGCGAGCGCGCGGGCGAGCGGCAGCATCTCCTCGGCGAGCTGGTCGCGGGCGCGCGCGTCGCCGTTCTCGTGAATGCGACGCAGAAGCTCCTGCTCGCGCGCCGCCCGTGCGGCGCTGGTGATGACCTCGCCTTGGTCCACTGATCCTGGCCCGTCGCGGGCTTAGCCGCGCTCGAGCGGGGCCATCGTCAATCCCGCATCGCGCAGCTGCTCCCAGTAGAGCTCGGCCGGCTCCTGCTGGCCGCTCCATACGATCGCGAGCCCGCTGTTGTGGATGCGATCGGCGATTGCGTAGCCGATATCCACGGTGATGCCGGGCACGAATCGCGCAAGCGTCTGCGCGACGTGGTCGAAGGTGTTGTGATCATCGTTACGAACGATCACCCGCCATTCGCCGCCGAGGTCGGACCCGGGGTCCTGTGTGCGTGGAAGCTCGACCGTCTGTCCCACTGCGACCAAATCTATCGGTTCCTCTTGCTCCAGTAACGATCCAGACCTGGCCAAAGGGTGTCGGGCGGCATGGCCTGGAGGAACGCCTGCGTGGCGGTGGCATCGGGCGCGCGCTGCATCTCCTCGATCATCGCGGCGGCGAACGACTGCGCGTCGGTTTGGCGCGCCAGCGCTCCCCAGCGGTCGAGTGCCTCGTGCATCGCGGCGATCTGATGATCGACGTCGTCGTAGCTGCCGAAGTGGGTCACCGCGAGCCGTTCGGGCTGCCACGCGGCGACCGCGTCCAGCGACGCGTGCCACAGCTCGAGATCGATGTCGGGCGGCGGCGTCGGCGGGATGATCGGCCCGCCTTCGACGCGCACGCCACCGACGTCGCCGACGAACGCGGTGCCGGTCGGCTCGTGCAGGTAGCTGACGTGGTGTGAGGCGTGGCCCGGCGTGTACTTCACCCGCCAGGGGCCGATCGTCTCGCCGCCGCTCAGCACGCGGACGCTGCGCTCGGGGATCGGGACGACCTCGCCCCAGAGGCGCTCCATGTCGTCGCCGTAGATGCGCGTCGCGCTGGCGACGAGCCGGCTCGGGTCGATGAGGTGCGGAGCGCCGCGCTCGTGCACCCACACCTCGACGTCCGGCCAGCGGCGCACCAGCGAACCGGTGGCACCCGCGTGGTCGAAGTGGATGTGGGTGAGCAGGATCCGCTCGGGCGGCCCGTCGAGCGCCTCGAGCAGCGTGCGGTGCGCGGACTCCGGTCCCGGGTCCACGAGCACGCCGTCGAGCTCGTAGCAGCAGATGACCAGCGGGTTGCCGAGGTGCCGGACGTCGATCTCCCGGGGCTTGGACAAGGGGCGGGACCATACAATCGGCCGATGGAGCACCGTCTGCCGGAGCCCGACCGGCCATGGATGATGCGCACGTACGCGGGCCATTCGACCGCGAAGAAGAGCAACGAGCTCTACCGCTCGAACCTCGCCAAGGGCCAGACGGGCCTCTCCGTAGCGTTCGACCTTCCGACGCAGACGGGCTACGACCCCGATGACGAGCTCGCGCGCGGCGAGGTCGGCAAGGTCGGCGTGCCGATCGCGCACAAGGGCGATATGCACGCCCTGTTCGACGGCATCCCGCTGGCCGAGATGAACACGTCGATGACGATCAACGCGACGGCCGCGTGGCTGCTGGCGCTTTACATCGTCGTCGCCGAGGAGAACGGGCTCGATCCCGCGGCGCTCCAAGGCACCACGCAGAACGACATCATCAAGGAGTTCCTGGCGCGCGGCACCTACGCGTTCCCGCCCGGGCCGTCGATGCGGCTGATCGCCGACATGGTCGCCTACACGGTCGAGCGGGTCCCGCGCTGGAACCCGATCAACATCTGCTCGTACCACCTGCAGGAGGCGGGCGCGACGCCGGTGCAGGAGATCGCCTACGCGATGAGCAACGCGATCGCCGTGCTCGACGCCGTCCGCGAGCGGGTCCCCCAGGAGCTCATGGGCACCGTATTCGGGCGGATCTCGTTCTTCGTCAACGCGGGCGTGCGGTTCGTCGAGGAGCACGCGAAGCTGCGCGCGATGGCGGTGCTGTGGGAGGAGGTCGGGCGCGAGCGCTACGGCGTGCGCGACGACAAGCACCTGCGTTTCCGCTACGGGGTGCAGGTCAACTCGCTGGGACTCACCGAGTCCCAGCCGGAGAACAACGTGCAGCGCATCGTGCTCGAGGCGCTCGCGGTGACGCTCGGCCGCGATGCCCGGGCGCGCGCGATCCAGCTGCCCGCGTGGAACGAGGCGCTCGGCTTGCCGCGGCCCTGGGACCAGCAGTGGTCGCTGCGCATCCAGCAGGTGCTCGCCTACGAGACCGACCTGCTCGAGTACCCCGACCTCTTCGAGGGCTCGAAGGTCATGGACGGGCTCGTCGCCGAGCTCCTCGAGGGGGCGCGCGCGGAGATGGCGATCGTCGAGGAGCACGGCGGCGCCGTCCGCGCCGTCGACTACATGAAGGCCGCGCTCGTCGACTCCCACCGCGAGCGGCTGCGGCGCATCGAGTCCGGCGAGCACGTCATCGTCGGCGTCAATCGCTACACCGAGAGCGAGCCCTCGCCGCTGCTCCAGGGCGCCGACGGCGGCATCCTCACTGTGGATCCGGAGGTCGAGGCGCAGCAGCAAGAGGCGGTCGTGCTGTGGCGCGCCGAGCGCGACCAGGTCGCGGTCGACGCCGCGCTGGCGCAGCTGCGCGAGGTCGCCGCCGGCGACGGCAACATCATGGAGGCAACGCTCGCCGCCGCCCGTGCGTGCGCCACGACGGGCGAGTGGGCCGGCGCCCTGCGCGAGGCGTTCGGCGAGTTCCGCGCGCCCACCGGCGTCGGCGAGGCGGCCGCCGCCCCCGCGGACTCGGAGGCGCTCGAGGCGCTGCGCGAGGAGGTCGACCACGTCAGCGACGCGCTCGGGCGGCGGCTGAAGATCCTCGTCGGCAAGCCGGGCCTCGACGGCCACTCCAACGGCGCCGAGCAGATCGCGGTCCGCGCTCGCGACATCGGCATGGACGTCGTCTACGAGGGCATCCGCCTGACGCCATCGCAGATCGCGGCCAGCGCGCTACAGGAGGGCGTCCACGTCGTCGGCCTCTCGATCCTGTCGGGGTCGCACCGCGAGCTCATCCCCGCGGTCATGGAGGCGCTGCGCGAGCGCGGCGTCGACGTGCCGGTCGTCGTCGGCGGGATCATCCCCGACGCCGACGTCGAGCCGCTGCGCGCGGCTGGCGTCGCCGCGGTCTACACGCCCAAGGACTTCGACCTCACGCGGATCATGCGCGACGTCGTCGCGCTGGTGGCCGAGCGCCAGCGGGCCGGCGCGTCGGCGTGACGGCGGGTGCCGAGCTCGGAGTGCGGCTGCGCGACGGCGACCTGACGGCCGCGCCCGCGGTCCTCAACCTCGTCGAGCGCCGCGACGCGCACGACGAGGTCGCGGCCTTGCTGCGCGAGGTCTCACCCGCCGCGATCGGCGCCGAGGCGCGGGCGCACGTCATCGGGATCACGGGCCCGCCGGGGGCGGGCAAGTCGACGCTGCTGGGCGAGCTCGTCCGCGCGTGGCGCGGCGATCGGCGCAGCGTGGCGGTGCTGGCGGTCGACCCGTCGTCGCGGCGCTCGGGCGGCGCGCTGCTCGGCGACCGCGCCCGCATCCCCTTCGACCCGGCCGACGACGCCGTCTTCGTCCGGTCGACCGCGGCGGCGGGGCGCCTGGGCGGTCTCGCGCCCGCAACGCGCGCCGCGGCGCACGCGCTGGCTGCGGCGTTCGACGTCGTCGTCGTGGAGACCGTCGGCGTCGGCCAGAGCGAGACCGAGGTGGCCGAGGTCGCCGACAGCGTGGCGGTCATCGTGCAGCCGGGCTCGGGCGACGTGCTGCAGTTCCTCAAGGCCGGGATCATGGAGATCCCGGATGTGCTCGTGGTGACGAAAGCGGACCTCGGTGACGTGGCGATGCGCGCGCGGCGCGACCTGCACGCGGCGCTGCGCGCCCTCGGCGACAGCGACGTCGAGGTCGTGGCGGTGTCCTCGGTGCGCCCGGTGAGCGGCATCGACGACCTCGTCGCCGCGCTCGATGCCCATCGCGAGCGCCTCGACCTCGCCGAGCGCCGGCTGGCCTCGCGCAGGGCGAGCGCGCTGGCCGACTTCGCCGCCGAGCACGGCGAGCGCGGACTGCGCGCGCTGGGCGGCCGCCGCGCAGCGCAGCGCGCGCTGACGGAGGCCGACCCGGGCGCGGACGTGCCGGCACTCGTGGCCCGGCTCGAGGGGCTGGCCGGATGACGAAGAGCCTGCTCATCATCTTCGGCGCGTTCATCGCGGGCACCGCGATCGCCGCGCTGCTCGGCGCCAAGAACCTGGGGACGGCGATGACGTTCGGTCAGATCGCCTTCGCCGCGGCGCTCGTGTGGGTGCTGCTCAAGCGCTGACGGCAGGGCGCCGGACGACGACGTCGCCGACCGCCGTGCGGGCGCGCACCTCGACGGTGTCGGTCGACGGCTCGGGGGCGTCGGCCGCTTCGAGCTCGTTGTGGACCTTGCCGGCGGTCGAGCGCAGGTCCAGCCACGCGGCGGTCCCCTCGGGAATGCCGACCTCGAGGTCTCCGAGGTGCGTCTCGAGCACGACCGAGCCGCGCGTGACCTCGCCCAGGCGGACGTCGCCATTGGCCGACTTCGCGTCGACGGTCGCGCGCGCACGGTCGACGGCGATGTTCCCGTTGGCCGCGTTGACGCGCAGGTCGCCGCCGGCGTCGCCGACCCAGGTGTCGCCGTTGGAGTTCTTGACCACGGCGGTGGTGCCGAGCTCGCGCACGCGGACGTCGCCGGACCCGGCTCGGACCTCGGCGTGACCGGCCACGTGTTCGACGATGACGTCGCCGGTGCCGCTCTTGACTGTCAGGGTCTGCACCCGGTCGAGCTGGATGCGGCCGAGGCCGGTCTTGATCCGGGTCTCGCCGAGCCGGCCATCGGAGTCGAAGTCGGCGAGGCCGCCGGTGGCCTGCACCCTCGACCCGGCCGGGAGCTCGATGGTGACGCTGATCGATCCGCCGGTGTTGCCCGGCAGCCAGTGGCGCAGCTTGGGCTGCTTGACGAGCAGGCGCCCGTTGGCGTACTCGACGCGCGTCTGCTCGGCCGCGTGGCGGTCGTCGTCGCTGGATGCGTCGCTCGGCGCGACGTCGACGACGGTGTCGCCGCGCTCGGCGGCACTGATCCGGACGTCGCCGGCGACGACGTCGATCGTTGCGGTGATCGGTTCGGGAGAGTCGAAGGTAGGCATGGGTTTCTCCTGGGCGCTCAGCGCGCCCATCCGGTGTAGGTCTGGCCGACCCGCCCGCCGCGCTGGTGCGGGACGTCGCGGTCGGCGTTGGCAACGGCTGCTGCGACCACGCGCACCAGCCAGGAGTTGACGGACAGCCGCTCGCGGCTCGCCGCGCGCTCGACGCCGGCCTTGAGCTGCTCCGGCAGGCGCAGGTTGATCCGCGCCGTCGCCGCCTCGTCGGCCTGTGGCGGCACGTCGGGTGCCGGCTCGGCCGTCTCGTCCGACGGCGCAGGGCTGACGACGAACTCAGGCTCGCCGCCGCGCAGGCGCAGCTCGACCGAGCCGGGTGCCAGCTCGCGCGTGACCTCGTCGGCGGCGGCCGACAGCGCGTCGAGCAGCGTCAGCCGAACCGCCGACTCGAGCGGCGCGGTGAGCCGCGCGGCCAGCGCACGAGCGTCGTCGCCACCGGCTTCGGCCGCCACCGCGAGCTCGCCGCGAAGCCTTTCGACATAGGGGGTCAAATCCATGGTGCCAGATTGACATCATTTTGGCATCATGTCAACACCATGGTGGCGCCCGAGGGGCCTGGGTAGGCTTGAAGGGATGGCGCTCGAGCCGCTCGTCGACGGACACGGCCGCCGGATCGCCGATTTGCGCGTTTCGGTGACCGATCGGTGCAACTTCCGCTGCCAGTACTGCATGCCGGCCGAGGGCCTGCCCTGGCTGGAGCGAGACGAGGTGCTGCACTTCGAGGAGATCGAGCGGATCGTGCGGCTGCTCGCGGCAATGGGCGTCGGCGACGTCCGGCTGACCGGCGGCGAGCCTTTGGTGCGCCGCGAGTTCCCGCGGCTCGTCGCGATGCTCGCGCCGCTCGCCGACGACCTGAGCGTCACGACGAACGGCTACCTGCTCGAGCGCGACGCCGAGGCGCTCGTGCGCGCCGGCGTCAACCGCTTCAACGTCTCGATCGACTCACTCCAGCGCGACCGCTTCTTCGAGATGACGCGACGCGACGCGCTGCCGCGCGTGCTGCGCGGTCTCGAGGTGCTCGCCGGCTTCCCGGAGGCGCACCCGATCAAGGTCAACGCGGTCGCCATGCGCGGCTTCACCGAGGACGAGGTCCTGCCGTTCGCCCGGTTCGCCCGCGAGCACCCGTACGAGGTGCGCTTCATCGAGTTCATGCCGCTCGACGCCGACCACGCGTGGACGCCGGACAGCGTCCTCACCGGCGACGAGGTGCGCGCGCTGATCGAGGAGCACTTCCCCCTCGCGGCCACGCCGCGCGAGCCGCACGCGACCGCGCGCGTCTACCGCTTCGCCGACGGCCGCGGCTCGATCGGCTTCATCAACCCCGTGTCCGAGCCGTTCTGCGGCGACTGCAACCGCATCCGCCTCACCGCCGACGGCAAGCTGCGCACCTGCCTGTTCTCGCTCAACGAGACCGACCTACGCGGGCCCATGCGCGCGGGCGCGACCGACGCGGACCTCGAGCACATCGTGCGCGAGGCGGTCTGGCGCAAGGAGCTCAAGCATCACGTCAACGAGCCGGGCTTCATCCAGCCCGCTCGCTCGATGAGCGCCATCGGCGGCTGAGTGCCGCAGCTCACAGAAAGGGTTCGCCGGGGGCCGCGTCGTTGACTGCATGCGAATCATTGAACTCACCGCTCTCATCGAACAAGGCACCATGCTGACCGGCCCTGTCCGCCCCCGTACGAGCGCCGACCAGGCCCGCATCCGCAGCGCGGTGCGTGCCGGCCGCCGCCTGAACGGCCTGCACTAGTCGCGAAACGGCGCGTCGCGCTCGGCGACGGCGGCGCGCAGATCCTCGAGCGCTCGGCGCGTGAACGCCTCGCCCTCCGGGGTGTGGCGCGCCGCGCCGTCGAGCAGCGTCCCGATCAGCTGGGTCGTCTGCAGGCCCAGCTGCTCGAACGCCTGGTTGACCAGGAGCTTCATCATGTGCGCCTGGTTGCGCGGCAGCAGCGCGACGCGCGTGGCCAGTGCCATGCCGGCGTCGTCGAGGTCCGCGGCGGGGACGGCCTCGGAGGCCAGACCCCATTCGACCGCGCGGCGGCCGTCGATCGTGTCGCCCGTGAGCAGCAGCCGCTTGGACCGCTCGAGCCCGAGCCGGTACATCCACATCGCCGTCGTGGGCGAGCCCCACAGACGCGCGGGCGGATAGCCGATGCGGCAGTCCTCGGCGCACACGATGAGATCCGAGCACAGCGCGAAGTCGGTGCCGCCCGCGACGCAGTGGCCGTGCAGCTGCGCGACCACCGGCTTCGGCGATCGCCACAGCGACATGTAGGTGTCCACGAACCCGCGCAGCGTCTCGTAATCGGCGATCGGGTCCCACGGGCCGGCCGCGTCGATGTCGCGCATCAGCGCGGCGGCCCATTCGATGTCGTACCCGGCGCAGAACGCGCGGCCGGCGCCGCGCAGGCGCACGACGCGCACGTCGGCGGCGTCCTGGGCGCGCGCGAGGGCCGCCCGGAAGTCGGCGATGAGCTCCGGCGTGATCGCGTTCAGGCGCTCGGGCCGGTTGAGCGTCAACGTGGCAACCCTGTCTGCCACCTCGTACAGGACCGTGTCGCCCATGCGCCGGAGCCTATGCTGTGCCCAATGGAACCGTCCGTCGAGACCAGGGCATGGCTGCGGTGCTACCGCTGCTGGTCGACCGACCTCGAGGTGCAGGTCCACTACGAGGGCATCCACAAGATCGACCCGGAGACGGGCGAGCGCGGCGAGGTCGTCGACGAGCTGCAGGAGGCCGTCGTGCAGTGCCTGGACTGCATGCACGACCAGCCGCACCTCGGCTTCCGCGACGGTCGCGTCGAGCCGATCGAGGATCGCTGGGAGCGCATGATCGCCGGCACCCCGTGGGTCGCCTCGTGCACGGTGACGGTCGACGCCGAGGAGGTCGAGACCTGCTCTGGCCCCGAGGCGGGCGACGCGCTGAGCTACGCGGCGTTCGGCGACCACGGCACGCGCGAGTTCTTCACGCACGTGCGCTTCCACAAGCACGACGACGAGAACACCATCACCGTCCACCTCCTCGTGGAGCTCTACGCACGCTCGCAGGAGGAGGCGACAGAGGTGCTCGAGCAGGCGGCCCGCGGCCGCCTCGCCCTCACGTCGCTGGCGGAGGAGTCGCGTCCGCCGGCCGCCACCGGCGAAGACCCGCACTGACCGCGATCGTCAGTCGGCGAGCGCGCGCAGCTGCCTGACGGCGAGCGTCAGGCCCGCGAGATCCGCCGCGTCCTCGACGGCGAGCGTGCGGGCGAACGCCTCCAGGCGCCGCAGCGCGTCGGCGCGCGCCTCGGCGAAACGCTCGATCGCGTCGTTCACCGGCACGCCCGGCGCCTCGCCCAGCGCGCGCTGCACGAGCTCGCGCCGGACCCGCCAGAGGTCGTCGCGCAGGGCCTGCAACGCCCAGCGGTGCATCCGCGTGCTGACGCGCAGCGCGTCGAGCTGCGCCTGGATCCACCCGATCTGGACGCGGTCCTCCATCAGCCAGAACGCGAGGGCGACGTCCTCGACGGGCCGCCCGACCGCCTGCGCGGCGGCGGCGATGTCGGGCGCGTAGAACAGCACCGGAAGATAGGCGTACGCGCGCGCGACCTCCTCGGGCACCCCGCGCTTGACCATCTCCCGGGTCTCGCGCTCGCGCGCGTTGCGGCGCGCGTTGTCGGGCAGCTCCGCGAGCACCGCGAGGACGCGCTCGAATCCCTCGCGGCCCGCCGCGGTCGCGCTGGCGAGGTCGGCGCCGTGCGCGTTCTCGAGATACCAGCGCGCGGTGGCCTCGACGAGGGCGTCGACCCCTTCCATGAGCTGCCACTGGGCCTGGCGCTCGACCCTGCGGTCCAGGCGCTCGATGTTCGTCCAGCGCTCGCCGGAGCCAGTGATGTCGCGCGCGATGCGGTAGGCGCGCACGACGTCGGCCGGGTCGGCGCCCTGTTCGGCGACCAGGCGCGAGACGAACGTGGGGCCGAGCGCGTTGACGACGTCGTTGGCGATGACCGTCGCCACGAGCTCGCGCCGCAGCGGGTGCTCGGCGAGCAGGTGCCCGAAGCGCTCGGTGACCGCCGGCGGGAAGTAGCCGCGCAGGTCGTGGTCGAGGTACGGGTCGTCGGGCAGCGTCGAGCGCAGCAGCGCGCCGGTGAGGCTGCGCTTGGCGTAGGCGAGCAGCACCGCGAGCTCGGGGCGCTCCAGGCCGCGCCCGGAGCGCCGGCGATCGGCCATCTCCTCCGACGAGGGCAGGAACTCGACCGCGCGGTGCAGCAGCCCCTCGCCTTCCAGGCCGACCATGAGGTCCTCGTAGGCGAACATCCGCGACGCCGAGCCGCGCACCTCCTGGGCCAGGATCTGCGCCTGCAGGAACGAGTCGTAGAGGACATGGCCGGCGACGTCGTCGGTGACCTGCGCGAGCAGCTCGTTGCGCTCCGCCTGCTCCAGCTCGCCGCGGCGCACCGCGAGGTCGAGCAGGATCTTGAGGTTGACCTCGTGGTCTGAGGAGTCGACGCCGGACGAGTTGTCGATGAAGTCGGCGTTGATGCGCCCGCCCTCGCGCGAGAACTCGATCCGCGCGCGCTGGGTGAAGCCGAGGTTGCCGCCCTCGGCGACCACGCGGCAGCGCAGCTCGTCGGCGTTGACGCGGATCGCGTCGCTCGAACGGTCCAGCGCGTCGGCGTCCGTCTCGGTGGAGGCCTTGACGACGGTGCCGATCCCGCCGTTCCAGAGGACGTCGACGGGCGCGCGCAGGACCGCCTGGATGACCTCGTTGGGCGTCAGGACCTCGTCGTCGATGCCGAGTGCCTCGCGGACCTGCGGCGACAGCTCGATGCGCTTGGCGCTCCGCGGCCACACTCCGCCGCCGGCGGAGATCGCTGTGCGGTCGTAGTCGTCCCAGGACGAGCCGGCGAGCTCGAACAGCCGCTTGCGCTCGGCGAACCCGCGCGCCGCGTCGGGGTCTGGGTCGATGAAGACGTGGCGGTGGTCGTAGGCGGCGACGAGTCGGATCTTGTCGCTGAGCAGCATCCCGTTGCCGAAGACGTCGCCGGACATGTCGCCGATACCGATGGCCGTGAACTCGTTGACCGCCGGGTCGAGGTCGAGCTCGCGGAAGTGGCGCTTGAGCGACTCCCAGGCGCCGCGCGCGGTGATGCCCAGCGCCTTGTGGTCGTAGCCCGTCGAGCCGCCGGAGGCGAACGCGTCGCCCAGCCAGAAGCCGTAGCGCTCGGCGATCCGGTTGGCGGTGTCCGAGAACGTCGCCGTCCCCTTGTCCGCGGCCACCACCAGGTAGGTGTCGTCGTCATCGAGGACGCGGACGCCCTCGGGGTGGACGACCTCGCCCTCGACGAGGTTGTCGGTGAGGTCGAGCAGGCCGCTGACGAACGTCACGTAGGCGCGCTCGACCTCGGCCTTGAGCAGCGCCGGATCCTCGGGGCGGCGGCGCAGGTAGAAGCCGCCCTTCGCGCCGTCGGGCACGATGACCGCGTTCTTGGTCATCTGCGCGCGCATCAGGCCGAAGACCTCGGTGCGGTAGTCCATGCGATCCGACCAGCGCAGGCCGCCGCGCGCGATCTTGCCGCCGCGCAGGTGGATCCCCTCGACCTCGGGCGCGAAGACGTAGATCTCGAACAGCGGCGGCGGCTGCGGGATCGCCGGCACCTCGGCGGAGCGCAGCTTGAACGCGATCGACCGCCGCCCGCGGCGGTAGGCGTTGGTGCGGACGGTCGCCTCGATGAGCCCGAGCTGGTTGCGCAGGATGCGGTCGTGGTCGAGCGACGGGACGGCCTCGAGGTCCTCGAGGATCGCCTCGCGCAGGCGCGCCTCGGAGGCCTCGTCGCGCGGCTGGGCCGGGTCGTTACGCAGCTCGAAGAGGCGGATGAGCTTGGCGATGACGTGCGGATTGGCCGCGAGGACGTCGTTCTGATAGCCCTCGGTGAAGCGCGAGCCGATCCGCTGGCGGTAGCTGCGATAGGCGCGCAGGAGCGTCACGCGGCGCCAGTCGAGGCCCGAGGTGATGACGAGGCGGTTGAGCGAGTCGGACTCGGCGTCGCCGTTCCAGACCGCGGCGATGGAGTCGGCGAGGCGCTGTCCGCACTCCTCGAGATCGAGCGGCAGATCGGTCGGGCCGAGCACGCCGAAGTCCTGCAGCCACGTCTCGCCGTCGCCGCCTTCCAGGCGCGTCGGGCGCTCCTCGACGACGCGCAGCCCGAGGTGCTCGAGGATCGGCATGGCCTGCGAGAGCTCGACCTTGCCGCCCAGGCGGTACATCCCGATGCGGGTGAGGCCGTCCGGCTCGTTGCGCACGCCGACGTGGAACGCCTGGCCGCCGGTGAACAGCTGCTCGAAGTTGGCGATGTCGTCGGCGGCCGCCGTCGGGGTGACGGCCGCCTTGTATGAGTCGGGCAGGCGGGCCGTCCAGCGCTTGGCGAGCATCCGGCCGCGCTCGTCGCCATGGCGGGCGACGAGCACCTCGCGCGCACGGTCGTCCCAGGTGCGAGCGATCTCGAGGATCTCGGCCTCGAGCTCGCGGAACGACAGCTCGGGCAGCCCGCCCTGCGAGCGGTGCACGGTCAAGTGCACGCGCACGCGCTCGTCCTCGCCGAACACCTCGTGCGCGTCGACCGCGTCGGCGTCGAAGCGCTTGCGGAGCAGCGCGCGGAGCTTCTCGAGCAGCGCGGCGTCGTAGCGGCCCTTGGGCAGCGCGACGATGACCGACGCGCTGCGCCCATCGGCGTCGAGGCGGCCCATGACTCGCCCCTGGTCGGCGCGCAGGCCGAGCAGCCCGATGACCGCGCGCCGCAGGTCGTCGGTCGGCGCGGCGAACAGCTCGTCCTTGGGGAACGAGTCGAAGAGCGCGATCGCCGCCTTGTAGTCGTGCGACCCCTCGATCAGGTCCTCCGAGGCCAGCACGCGACGCAGCTTGCGGTGCAGCACGGGCGTGTCGGAGGCCGGCTCGGCATAGGCCTTCGACGTGAACAGCCCGATCATCCGGGCCTCGCCGACCACCTCGCCGCTCGGCGCGACCTTGCGGATGCCGATGTAGTCCATCCGCGCGCGGCGGTGCACCGGCGCCAGGCTGTTCGTCTTTGACACCAGCAGCAGGTCGCCGCCCAGCGCGCGCTCGCGCAGGCGCGGATCGAGCGACTCCACCGGCACGGGCTTGGCGAACGCGGAGCGCGACTCGTCGTCGAGCAGGCCGAGACCGGAGCCGGGGACGATCCGCAGCGCGCCGTCGACGAGTTCGTAGTCGCGCGCCCCCAGGAAGATGAAGTTGTCGCGCGCCAGCCATTCGAGGAAGGCGACCGCCTCGTCGACCTCGTCCTCGTCGTAGCGCGCGTCCGCGTGGCGGGCCTCGTCGACGAGGTGGCCGACCCGCTCGCGCAGCGCGGGGAAGTCGCGCACGACGCGGCGGACGTCGGCCAGCACTGCGCGCACCGCGTCCTCGAGATCGGCGAGCTCCTCGGGCGTCAGCCGCCGATCGAGCTCGAAGTGCATGACCGACTCGGTCTCCGGGGCGCCGCTCGGCGGCAGGATGCGGGCGATCGCGCCGTCGTCCGCGCGCTCGGTGCCGACGATTGGGTGCAGCATGCGCACGATGCCCAGCCCGCGGGCCAGCAGCTCCGCGCTGACGGAGTCGACGAGGAAGGGCAGGTCCTCGGTGTTGGTCTCGAGCACCGAGCCGGCGGGCTCGTACCCGTGCTCGGCGAGGGTCGGGTTGAACGCGCGGACCGCTATCGGCGCGCCGTTGCGCGACGCCGCGAGCTGGAATGCGCCCAGGACCTCGTGGAAGAGCGCTTCGTCGTCGTGCGCGTCCTCCTCAGCCGCCAGCCGGCGCAGGTAGGCCTTGGCGAACTCGCGGACCGGCTCGGCGCGATCGGGCGGCAGCCGCTCTTCGACCAGCTGCTCGATTGAACCCATGTGCAGGCATCATCGCGCTCCGGCCGGACCGTTGCCATTCCCGTTGCCGTTGGGCACGAGCACGCGATCGATGAGGCCGTAGTCGGCCGCCTCGTCCGGGGTGAAGAAGCGGTCGCGCTCCATGTCGTCGTGGACGCGCTCCAGGCTCTGGCCGCTGTGCTGGGCGAAGATCTCGTCGAGGCGGGCGCGCAGCGCGAGGGTCTCCGCGGCGTGGATCGCGATGTCGGTCTGCTGGCCTTGGAACCCGCCCGAGGGCTGGTGGATGAGGATGCGGCCGTTGGGGAGCGAGGTGCGCTTGCCCGGCGTGCCGCCGGTGAGCACGAGGGCGGCGGCGGACATCGCGATCCCGGCGCACGTCGTGTGCACCTCGGAGCGGATGTGCTGCATCGTGTCGTAGATCGCCAGGCCGGCGTAGGCCACTCCGCCGGGCGAGTTGATGTAGAGCTGGATCGGCCGGTCGGGGTCCGCGGACTCCAGGTGCAGGAGCTGGGCGACGACGACGTTGGCGACCTCGTCGTCGATCGGCTGCCCCAGGAAGACGATGCGCTCGTCGAGCAACCGGGAGTAGATGTCGAAGGACCGCTCTCCGCGCGGATCCTGCTTGACGACCATGGGAACGAGGGGCATCGCTTCGGCTCCTTTCCGCAACTGACTGGTTGCGCTTTTCAGAGCACGGTAGCATGCAACTCAATGGTTGCACGTGACATCACCCTTCCAGTCGATCCCGACGAGGCCTGGGACGCCCTGACCGACCCCGAGCTGCTCGAGCAGTGGTTCGGCGACGGCGACCGCGAGGCGGTCGTCGAGGAGGCCGAGCCGGGTGAGCGGCTCGTCTTCTGGTGGTGGGAGGACGGCGAGCCCGGCTCGCGCGTCGAGCTGCGCCTCGTTGCCGTGCCGACCGGCACGCGCGTGAGCGTGCGCGAGGCGCCGGTCGGCCCGTTTGCCCTGGCCGGAGCGTGAGCGACAAGCCCGACGTCTTCGCCGCGCTCGGGGACCCGACGCGGCGCACGGTCCTGAGCGAGGTCTCCACGCGCGGCAGCGCGACGGCGACCGAGCTCGCGGTGCCGCTGGGCGTGAGCCGGCAGGCGGTGGCCAAGCACCTCGCCGTGCTCGCCGACGCGGGCCTGGTCAACGCCCGCCGCGAGGGCCGCGAGACGCGCTACCGGCCCACCCCCGCCCCGATGGGCGACGCGATCTCGTGGATGGCCGAGGTCGGCGGCGCGTGGGACGACCGGCTGGCCGCGCTCGAGCGCCAGGTGGCGCGCCGCCGCGCCCGCGGCTAGCGCCCGGCGTCACCTCATCGCCACGCGTCCGTTGCAGGGACAACGACTCCCCTCTCCCCTCCAAGGAGCCAGAACATGTCCCTCACCTCCTCCCTTCGCCGCCCCCTCGCGGCAGCCGCGCTCGGCGCGGCGTTCCTGACCGCGTCGGCGGGCGTCGCGAGCGCCGCGACGATCTCGGACCCCGTCGTCGTCAAGCCGGGCGCGAAGATCCCGATCGACTTCGCCGGCTACAAGGAGCCCGCCAGCGACCTCCTTCCGGCCAACTACCGCATCGTCAAGCGCACCGTCGAGCTCCAGCACGGCGAGAAGGCCAACGTGCGCCTCACGGCGCCGGAGGGCTTCCGGCTCGTCACCCTCGGGACCTCCGAGCGCGCCCAGATCGGCGGCGTCGTGAACGACGTCCACTATCCGGGCAAGCGCTCGGTGACCCTGAAGGTCTGGGCCCACACCAAGGGCGACGACAGCACGCAGTTCACGGTCTACGCGCTGGCCAAGCGCGCCTAATCGACGTCGAGGCGCTCCTCGAGCGCACGCAGCTGCGCCCACAGCTCCGCGGGCAGGCGATCGCCGAACCGCTCAAGATGCTCGCGGAGCTCGGGCACCCGCCTTCGCACCAGGCCGGGATTGACCTCGAGCACCTCCTCGAGGTCCTCGGCCGGGACGTCGAGGCCGCCCGTGTAGAGGTCGCCCGGCGCCGGCACGAAGCCCAGCACGGTCTCGTGGGCGTCCGCATCCCCGGCGCAGCGACGGAACACCCATTCGAGCACGCGCGCGTTCTCGCCGAAGCCGGGCCAGAGGTAGTGGCCGTCCTTGCCCTTGCGAAACCAGTTGACGTGGAAAACCCGCGGCAGCTTGCCCGGCTCGGCACGGCGGCCGATCTCGAGCCAGTGCTCGAAGTAGTCAGCCATGTTGTAGCCGCAGAACGGCAGCATCGCGAAGGGGTCGAAGCGCAGCTTGCCGACCTTGCCCGCAGCCGCCGCGGTGGTCTCGGAGCTCATGATCGCCCCGACAAAGACCCCGTGCTCCCAGTCGAACGCCTCGTAGACGAGCGGCACGGCGCCCGAACGCCGGCCGCCGAAGAGCATGGCGTCGATCGGCACGCCGGCGGGATCCTCCCATTCAGGCGCGATCGCGGGATCCTGCGCGGCCGGCGTGGTGAAGCGCGCGTTGGGATGCGCGGCCTTCTCCTCGGAGTCGGGCGTCCAGTCGCGGCCCTTCCAGTCGATCGCGTGGGCCGGCGTCTCCGCGGTCATGCCCTCCCACCAGACGTCGCCGTCGTCGGTCTTCGCACAGTTGGTGAAGATCGAGTTCGCGCGGATGGTCGCCATCGCGTTGCGGTTCGTGGCGGCGCTCGTGTTCGGCGCCACGCCGAAGAAGCCGGCCTCGGGATTGATCGCGTAGAGGCGGCCGTCGTCGCCGAACTTCATCCACGCGATGTCGTCGCCGATCGTCTCGACCGTCCAGTCGGTCAGCGTCGGAATGAGCATCGCGAGGTTGGTCTTGCCGCACGCGCTGGGGAACGCGCCGGTGAGGTACTTCACGCGGCCGTCGGGCGAGGTGAGCTTGAGGATGAGCATGTGCTCGGCCATCCAGCCCTCGTCGTGGGCCATGACCGAGGCGATCCGCAGCGCCAGGCACTTCTTGCCGAGCAGCGCGTTGCCGCCGTAGCCCGAGCCGAACGACCAGATCTCGCGCTCCTCCGGGAAGTGCACGATGTACTTGTTCTCGGCGTTGCACGGCCACGGCACGTCCTCGACGCCGTCGCTGAGCGGCATGCCGACCGAATGCACGCAGGGCACGAACTCGCCGTCCTCGCCGAGCGCGTCGAGGGCCTGCGCGCCCATGCGGGTCATGATCCGCATCGAGACAGCGACGTAGCCCGAGTCGGTGCACTGCACGCCGATGTGGCTCTTGTCCGAGCCGATCGGCCCCATCGAGAAGGGCACGACGTACATCGTGCGACCGCGCATGCAGCCGCGGAACAGCTCGGTGAGGGTCTCGCGCATCTCGTCGGGGTCGCGCCAGTTGTTCGTCGGCCCCGCGTCCTCCTCCCGCTCGGAGCAGATGAAGGTGCGGTCCTCGACGCGGGCGACGTCACCCGGGTCCGAGAGCGCCAGATACGAGTTGGGCCGCTTGGCCTCCGACAGACGCTCGAACGTGCCCGCGTCTACCAGCTGCTGGGCCAGGCGGTCGTATTCCTCCGCCGAACCGTCGCACCAATAGATGTCGTCGGGCTCGGTCAGCGCGGCCACCTGCTCGACCCAGGCCACCAGGCGGTCGTGCTTTGTCGGGACTGTCGTCTGGCTCACGTAGTTGGTCAACTCCTTGCTCATCTACTCGACGTTACCTTCGGCGGCGCCCATGCTCCCTGGCTGTTTGCGGGGGACGAGCACGAGCCGCTTGAACTCCGCGACCAGCACGCCGTCCTGGTTTTGGACGCGGGTATGCACCTTCACGGTCCCTCTATCGGGCTTTGACTGCGACTCGCGCTTCTCGAGTACTTCGGACTCGACGAACAGCGTGTCGCCGTGGAAGACGGGGGCCGGGTGCTTGAGCTCCTCGGTGGCGAGGTTGGCGATGGCCTTCCCCGAGACGTCGGAGACGCTCATTCCGAGCGCGAGCGAGTAGACGAGCGGGCCGACGACCACGTTGCGGCCCTGCTGCGACTGCGACGCGTAGACGTCGTTGATGTGCAGCGGGTGGTGGTTCATGGTGATGAGGCAGAACAGGTGATCGTCTGCCTCGGTGACCGTCTTGGCGGGCCAGTGCTTGTACACGGCGCCGACCTCGAACTCCTCGAGATACCGCCCATATGGGTGTGCGCCGCTGGCCTCGCGCGCGGCCTGATCGGTCTCGACGGCCGTCGACGTGGTGTCGGACATTCATTCGCTCCCTTGGACCTGGCTAGGCCGAGCAGTCAATCACGACAGCCGCGGACACAGCACCGGCGGGGGCGCCACCGGGCACATGATGTTCACCACGCGCTCGATCGGCCGGCACGGCGGCGGGCACGTCGGCGGCGACAGCTGCGGCGACGCCACCGCGATGCGGAAGGCCGCGTTCACCGGGCGTCCGCAGGCGCCGTCGAGCGCCTGGACGATCGTCGCGCGGGCGCCGAATCCGCGCGGCGCCGGAGCGCCTGCGTGGACCGCGAGGCGCAGGTCGCCGATGGCGAGCGGTCCGAGCGTGCACGCTGGAGGCAGCGGTGCGGGAGTGGTGCGCAGGACGTTCGCCGCGACCGTCGTCACCGGCGGGGCGAGCGGGCGCGAAAGGCGCGTGCGCAGCGCGATCTGGGCGGCGTCGGGGACGAAGGCGGTGCTCGCCGCGCGGTTCACGACGGCGACCAGCGCGACGAGGGCGTGCGACGGCTGGCGGCGCGGCAGCGCGACCGCGACGTAGTCGGTGGGCGCCGGCCTCGCTAGGGAGAGCCGCAGCGTCGGCCGCGGCCCGTGCGGGACGGCGTAGCGGATCTGCGCGAGCGTGACGTCGCCGCGCGCCGGGGCGG
>DATFRW010000208.1:0-5512 GCA_035262945.1 Solirubrobacteraceae bacterium
GTCGCCGGCATGCCCATCGAAGAGACGATCGGGTCCTTCGGCCCCGTCCTCCTCGTGGGGGCCGGCGTGGCGTGGGCCAAGCTTCGCGAACGCCTGCGCCACCCCACGGGTCCGAAGTCTCCAACTCGGACCGTCCGCGGACGTTAGCCCCGCGTTAGCGCTGCGGGACAGCCGCGTAAGGCGGCCGCGCAATCGTCGCGCTCCCGAGGAACGACGCGAGAGGAGTCCGGGTGGAGCACCGTCGTAGCAGACCGTTGGTGGGGCTGGGCGTGGCAGCGGCGCTCGGCGCGTTCGTCGCGCCGGCCATCGTGGTCAGCGACGCCCCTGCTGCGAGGGACGACGTGATCTTTGTGAGCCGCGCGAGCGGTGCACATGGCGTACCGGGAACCGACGCCTCCGCCGGTCCGTCGGTTTCCGGGGACGGGCGATTCGTCACCTTCCAGTCGCGCGCGGACAACCTCAGCGACGAGGACAACGACGCGGTGATCAACCTCTACGTGCGCGACCTCGAGGCCGGCACGACCACGCTCGTGAGCCGGGCCGGCGGCACGAGCGGGCCGGCGGCGAACGGTGACTCCCGCGACGCTCACATCTCGGCGGACGGGCGATTTGTGGCTTTCGAGTCCAGCGCGACCAATCTGAGTGCCAACGACGTGAACTCGAGCCCCGACGTCTTCGTGCGCGACCTGCGCGCCGGGACCACGACGCTCGTCAGCCGGGCCGGCGGGCCGGCGGGGGCGCCGGGTGACGGCGCCTCCAACGAGCCGTCGATCTCGGCCGATGGGCGCTTCGTCGCGTTCGCATCCGACGCGCTCAACCTCAGCGACGAGGACGCGGCGTTCGCAGACGTGTTCGTGCGGGACCTGCAAGCGGGCACCACGACGCTCGTCGCCCGCGCCACTGCCACCGCGACGGCCGACGGCCCCGCGGCCGACGCGCTGTCGCAATCTCCCTCGATCTCGGCGGACGGTCGCTTCGTGGCCTTCGTGTCCGCCGCGCGCAACCTCAGCGCCGACGACCGCGACGCCACCGGCGACGTCTTCGTGCGCGATGTGCAGGCCCGAACCACCACGCTGGCCAGCCGGGCGAGCGATGCGGCCGGCGGCGCCGCGGCCGACCAGAGCGCCATGTGGCCGTCGATCTCGGGCGACGGACGCTTTGTCGCCTTCGCCTCGGACGCAGCCAATCTGGACGAGAACAACGTCAGCGTCACGGACATCTTCGTCCGCGACACACAGGCGGGGACGACCACGCTGGTCAGCCGCGCAAGCGGACCGGCGGGGACGCCGAGCGACGGCGCCTCAACCTTCCCATCCATCTCCGCAGACGGGCGTTTCATCGCCTTCGAATCGGCGGCCGGCACGCTCAGCGATGCGAGCGCCCCGGGCCGGCACATCTACGTGCGCGACGACCTGGCGAGCGTCACCGCCCTCGTCAGCCGGGCCAGCGGCGCCGCGGGCGCGGCCGCGGATGGCGAATCCCACGACGCGGCCCTCTCAGGCGACGGTCGCCTGATCGCGTTCGACTCAATCGCCCGGAACCTGAGCGGCGAGGACAACGACGCGGTCTCGGACGTCTTCGCCCGCGAGATGCTCGGTGCGCTGCCCGGAGCAGTCGCGCCGCCGGGAAGCCCTGGGCCGTTCCCGGGACCTGGCACGTCCGGGCGGCCTTCAGACACCACCGGGCCGGTGCTTGGCGCCCGTGCGCTGACCCGCGCCAACCGCGCGATCCGGGTCGGGCGCGACGGCCGCTTCCGCCTCTTCTGCGGGCGCTTCGCCGAGCCCGTCACCGGTCGCTGCGGGGGCGCGGGCAAGCTGCGCGCGCGGCGGCTCAACCTCGGCATGCGCGCGTTCAAGGCGCGCGCGGGCGCGCGTGCGCTCGTCCGGTTCCGACTGTCGCGCACGAACCTGAAGCGGCTCCGGGCGGCTCGAACGGTCCGTCTGAACGGCCGTGTCGTCGCTCGCGACGCCCGCGGCAACGCCACCACGGTGGGCTTCCGCTTCACCTTGAAGGCGCCGCGATCGCGAAGGGGGTAACCGAGTCAGTGTGCCGGGGAGGAGCTGCCGACGACCTGCCAGTCGAACGCCAGCTTGTAATAACCGCCGTCCGCTTTCCACCAGACGAGGTTGTTCGTGCTGTCGTACGACGTCTCGTTCTTGAAGCGGGACAAAGGGCTGGTGCGCTTCACGGCGACGGTGACCGGCGGGAACTCGTCGTCCTCCCACCAATCAACGAAGGCGGACCACAGCTCGCCGAGCACCCAGCCGCAGAGCGCACCGATCGCCGCGCCGATCGCCGTTCCCAACAACGGAAGCTCGGATGCGGCGGTACCGCCTATCCACGCCCCGACGGCGGCGGCGACAGCCGCGACGGCTTTCTCCTTGACCTTCTCGAAGAGGTCATTCACGAACTCGGGGAACCCCCCGTTGTCGACCTCCGCTACGAGGAAGGTCACGTGGAACGTACGCGGCCACGCGAGCCTCACCAGGCCCCTCCCGGGAACCTTGACGTGGTCGTCTTGGTTGTAGCTGAAGCGGAAGAAGGTCGTGGGACCGAACCTGACGAACTCGCCGGCATCGAAGTCGTTGCTGACCATGAACGGCTCGATCTTGTGCGTGGCGCCGTTCGCAGCGACCGCGATCCCGCCGAGCGCGATCTGGTCCGCACCACCGGCGCCGGTCACCTCGATGCAGCGCATCTTGCCCAGCCGAAGCTGGACTCCCGTATACGCCGGCAGGTGCTGCAGGGTCGGCTTGCGCGGTTTGAGGACGACATTCAGCCCGCCTTTTGGCGCGACCGCCTTGAGCGCCTCCGGGCGCAGGAAGGGCTTGACCGTGATGGGGTCGTCCTCATCCGCGATCGCCTCGAGTCCGTAATGCGCGCTTGGGGACACCCGCGCCGGTTGGTGAGCTGCGTCTTCGAGACTCCCGCGCGACAGGGCGAGCGCGGGGCGGCGGGCCTCGAGCTGAGCGGCGACGGGCACCGCGCTGTGCAGGTCGATCCCTTGTAGCCCTTCGCCGGCGGTCATGGCCCGGGCGGCCGCGGCCTCGAGCCGGGAGGCTGGCTTCTGCTTGAAGCGGCGGAGGAAGAGCTGCTCGAGGTTTGCTTCGGGCGTGAGCGGGAAGCGGTTCGCGTCCGCCGCGTTCGCGAGCGCCTTGATTGAGGCTGCGCGCATCTCGGTGATGATCTGCTCGCCGATACGGCGCAGTTCGGGGTTTACGGGTGGGCCGACAAGCCAGATCGCGTCGGCTGCTGCCGCCTCCAAGGCGACTGTGGGCGGGGTCATCTGCGCTCTCCCTTCATCTTGGGCTGACGGGACTCGATGTTCGGGACGGAAGCCTCACCCGAGTGGCTGGACCGGTCGGTCGCTTGATGGCTGCTCGTTCCACGCGAGCGACGGTAGGCCGCCCTCGCCGCGGCCACATCGATGACATCCCCGACCTTGCGCCGAGACTGGGGATTTCCCTCATGCTGAGCCGGGTCCGGCATGAGACGATCCGCACATGCCGCGAACGGTGCTGATCGTCGATGACCATGCACGGTTTCGCGGTTTTGCCCGTCGGCTGCTCGAGGCCGGCGGCTACACGGTCGTCGGCGAGGCCGGCGACGGTGAGTCGGCGCTCTCAGCCGTGTGCGAGTTGCGACCGCAGCTCGTGCTCTTGGACATCGTCTTGCCCGACACCGACGGCTTCGCGGTCGCCGAGCGACTTGCCGGGCACTGCGCGGCCCCGGTCGTCGTCCTCACCTCAAGCCGCGAGGCGGCGGACTTCGGCGGGCGCCTCGTGAGCAGCCCGGCGCGGGGCTTCATTCACAAGGACGATCTCTCGAGCGCCGCGCTCGCGGCGGTCGCGGGCGAGCCGTGATGAGCCGCCGGCTGCTCGTCGCCGTCGCCGTGGCCGGAGCCGCGGTTACGACCGCAGCCGGCGCGCTCGTGCTCTTCGCCCACGGCTTTCAGCCGTACGGCCCTGCCGAGAAGATGGCGCAGGTCGTCACCGGGGCGGTGTGGATCACCACCGGCCTCATCGCCTGGCAGCGCCGCCCCTCTAACCGTGTCGGGCCGCTGATGACGGCTGTTGGGTTTGCCAACCTCGCGCACCTCCTCTATTGGGACGCGGCCCTGCCGTTCACGATCGGTGAGCTCATCTCCTGGTGGTCGATTCCGCTCACCGTCCACTTGTTCCTCGCGTTTCCGAGCGGCCGGCTCTCGACGCGCATCGAGCGGGCGTTTGTGGCCTTCCTCTACGCCGCCACGGTGGTGCTGTCGTTCCAGTCGCAGCTGTTCTGGGATCCGCGCGGGACCGACTGCCCGCAGTGCCCGCGCAACCTGCTCCTCGTCAACACGGATCCGGGCGTGTGGAGCGTGCAGAGCACGACCGGTGATCTCGTCATCGTCGCGATTCTCGTGACGAGCGTGGTGCTGGTCGTGCGCCGGGTGCGCAACTCCAGCGGACCGACGCGCCGCGCGATGGCTCCGGTGCTCGTTACCGCCGCAATCGCGGCGATCCTCCTCGGCGTCGTGGTGGTCCTGGACGCTGCCGGCACGCAAACGCAGGGCAGCGCCGCGCTCTGGGTCTCAGATGTCGCGTACGCCGCGATCCCGATCGCCTTCCTCGTAGGCCTGTTGCGCACGCGGCTGGCCCGATCGGCGGTGGCCGATCTCGTCGTCGAGCTCGGGTCCCTGCCGCCGCCCGGCCAGCTTCGCGACGCCATCGCGCGTTGCCTCGGCGATCCCTCCCTCGAGCTCCTCTTCTGGCTTCCCGATTCCGAGCGCTATGTCGACGGCGCCGGCAACGCCCGTGACCCCGACCAGGCGCCGGGGCGCGCGGTCACGGTGCTCGAGCACGACGACAAGCGGCTGGCGGCGCTCGTACACGACGCGGCGCTCCTCGACGAACCGGAGCTCCTCCAGGGTGTCGGGGCGGCCGCGAGCCTCGCGCTCGAGAACGCGCGCCTGCAGGCCGAGCTGCGCGCCCAGCTCGCCGAGGTGCGCGCCTCCCGGGCTCGCATCGTGCAGGCGGGCGACGCCGAGCGGCGGCGATTGGAGCGCGACCTGCACGACGGTGCGCAGCAGCGACTGCTCGGGATCCGGCTCGCGCTCCAGCTCGCCCGCGGCCAGATCGGCGACGAGCGTGCGTTCACGGAGCTTCTCGCCGAGGCCGACCGGGAGGTCGTCGACGCCCTCGAAGAGCTGCGCGCGCTCGCGCGCGGCATCCACCCGGCGATTCTCACCGACGAGGGGCTTGCCCCGGCCCTCGACGCCCTGGCGCGCCGCGCCTCGGTTCCGGTCGCCGTGACCGTCTGCCGCGGTCGCCACCCGGCACCCGTCGAGGCGGCCGCATACTTCGTGGCCGCCGAGGCGCTCGCCAACGTGGCCAAGCACGCGCACGCCTCGCGCGTGGCGATCGAGCTGAGCCGCGCCAACGGCGACGTGGTCATCGCCGTCGCCGACGATGGCATCGGGGGAGCCGACACCGGCGGAGCGGGACTGCGCGGCCTCCGCGACCGCGTCGAA
>DATFRW010000209.1:0-15400 GCA_035262945.1 Solirubrobacteraceae bacterium
GTGAGGGAGACGCCCTCGGCGCGTGCGACGGCGACCGACTCGTAGGCCATCGTTCGGGCGACCTCGCGGACGTCCGCGAGCGAGAAGATCTCCGCCGGGCGCCCGGCGAGTGCCATGACTCCGGACACCGCGTTGACGCACAGCTTCCGCCAGGCCTCCGCGGCGAAACCGTCGCCCACCGACACCTCGGCGTGGTCGCCGAGCAGCGCGGCGAACGCAGCGCCCGGCTCGCCGTCGGGGACGGCCAGGGCCAGCGTGGTGCGCTGGCGCACGCGGCCGGTCGCGACCGGCTCCGCAGCGCACCAGTTGACGACGGGCAGCACCGCCGCGCCGCCGACCAGCGGCGCCACGCGCTCGACGTGGTCGATCCCGTTCTGCAGGACCGCGACCGTGCTCTGCGGCGTGCACAGCGCGGACAGCCACCCGGCGGCTCCAGGAGTCTGGTGCGCCTTGACCGCCAGAACGATCCACGCGGCGGGTTCGTCGATCGCGCTCGGCTCGGTGAGGACGGGACCCGCGAGGACCGCCTCGCCGCCGTCCGCTCGCTCCACGACGATCCGCTCGACTGGGCGACGCGCGCAGAGGACGAGCTCGTTGCCGGCGTCCTGTGCGGCCGCCGCGACCGTCGCGCCGATCGCGCCGACGCCAACGACCGCGACGCGCGCCATCTACGCGACTGCCGCGCGCGAGAGCAGCGACTCCTCGCCGGCGAGCGTCGTGCTCGTCGCCGAGTGGATGTCGACCGTGACGATCTCGCCCGGCGCGGCCAGGCCGGTGAAGTTCACCGTCTTGCCGTGACGCGAGCGCCCGCGCATCTTCGACGGATCCGTGCGCGACGGGCCCTCGACGAGCACGTCGAGCATGCGGCCGACGAAGCGCTGCGAGCGCTCATGGGCGCGCCGCTGCACGACCTCGACGAGCCGCTCCATCCGCTCCACCTTGACCTCGTGGGGCACGAGGCCCTCGGTGAACGCCGCCGCCTCGGTGCCGCGGCGCGGCGAGAAGACGAAGGTGAAAGCGCCGTCGTAGCCGACCTCCTCGCAGACCGCGAGCGTCTGCGCGAAGTCCTCCTCGGTCTCCCCCGGGAAGCCGACGATGATGTCGGTCGTGATCGCGCAGTCGGGCACGAGCTCGCGGATGAGCGCGACGCGGTCCATGTAGCGCCCGCGGTCGTAGGTGCGGCGCATCGCCTTGAGGATCGGGCTCGAGCCGGACTGGAGCGGCAAGTGAATGTGCTCGCACACGGAGGCGAGCTCGGCATGGGCGCGGATGACGTCCTCGCGCATGTCCTTCGGGTGCGGGCTCGTGTAGCGGAGGCGATCGAGCCCGTCGATCGCGTCGAGCGCGTGGAGCAGTTCGGAGAACGACCGCCGGTCGGGCCGGAGGTCGCGCCCGTAGGAGTTGACGTTCTGCCCGAGCAGCGTCACCTCGCGCACGCCGTCTTGAACCTGCGCGCGGACTTCCTCGACGAGCTCGTCGAAGGGGCGCGAGACCTCGCGGCCGCGGGTTGACGGCACGATGCAGTACGAGCACCTGCAGTTGCAGCCGACCGAGATCTGCACCCATGCCTGGAAGTCGCGGGCGCGCTTGGCCGGCAGGTGGCCGGTGAAGCCCTCGAACTCGAAGTAGCCCTGCGCGGTGAGCGACTCGGCGGTGAGGAACTCGGCGAGCTTGTGCACCTGGCCGGGGCCGAACGCGACGTCCACGAACGGGAACTGGCGGAAGACGTCCTCCTTGACCGACTGCGCCCAGCATCCGCCGACGCCGATCACGACCTCCGGCCGGCGCGACTTGACGCCCTTCGCCTGGTGCAAGTGGGCCACGAAGCGGCTGTCGGCCGCCTCGCGGATCGAGCACGTGTTGAAGAGGATGAGGTCGGCGTCGTCGCGCGCGTCGGACTCCGCGTAGCCGAGCGACTCGAGCATGCCCTTCATGCGCTCGGAGTCGTGCTCGTTCATCTGGCACCCGAACGTCGTGACGTGGAAGCGCTTGGCGGCCGCCATGGGTCGCCTCAGGGTACCGGTGGGCGACGGCGAGCTACCCGCCGCCGCCGGAGTCGCCGCCTCCCCCGGAGTCTCCTCCGCCGCCGCTGTCGTGGCCCGCGCCGCCGGGGTCGCCGGGCTCGTCGTCGTGGTGGGAGGCGTGGCCGGCGCCGCCGGAGTCGCGGGGCGCGTCGTCGTGGTGCGCGTCGTGGCCCTCGGCGGCCGCGGCGGTCGTGGCCGCGGCGGCGGTCGTCGCATCGACCGCGCCCGAACCGGAGCCGGTCTCCGCGGGACGCTTGCGGCGCAGGAAGTCGAAGATGCCCATGGCTCTTGGATACCCGTCCTACTTGGCGTAATCCACGGCGCGTGACTCCCGGATGACGGTGACCTTGATCTGCCCGGGGTATTCGAGCTCCTTCTCGATGTCGCGGGCGATCGAACGGCTGAGGAGGATCGCGTCGTCGTCGTCGATGGCATCGGGGGCCACGATGACGCGGATCTCGCGGCCGGCCTGCATCGCGTAGACCTTCTCGACGCCCTCGTGGCGCGTCGCGAGCTGCTCGAGGTCGCGCAGGCGCTTGACGTACTGCTCGAGGGACTCGCCGCGGGCGCCGGGGCGCGCGCCGGAGAGCGCGTCGGCGGCCTGGACGATGACGGCCTCGACGGTTTGGGGCTCGACTTCGTTGTGGTGGGCCTCCATCGCGTGTGCGACGGCCTCGGGCTCCCCGTAGCGGCGTGCGAGGTCGCCGCCGACGAGCGCGTGCGGTCCCTCGATCTCGTGCGAGACGGCCTTGCCGATGTCGTGCAGGAGCGCTGCGCGGCGCGCGGTCTTCGGGCTCGCGCCGAGCTCGTGGGCCATGATCGCCGCGAGCTGCGCGCATTCGACCGAGTGCGCGAGGACGTTCTGCCCGTAGGACGTGCGGAAGCGCAGGCGCCCGAGGAGCTTGGTGAGCTCGGGGTCGAGGCCGTGGACGTCGGCCTCGAAGACGGCCTTCTCCCCCAGCTCGGTGATGTGCGACTCGAGCTCGGACTTGGCCTGGTAGTAGGTCTCCTCGATGCGGGCCGGGTGGATGCGCCCGTCCTGCAGCAGCTTCTCGAGCGTCATGCGCGCGATCTCGCGGCGGACGCCGTCGAACGCGCTGAGGACGACGGCATTGGGCGTGTCATCGATGATGAAGTCGACGCCCGTGAGGTTCTCGAGGGCGCGGATGTTGCGGCCCTCACGGCCGATGATGCGGCCCTTCATGTCGTCGCTGGGCAGCTGGACCACCGACACGGTCGTCTCGGCGGCGTGGCTTGCCGCGAGCCGCTGCATGGCGACGGACAGAATCGAGCGCACGCGCCGCTCGGCGTCGCGTTTGGTCTCCTCCTCCACGGAGCGCAGGACCTTCACCGCGTCGTGCCGTGCCTGGTCCTCGATCTCCTTGAGCAGCGCCTGCTTGGCCTGGCCTGCGCTCAGGCTGGCGGCACGCTCGAGCGCGCGGGTGTGCTCCTCGCGCAGATGCGCGAGCTCCTCCTCCTGTACCGCGAGGCGCGCCACGCTCGCTTCGAGCCCGCGCTCGCGCTCCTCGAGGTCGGCGGCCCGCTCGTCGAGCGAGTGCTCGAGCGCCTTCGCGCGCTGCTCGGAGGCGCGCGCGTCGGCGGCTGCGTCGGCGGCCGCGGCGGCCGAGGCGGCGTCGCGGCGGCGCGTGTCGATCGGCGCCGCCTGTGCGTGGCCGCCATTGGCCGTGGCCAGCCGACCGCGCCCGTAGAGCGTGGCTGCCGCGACAAGGCCGAGTGCCAGAACGGCCGCCGCGATGACGAGTTCCATTGCCGTGTCCTCTCCCCGCGAGCTGGGATGGCGCCCAGCCCAGACGGTCTTCCGTGGTCATGGAGCGGACGACCGGCCGCGTGTGCGGCGGTGGTTGACGGATGTGGCAGAGCGGCCGTGGTGGCCGCGGCTTCAGGTGCGCTGGAAGTGTTCGGTGGTCGGTGTGGTCGGGCGGGCTTGCCCGGTTGAAGCTCTCATGATGATCGCGTCGAAGCTGAAGCTGCCGGTTACAGAAAAGGCTGATTTGCTGGTATTTCGCCGCCCTCAGGGCAGGTCGTTCG
The DNA here is from genome assembly GCA_035262945.1 of Solirubrobacteraceae bacterium. Classification (GTDB taxonomy): domain Bacteria; phylum Actinomycetota; class Thermoleophilia; order Solirubrobacterales; family Solirubrobacteraceae; genus JAOPZW01. Next base: position 4,074 of record DATFRW010000209.1, read on the forward strand.
CTGGGATGGATCGTAGTACTGCCGCGATCTTGGCGCAATTCTGGGCGCCGAGCGGCGGGCGCGTGCCCGGTGAGCGGCAGCGCAGTCAGGCTGCGTCGCGCTCGAACGCCCGGACGGCGTCGTAGGCGAGCTCGAGGTCGTAGCCCTTGCGGACGAGCAGGCCGAGCGCGCGCTCGCGGTCGCGGTCGCCGGACGGCGCCCGCGGGAAGCGGCGGCGCAGGACCGCGACGGCCGCCTCGAGTTCCTCCCCGGTGCCGCGCTCCTGCAGCGCCGAGGCGATCAACGCCGGCGCGATGCCGACGGCCAGCAGGCGCCGTTCGATGCGCTCGGCGCCCCACGCGTCGATCGTGCGACGGTCCTCGGCGAAACGCTTGGCATAGCGGGCGTCGTCGACGTAGCCCTGGCGCGACAGCTCTTCCACCACCTCGTCGACGACCGGCGGCTCGACGCCCTTCGCCTCGAGCCGCGCGCGGACCTCGGCCGCCGTGCGGTCGCGGTGGCCGAGGTAGCGATAGGCCAGGTCGAAGGCGTGCTGGAGGCGGTCCTCGCCCGTCACGCCGCCTGATCGATGGCGGCCACCGCCGCGGCCTCGGCGGCCTGGCCATCCGCCGGCGAGTCGGCGTCGGCGTCGATCGGCTGGACGAGGTCGTGGTCGATGCCCAGCGCCGCGTAGATCTTGGACTCGATCTCCTTGGCGATCTCGACGTGCTCGTCGAGGAACGCCTTGGCGTTGTTGCGGCCCTGGCCCAGGCGCTCGTCGCCGTAGGAGAAGAACGAGCCGGACTTCGTCACCACGCCGTGCTCGATGCCGAGGTCGATGAGGCAGCCGGCGGTCGAGATGCCCTTGCCGAACTCGATGTCGAACTCGGCCTGACGGAACGGCGGCGCGACCTTGTTCTTGACCACCTTGACGCGGACGCGGTTGCCGACCGCCTCGGTGCCCTCCTTGAGGGTCTCGATGCGGCGGATGTCCAAACGCTGGGAGGCGTAGAACTTCAGCGCGCGGCCGCCGGGCTGCGTCTCCGGCGAGCCGAACATCACGCCGACCTTCTCGCGGATCTGGTTGGTGAAGATGCAGAGGGTCGACGTGCGGTTGAGGTTGCCCGCGAGCTTGCGCATCGCCTGGCTCATCATCCGCGCCTGCAGGCCGACGGTCTGGTCGCCCATCTGGCCCTCGAGCTCCGCCCGCGGGGTGAGCGCCGCGACCGAGTCCACGGAGACCACGTCGACCGCGCCGGAGCGGACGAGCATGTCGGCGATCTCGAGCGCCTGCTCGCCGTAGTCGGGCTGGGAGACGAGCAGCTCGTCGATGTCGACGCCGATGCTGCGGGCGTACAGCGGGTCCATGGCGTGCTCGGCGTCGATGAACGCGCACACGCCGCCGAGCTTCTGCGCCTCGGCGAGGACGTGGTAGAGCAGCGTCGTCTTGCCCGAGGACTCCGGGCCGAAGACCTCGACGATGCGCCCGCGTGGCACGCCGCCGATGCCGAGCGCCAGGTCGAGCGACAGCGCGCCGGTTGGCACCGCCTGCACGCGCACCTTCGCGCCCTCGTCGCCCATGCGCATGATCGTGCCCTTGCCGAACTCGCGCTCGATCTGGCTGAGCGCGCCCTGCAGGGCGGCGTCGCGGGCCTTGGCGGCCTTCTCCTCTTCGGTGGGCATGGGGTTGCGAACCTCTCTGGTCGGCGCTTCTTGAGCAGTGCAGTCTCGGGGTCGGATCGGACGGAACCGGACCGTACGCGTGTTCGTGTCACGGCTCCAGACGGCGTTTGCAACAGAAGTGCGGAGGCGGTGTGCCGAGAGAGCGCGCCGGGGGTGTGCCGTGGGGATGTGCGGCGGGCGCGCGGGCGGGAAAAGGCGCCGGGCGTCAGGCGGCCAGGCGCTTCTCGAACCAGTGGTCGGGATACGGGTCGTCGTTGAACGGCTCGATCTCGACGTAGCCCGCGGAGCCGTAGAGGCTGATCGCCTCGCGCAGCGCCTTGTTGGTGTCCAGGCGCACGACGCGCGCCCCGTGTCGGCGCGCATGCTGCTCGAGCTCGGTCAGGAGGCGCCGCCCGAGCCCGAGGCCGCGCGCCGTGGGCGCCACCCACATGCGCTTGATCTCGGCGACCGGCTCAGCCGCGTGGAACCGCAGCGCCCCGCACCCGACGGGCTCGCCGCGAAGCCGCGCGACGAGGAGCAGGCCCGCAGGCGGCGTGATCTCGCTCGCGTCGAGGAAGCTGCCGCGGCTCGGGTCAAAGCCGGTGTCGAACCGGGCGTCGAGCTCCCTGTAGTACGACTCCAGGCAGAATCGCGCGGCCGGGCTCGCCGGATCCTCGATGGCGACCTCGACAAGGCCGGCGGTGAGGAGGCGCTCGACCGTCGCCATCGCGTCGACGAGGCGCGCGCGCTGCCGATCGCTCAGCGGCGCCAGGAGCGACACGGCGAGGTCGTCGCTGCGCTGATCCAGCACCTCCCGCTCGGCGCGCCCGGCGTCGGTCAGGCGGACGGTCCGCACGCGCTTGTCGTCGGGATCGGGCTCGACCGCGACCAGGCTGTCGCGTTCGAGCGACCGAATGAGGCGGCTGAGGTATCCGGAATCGAGGTCGAGACGGACCCGCAGCGACCGCAGGTCGGTTGCGGCGTCGCCGATCTCCCAGAGCACCCGGGACGCGCCGAGCTGACGACCGCGGGCCAGGTACTCGTCGGAGAGCGCGCCGACGCGCTGCGTGACGGTGCGGTTGAACGACCGGACCTGCTGCGTCAGTATGGAATCCATATCTCTGACTTTAGTCAGAGATACGCGAGAGTGCGACTCGTTCGAGCGCCTCGTAGCGCGCCGGGCCGCCGCCGAGGTGCGAGCGGAAGAGCACGACCGCCTCGCCGCTGAACGAGGCCTGCGGCGGGTCGGGCAGGTCGCGCACTCGCGGCCGCCACCCGCGACGGACGCGGGCGACCGTGACGTGCGGCCGGAATGGACGCTCCTCCGGCCGCCACGGCACCGCCGCGGCGAGCCGGTCGACCACGTCCGCGCGCAGCGCCGCCAGCGTCCCGTCGCCCTCCTCGAGCGCCACGGTCAGCACGTGCGGGCGGCGCGGCGCCAGCCACAACGCGCCGCCGAGCGCCAGGGGCGGCGCGACCGCCTCCACGCTGCGCACCGCCTCGCGCGCCGGGTCGACCTCCTCGAGCGCCCGATGCCCGAGGAACGCGAGCGTGAGATGGAGCGAGTCCTCCGCCACGGGCCGCAGTGCCTCGTCGTTGCCCGCGGCGGCGCGGCCGAAGTCGGCGAGTTGCGTCCGCACCGATCCAGGGAGCTCGAGCGCCGCGAACAGCCGCGCGCTCATGCGGCGGCGCGCGCCGCTGCGCCCGTGAGCAGCCGGCGAACCAGGTGCATCGCCACCGTCGTCGAGCGGTCGCGGACGTCCGCGCGCCCGCCCGGCAGCTGCGTCGAACGCGTCAAACGCCCGTCGGGCCCGGCCACGCTGAAGCACACGAGCCCCACCGGCTTCTCGGGGGTTCCGCCGCCCGGGCCGGCGATCCCGGTGATCCCGACACCGACGTCGGCCCCGAGGCGCGCCCGCGCGCCGTCCGCCAACGCCTCGGCGACCTCGACCGACACGGCGCCGACGCGCTCGATCAGCGCGCCATCGACGCCCGCGAGCGCCACCTTCGCCTCGTTCGAGTAGACGACGAGCCCGCCGAGCACGTAGTCCGACGAGCCCGCGAGGTCGGTGAGCCGCCCGGCGAGCATCCCGCCCGTGCAGGACTCGGCGGTGGCGATCGTCAGGCCGCGAGGACGCAGCAGGTCGGCGACCTGCTCGTCGACCGTGCGGCCGTCCTCCGAGAACAAGGTCTTGCCGTGGCGATCGCGCACCGTCCGCACGAACTCGTCGTAGACCGGCGCCGCGTCCGGCCCGAAACGCGTGACCACCTCGACCTCGCCGCGCCGCAGGCACGTCGTGATCTCCAGCCCCTCCAGACCGTGCGCGTCCTCGGCCAACCGCAGCGTCTCGGCGATCTCCGACTCGGGGATGCCGAACAGCCGCAGCGTCCGCTGGCGCAGCTCGGGCGCGCCGGCGATCGCGGCCTGGAAGTCGGCGGTGGCGACCGCCGCCGGCCACATCGCGTGCAGCTCGCGCGGCGGCCCCGGCAGGACGACGACGGTCGGCCCGCCGTCGAGCGGCACGACGACGAGCCCAGGGGCGGTGCCGACCGGATCGAGCACCGTCGCGCCCTCGGGGATCACCGCCTGCTTGCGGTTCGACGCGCGGATCGCCTCGGGATCGAGGTCCGGCCAGCGCGACATCAGTGGCCGCAGGATCTCGGCGATCTGCTCCTCCAGCGCATCGTCGAGCACCATCGGCCGCCCGGTGAACCAGCCGACGACCTCGGCGGTGAGGTCGTCCGCCGTCGGCCCGAGCCCGCCGCTGGTCAGGATCAGGTCGACGCCGCGCGCGGCCATGAACCGCAGCGCCTCCTCCATGTCCTCGCGGCGGTCCCCCACGACGAGCGTGAACGCGTGGTCGACGCCGAGCGCGCGCAGCTGCTCCGACAACCACGGGCCGTTGCGATCGCTGACGCGGCCCGTCAGGACCTCGGTGCCCGTGACGACGATCCCGGCGCGGACGCTCATGTGCTCGACCGGCACACGGGCCAGCGCGCCTGGTTCTGCACCCGGCGGACCTTCGTCGGCGTGATCTCGTAGCCGATGCCGTTGGCCACCGCCGGGACGCTGTGGGACTTGCCGTTGACGACGAGGCGCGCCTCCGCGTTGCCCAGCCGGACCCGGAAGCGCGACGACTTGTACGGGCCCTTGCGAGCGCCGCCGGTGAGGATCACCCCGTTGACGAGCGTGCGCTGGCCCGCCGCCTTCAGGCACACGTAGACCTGGCCGGTGGCGACCACCGTGAGCGTCGCGTGCTTGGGCTTCGCCTTGGCCTTCTTCTTCTTCTTGTGGGTGCCGCTGGCTGCGGGCGTGCCGTCGGACGACGAGGACGTCGAGGTCTGCACGGTGGTGTTCGACGCGTCGCCGCCACCGCCGTCGTTGCCGTTGTTGCGGCCGATGGCGTACAGCGCGGCGAGCAGGCCGACGATGACGAACGCGATCAGCCAGCCGCGCGGGATACCGGCCCGCGGCCTGCGACGGTCGCGCTGGCCGGGCGGGGCGATTGGCTGCAGCTCGACGTCGCTCAGGCGCTCGTGGCGGAGCTTGTACTCCTCGATGAGCAGCTTGCCGTCGAGCCCGAGCGCGTCGGCGTAGGTGCGCAGGAAGCTCTTGACGTACGTGGGGCCCGGCAGGAGGTCCCACTCCTCGTTCTCGAGCGCGCGCAGGTATTTGGCACGGATCTTCGTCTCGGACTCGATCTCCGAGATGTCGATCCGCTGGCGCATCCGCGCCTCGCGCAGCGTGGTGCCGATGTCCGGCATCGCGACCGAAGGCTAGCGGCGGTCCACGAAAAGCCTGCGCACAGGGCGGTTTCAGTCGTCCGAGACGTCCGGCGGGACGCTGACGGTCTCGGTGTCGGGCTCGAGCGCCGCGAGCACCCGCGGCAGGTCGGCCTCGGTGACGAGGACCTGGCGTGGCTTTGAGCCCTCGTAGCCCGAGATGATCCCCCGGCGCTCGAGCATGTCGATCAGCCGGCCCGCCCGCGTGTAGCCGAGGCGCAGGCGGCGCTGGAGCATCGACGTCGAGGCGGTCCCCATCTCGACGACGAGCTGGATGGCGTCGCCGAGCAGCGGGTCCTCGTCGGGGTCGAAGCCCTCCTCCTCGGCCTTCTCGACGGCTTCGGGCTCGACCTCCTCGAGCAGGTCCTCGCGCAGCTCGGGCTCGCCCTGCCGCGCCCAGAAGCCGGTCAGCGCCTCGATCTGCGGCTCGTCGATGTACGCGCCCTGGATGCGCTGCAGGCGCGACGAGCCGACCGGCGAGAAGAGCAGGTCGCCCTGGCCGAGCAGCGACTCCGCGCCGTTCTGGTCGAGGATCACGCGCGAATCGGTCTGCGAGCTGACCGCGAACGCGATCCGCGAGGGGACGTTCGCCTTGATCATCCCCGTGATGACGTCGACGCGCGGGGACTGCGTCGCGAGCACGAGGTGGATCCCGACTGCACGCGCCTTCTGGGCCAGGCGGATGATCGAGTCCTCGACGTCGGCCGGCGCGACCATCATGAGGTCGGCGAGCTCGTCGATGACGCAGAGGATGTACGGCAGCGCCTTCTCGCCCTCGCGCACGCGCAGCTTGTTGAGCTCGACCAGCGAGCGGGTGCGCTTGACGCTCATCACGCCGTAGCGCCACTCCATCTCGCGCACGAGGTTCTGCAGCGCGTTGGCGGCCATGCGCGGCGAGGTGATGACCGGCGTGAGCAGGTGCGGGATCGCCTCGTAGTGGTTGAGCTCGACCTGCTTGGGGTCGACGAGCACGAGGCGGACTTCGTCGGGCGTGGCGCGCAGCAGGATCGAGCTCAGCATCGCGTTGATGGCGCCGGACTTGCCGGCGCCGGTGGTGCCGGCGACGAGCAGATGGGGCATCTTCGCCAGGTCGGCGGGGATGGCCTTGCCCGAGACGTCCTTGCCCAGCCACACCGACAGCGGCGAGAAGTCCTTGGGCGGCTCGGCGAAGACGTCGCCGAGGGTGACGACGCGCCGGTGGCGATTGGGGACCTCGACGCCGACCGCGCGCTTGCCGGGGATCGGAGCGAGGATGCGGATCTCTGTGGCAGCGAGCGCGTAGGCGAGGTCGTTCTTGAGGTTGGCGACCTTCGACATCTTCACGCCGGGCGCGAGCTGCAGCTCGTAGCGGGTGATGTGCGGGCCGGCGACTGCGCCGATGACCTGGGCGTCGACGCCGAGATGGCCGAGTGCCTCGACCAGGCGGGCCGCGGTCTTCTCCTGGCCGGCCGTGTCGGGGCGGGCCTGTTCGGGGCTCGAGCGCTTGAGGATGCGGTTGTCGGGGAGCCGGTAGTCGACGTCGCCGGGCTCGAGGCGCTCGAGGACGGGCTCGTCTTCGGGCTCCGGCTCGTGCTCGGCGGCCTCCGGCTCGGGCTCGGGCGCCGGTTCCGGCTCGGGCTCCGGTTCGGGCGGCGGCGCGACGGCGGCCTCGAAGAGGTCCGGGTAGCGCAGCGCGCCGTCGAGCTCGACGCCGCGCGTCGCCGGGCGGATGACCACCTCCTCGTCGTCGAGGTCCGGCGGCGCCAGCGGCTCGGGATCGGGATCGGGCCGCCTGCGCGGCGGCGGCCGCAGCGCCCGGGTCGTCTCGACGACCTGCTCGCCGGTGGCGCGCAGGATGCCGGCGACCGTCGCCCCGGTGAGCAGCAGCACCGCGGCGCAGAACAGGAAGATCGCGATGATGTGGGCGCCGACGTCGGAGAACAGGCGCGTCGCGGCGTCGGCCATGACCTGGCCGAGGTGGCCGCCGCGGTCGTCGACCGGCGACCCGTCGCCCGCGCCGAGGCCGAGCGTGCCGACCGCGAGACCGAGGCAGGCGGAGGCGAGCAGGCAGAGCGCGCCCGCGCGGAAGGGCCGGACGCCCGCCGGGAGCACCGGGCGCATGACGAGCAGCACGCCCGCCGCCACGAGCGCGACCGGCGTCGCCCACGCGACGCGGCCCACCGCCCAGGTGAGGCCGTCGACGATGCCCTGACCGGCCTCTCCGCCCTCCCAGCCCATGTAGAGCGGGAAGGCGAGAAACACGCCAACGGCGACAAGGCCGAGGCCGAGGAGGTCGAGGTGGCGCTGCTCCAGGACCGGCCAGCGCGGCGGCCATGGCAGGCTCGAACGGCGGGCGCGGGCCTTCTTGGTCTGCTTGCGGGCAGGGGGCATCGTGCTGACCGCCCTGTTCGACCTCGAAGCCCGCGGCCCTGCTCAGGAGCGCGCCAGGGCAGCGCAGATCCGGTCCACCTCGGCGTCGCCGAGATAGGCATGGATCGGCAGCGAGACGACCTCGGCGCACGCCGCGTCGGCCCTCGGACACGGCGCCGCGCCCGCGAACAGCGGCTGGCGCGTGAGCGGCACGGGGTAATGCACGAGGGTCGGGACTCCGGCGGCCTGGAGCGCCGCGCGCAGCGCGCCCCGGCGGCGGGCGCGGATCACGTACTTCTGGAACACGTGCGTGCGGCCGGGTGCCACGCCGAGCGGGCGGTGGTCGCTGTTGGCAAGCGCCTCGTCGTAGCGGGCGGCGATCGCCCGGCGGCGCTCGGTCCAGCCCGCGTCGTGGCGCAGCTTGTCCGAGAGGATCGCCGCCGACGCCGACGGCAGCTGCGAGTTGAACCCCGGCTCGACGTACGCGCCTGCCGCGTCGCGGCCGTGCCAGCGCAGGCGCCGCAGCCGGTCGGCGAGGGCGTCGTCGTCGCACAGCGCCGCGCCGCCGCTCCCTGGCGCCGCGATCGTCTTCGTCGGGTCAAACGAGCAGCAGCTCAGCGCCCCCGTCGCTCCCGCGGGGCGCCCATCCGCCCGTGCCCCGAGCGCCTGCGCAGCGTCCTCGACGAGCACGAGGTCGTGGGCGCGGGCGACCGCCTCGGCGGCGCTCGGGTCGACCATCTGGCCGTAGAGGTCGACCGCGATCAGCATGCGCGTGCGCGGTGTCACCAGTGACCGCGCGGCGTCGAGGTCGAGCAGGAGGTGCTCGTCGACGTCGGCGAAGACCGGCGTCGCCCCGGCGCGCACCACGCACGACGCGGACGCGATGAAGGACAGCGCCGGGACGATCACCTCGTCGCCGGGCCCGACGCCGGCGGCGAGCAGGGCGAAGCAGAGCGCGTCGGTCCCCGAGCCGAGCGCGACCGCGTGGCGGCGCCCGCACCGCTCGGCGAGTGCCGCCTCGAACGCGGCCACCGGCTCGCCCTGCAGTGCGCGGCCGCCGGCCAGCGCGCCCGCGATCAGCTCGAGGTAGCGCGCGCCGTGCTCGGCCCAGGTGCGCTCGGCGGCGAAGAACGGGATGTCGGTCACGCGGCGAGCGCGACCGTGTCGAGGTAGGCCGCGATGCCCCGCTCCAGCGACCAGCGCGGGTCGTAGCCGAGCGCCGTGCGCGCGCTGGCGATGTCGAGCGTGCCGCGCCGCGGGCGCAGCGTGCGCGCCGGGCGGGCGCGCACCTCGACGTCGTAGCCCTCGGCGCGCACGATCTCGATCGCCTCCCGCAGCGACCGCGCGCGGCCCGCGGTCATGTTGAAGACGCGCCGCGATGCGGCGGGGCTCGTCGCGGCCTGGGCGAGCCCGGTGGCGAGGTCGCCGACCCAGGTGAAGTCCAGCCGCGTGGCGTCGTCGGCGGTCAGTTCGAGGGCGCAGCCGAGCGTCGCCGCTTCGACGAGGCGCTGGACGAAGCGGGCGTTGGCGTCGCCGGGGCCGTAGACCGCGGACGGGCGCACGATCGTCCAGTCGAGGCCCGAGGCGCGGACCCGCTCCTCGGCCTCGAGCTTGCACGCGCCGTAGGGCTCGCGCGGGCGCAGCGGCGCGGACTCGGGCTGCGGCTCGGCGGTGAAGTCGCCGTAGACCATGCTCGACGAGACGTAGACGAGGCGCGCGCCGGGCGCGGCCGCCGTCGTCGCGGCGATCACGTTGGCGGTCCCGTCGACGATCGAGCGCCGCGCCTCCGCCTGGTCGCGCGCGGCCACGCCGACGACGGGGAGATTCGCGAGATGCACGACGGCATCGGGCCCGACCTCGGCGATGTCGCGGCGCAGGCGCGCGGGGTCGTCGGGGCCGCCGGGCCGCAGCGTCGCGCCCGTCAGGAGGGTCCGCCGGCGCCACGCCCGCATGCTCGTCCCGCCCGGCAGATAGCTGCGATCGGCGTCGAGCACGACGACCTCGTCGCCCCGCGCGAGGAGCTCATGCGCGAGGTGCGCGCCGATGAAGCCGGCACCGCCGATGAGCAGAGCGCGTCGCACGCGCCGGGCATGCTGCCAAAATCGCCGCGGTGTCCGCCGTCTCGGAGCGGGTCGCCGGCAACGTCTACGACAAGTACGGGACCGGCAACCCCGTCGTGCGCCGCCTCATGCGTGGCTTCTTCGCCGCGCTCGATGACCTGGTGGCGCAGGCCGCGCCCGCCGAGTTGCTCGAGGTCGGCTGCGGCGAAGGCGTCGTGACCCAGCGGCTGGCCGCGCGCGTGCCGCGGGTCACCGGGCTCGATCTCGACATCCCCGCGCTCCGCACTGCGTGGGATGCACGCGAGGGCATCGAGTTCGTCGCCGGCGACGCGCGCGCACTGCCGTTCGACGACGGCGCGTTCGACACGGTCGCGCTGATCGAGAGCCTGCAGCTCATCGACGACGCGGACCGGGCGCTGGCCGAAGCGGCCCGCGTCGCGCGCGGCCGCGTGCTCGTCACGGTCCCCCGCGAGCCGCTGTGGCGCGCGCTCAACGTCGCCCGCGGCGCGTACCTGCGCAGGCTCGGCGACACGCCGGGCCACGTGCACCACTGGTCGCGCCGCGGCCTCGTCCGTCTACTCGCGACGCACGGGGAGGTCGTCGCCGTCCGCAGCCCGCTCCCGTGGACGCTGGCGCTCGTCGCGACGCGCTGACGCGCGGCGAGCGCGCGGCGATCGTCGCGCTCGCCGCCGCCGGGGTCGTGGCGTGGCTCGCGTTCCCGGTCCTGCCGACGTACGACTCGCTCACCCACCTCGTCTGGGGCCGCGACATCCTCGACGGGCACCTGCCTGAGTTCGACGGCTACGCGGCGCCCACCGAGCACCCGCTGTGGCTGGCGGTCGGCACGGTCCTGGCCATCCTGGGCGACGCGGGCGCGCGCGCGATGACGCTGCTGACGGTCGCGTCGCTCGTCGCGCTCGTCGTCGCCGCGTACCGGCTCGGCCGCACCGCGTTCGGCCCGCTCGCCGGCGCGCTTGCCGCCGCGCTGCTCCTCACGCGCCTGGACTTCGGCTTCTACGCGGCGTTCGCGTTCCTTGACGTCACCTTCGCGGCGCTCATCGTGTGGGCGGCCGCGCTCGAGGCCGAGCAGCCGCTGCGGGGGCGCGCGGTCTGGGTCCTGCTCGTGCTCGCCGGGCTGCTGCGACCGGAGGGCTGGGTCTACGCGGCCGCGTACGGCGCGTGGATGTGGCTGCGCGGCGGCCGCCGGTGGACGATCGTCGCGTGGGTCGCCGCCGCGCCGCTGCTGTGGATGCTCACCGACCTGATCGTGACCGGCCGTCCGCTCTTCTCGTGGACGTACACGACCGGCGAGGCCGAGATCCTGGGCCGCCAGCGCACTCCGGGCGAGGTGCCGCACGCCGTGTACTCGGCGCTCGACGAGCTCCTCAAGTGGCCGGTGCTGGTGCTCGCGGTGCTGGGGATCGCGCTCGCCCTGCGCGACCGTCGCAACCTGCGCCTGCGGATCCCGCTGGCGCTCGTCGTCCTCGGCGTGCT
>DATFRW010000210.1:0-5209 GCA_035262945.1 Solirubrobacteraceae bacterium
CTTGACAGTGTGTCAAGTCCGGCGCGCCGGGTAGGCTGAGGCGCGTGACGTCGGTGGAACCACGGGAGGAGGCGGCCCCGACCGCCAAGCGCGCGGCGGTGCAGGCGGCGGTGCTCGGCGCGACCGAGGAGCTGCTCGCCGAGGGCGCTTCGTACGCGGACCTCAACATCGAGCGGATCGCGACCCGCGCCGGCATCTCGCGCACCGCCTTCTACTTCTACTTCCGCGACAAGCGCGAGCTGCTGCTGCGGCTCACCGAGGACGTCAACGAGCAGCTCTTCCAGCAGGCGGACATCTGGTTCTCCGGCGAGGGCGAGCCCGAGCCCGAGATGCGCGAGGCGCTCACGAACATCGCGGCGCTCTACGGCGAGCACGGCGTGCTGCTGCGCGCGATCGTCGAGGTCTCGACGTACGACGAGGAGGTCGCCGAGTTCTGGCGCCGCCTGCTGGGGCGCTTCATCGAGGCGTCGCGCCGGCGTATCGAGGCCGAGCAGCGCGCGGGCCGTGCCGTCGCCGACGACGCGCAGGCGACGGCCTTCGCCCTGTGCTGGATGACCGAGCGCGCGATGTACCAGCACCTCGTCCAGCGCGAGCCGTTCCCGGCGAGCGCGATGGTCGAAGCGCTCGTCGGGATCTGGCTGCGGTCGGTCTACGGCGCGTAGCCCGGGCTACGGCGAGATGTGGGAGGTCACCGCCAGGCGGTTCCAGGCGTTGCTGACCATCACGAGGAACAGCAGGGCGCCGAGCTCGGCCTCCGAGAACTGCTCGGCCGCGGCGTCATAGATCTCGTCGGGCACGCCGTGCGGGCCGATCCGCGTGACGGCCTCGGTGAAGGCAAGCGCCGCGCGCTCGCGGTCGTCGAACCAGGTCGGCGCCTCGCGCCAGCCGGCGAGCACATGCAGGCGCTCGGGCCGCTCGCCGGCCTTCAGCGCGTCCCGCGTGTGCATGTTCAGGCAGTACGCGCAGCCGTTGATCTGCGAGGCGCGGACCTTGACGAGCTCCTGGATGAGCGGGTCCAGGTCGCCGTTACCGACTGCCTCGTCGAGGGCGATCATCGCCCGGTACATCTCGGGGACGGCCCGCTTGGCGTTCAGACGGGGGGACGTGAGCGTGGTCATGGCGCCAGGTTAGGTCGCAAGTGGCCCTTGAGCGAGATCCACTTCGCCCGCGCGACCGTGTACCACTTTCATCCCTCGCCGACTGCGTCGAACTCCTCGGTCTCGCGGCGCACCTGCGCGAACTCGCCGGTTTCCAGGCGGCGCGTGACGTCCTCGTCGATCTCGGCCTCCGTCGCCCCCATGCGGCGCAGGCGGATCGTGTCCAGGCGCTTGAACTTCAGGATCTCGAGCACGTAGACGAGGTAGGCGGACGCGGCGACCACGACGAGGCCGAGCGCGATCATCGCCACCGTCCACGCCGTGTCGAGGTGGCCGTGGTGGTCGGAGTACGGCACGAAGCGCAGCGCGACCGCGAAGCCGCCGAGCAGGATCGTCCAGGCGTACAGGTAGAGCACGGTGCGCCGCTGGCTGAACCCGATCCGGCTGAGGCGGTGGTGGAAGTGGTTGGCGTCGGCGCGGTAGATCGGGCGCTTGTACTTCATGCGCTTGAGGACGACGAACGTCGTGTCCAGGAACGGGACGGCGAGCACGACCAGCGGGAAGACCAGCGCGAGGACGGCCTGCGTCTTCACCGCGCCCTCGACCGCCACGCACCCGAGCAGCAGCCCGAGCAGGTTCGAGCCGCAGTCGCCCATGTACACCGACGCCGGGTGGAAGTTGTGGATGAGGAACCCGAGCGCCGCGCCCGCGGTGATCGCGGCGAGTACCGCCGCGTGGTTGCGGTTGAGGTCGAACGCGATGATCGCGAACGTGATCGCCGAGATCGCGCAGACCCCGGCGGCCAACCCGTCGATGCCGTCGGAGAGGTTGACGACGTTCATCACGGCGACCAGGCCGACGACCGTGATCGGCCCGCCGGCATTGCCGAAGCTCACGGCGCCGATGAACGGCAGCGTGATGTTGGTGACCTCGACGCCCGCGACGACCGGAATCGTCGCCGCCACGATCTGCCCGAGGAGCTTGGCGCCCGGCGGCAGGTCGAAGCGGTCGTCGAGGGCGCCCACGAACGCGATGACCACGGCGCCGGCGAGGATGCCCTCGAGCCGGTCCTCGGTCGGTCCCCCGAAGTCGAGGAAGATCGCCGAGGCGACGAGCACGCCGCCCAGCATCGCCAGGCCGCCGAGCAGCGGCGTCGAGCCCGCGCCGAGGCCGCGGTCCTTGGGCTGATCGACCGCGCCGACGCGCCGCGCCAGCCGCGCGGTGAGCGGAGTGAGCAGCGCCGCGACCACGAAGGCCGCGAGGAAGGCGTAGACCGCGTCGGCCTTCGTCATGGCTCTCGGAGCGTACGGCCCCGGGCGGCGGGCCTACACCGCCGCGCGGGCGCTGAGGTGCTCGTAGAGCGGGTAGCGCTCGGTGATCGTCGCGACGCGGTCGGACAGTTCGCTCTTCTGGGCTTCGAACTCCGGCGACAGCGTGGTGGCGATGATGCGGCCGACCTCGTGGAAGTCGTCGACCTGGAGGCCGCGGGTGGCCAGCGCGCTGGCGCCGACCCGCAGGCCGCTGGTGACCATCGGCGGGCGCGGGTCGAACGGGACCGCGTTGCGATTGACCGTGATGCCGACCTCGTGCAGGCGGTCCTCGGCCATCTTCCCGTCGAGCTCGGACTCGCGCAGGTCGACGAGGACGAGGTGGACGTCGGTGCCGCCCGTGAGCACGTTGACGCCGTGGCCGGCGGCGAGCAGCTGCTCGGCCAGCGCCTTGGCGCCGGCGATCGTGCGCCGCTGGCGCTCGCGGAAGAGCTCGCTCTGGGCGATCTTGAACGCGACCGCCTTGCCGGCGATGACGTGCTCGAGCGGCCCGCCCTGCTGGCCCGGGAACACCGCCGAGTCGATCGCCTTGGCGTGCTCGGCGCGGCAGAAGATCACGCCGCCGCGCGCGCCGCCGAGCGTCTTGTGGACGGTCGAGGTCACCACGTCGGCGTACGGGATCGGGTTGGGGTGCTCGCCCGCCGCGACGAGGCCCGCGAAGTGCGCCATGTCGACGACGAGGTAGGCGCCGACGTCGTCGGCGATCGCGCGGAAGCGCTCGAAGTCCATGATGCGCGGATAGGCGCTCCAGCCGGCGAGGATCAGCTTGGGCAGGTGCTGGTGCGCGATGCGCTCGACCTCGTCCATGTCGATGAGGCTCGTCTCGCGCGAGACCTCGTACGCCGCGATGTCGTACAGCCGCCCCGAGAAGTTGATCTTCATCCCGTGCGTGAGATGGCCGCCGTGTGCGAGCGCGAGGCCCATGATCGTGTCGCCCGGCTGCAGGAGCGCGTGGTAGACCGCCGCGTTCGTCTGCGCGCCCGCGTGCGGCTGGACGTTGACGTGCTCGGCCCCGAAGAGCTCCTTCGCGCGATCGATCGCCAGCTGCTCGGCGATGTCGACGAACTCGCAGCCGCCGTAGTAGCGCCGTCCGGGATAGCCCTCGGCGTACTTGTTCGTCAGCACGCTGCCCTGGCAGTCCAGGACCGCCTGCGGGACGAAGTTCTCCGACGCGATCATCTCGAGGGTCCGCTGCTGGCGCTCGAGCTCGCGCTGGAGGACGTCGGCGATCTCCGGATCGACCTCGGCGAGTGGACGATTGAAGAAGTCGGGCGAGAGGTCGGTCATGAGCGGGCGACGGTAGCAGGACGCTCCGACTCGATCTCGGCAATCTGGCCGATTCGACGGGCATGTCGTCCGCCCTCGAACTCGGTGCTCAAGAAAGCCCAGACGATGGCGTCGGCCTCGTTCGGACCGAGGCGCGCGCCCGACAGCGCGACGACGTTGGCGTCGTTGTGACGGCGAGCCATCTCGGCCTCCGCGGCGTCGTGCGCGTTGAACGCGCGCACCCCCGCGAGCTTGTTGGCGACGATCGACACGCCGACGCCCGAGCCGCACGCGAGCACGGCCCGCTCGACGACGCCCTCGGCGACCAGGCGCGCCGCCTGCGCCGCGAAGCGCGGGTAGTCGACCGAGTGCGACGACGTCGTCCCCACGTCGGTCACGTCATGCCCGTGCGCCGCCAGCATGAGCCTGACGTGCTCCTTGAGGTGGAACCCGGCGTGGTCGGACCCCACGGCGATCCTCATGACTGCAACCCCTCCAACCCCTCGTCGATGGTCGTGACGGGCTCGTAGCCCAGCTCCGTTCTCGCACGCGTGATGTCGATCGTCGTCTCGAGCGCGGAGACCCAGACGCCGAAGCGAGTGATCGGCGGGCGCCCGGGCAGCGGGAGCACGCGCCAGGCGGTCTCGCCCGCGGCGGCGGCCGCGCGCGCCACGCCGAGCGGCAGCGAGCGGTCGGGCGGCGTCACGCCCTGGGTGGCCAGCAGGCGCGAGACGAAGTCGCGGAAGACGACGGGCTCGCCGTCGGTGACGAAGTAGACGCCGCCGGGCACGCCGCGCTCGGCGCCGAGCATGAGTCCGTGGACGACGTTGTCGACGTGGGTCGTGGAGGTGCGGTGGCGGCCGCCGCCGATCCAGGCCCAGCGCCCCGACCGCACCATTTGGGCCATGAGCGGCAGGAGCGTCGTGTCGCCGCGCCCCCACACGAAGCGCGGCCTGATCACGACCGTCTGCAGGCCGTTGCCGTTGGCCTCGATGACCGCCTCCTCGGCGCGCGCCTTCGTCGACGCGTAGAGCGCCGGCGAGTCGAAGCGCAGCGCGGCGTCCTCGTCGACCTCGATGAGGGGATCGCCGGCGAGCAGCGCGGCCTCCGTCCCGACGTGCACGAACCGGCGGGCGCGCGCCTTGCGTGCGGCCGCGAGCGCGTTGCGCGTGCCCTGCACGTTGCCGCGCTCGAAGTCCGCGCGCCGGCCCCAGTCGCCGAGGTGCGCGGCTGCGTGGAAGACCAGGTCGGCGCCGCCGGCGCCCGCCGCCATCGCGTCGACGTCGCCGAGATCCCCGCGCACCGGCTCGGCGCCGCGGTCTCCGACCCTCCGTGCGGCGGCGTCGCTGCGCGCGAGCGCGCGCACGCTCCAGCCATCGGCCACGAGCCGTCGGACGAGCGCGCCACCGATGAAGCCAGAACCGCCGGTGACGAAGGCGGTGCTCACGGCGCGCAGATTACGCGAGCGCCGCTGCGATGTCGTCGGCGGGCACGGCGCCCTGCCGAACGATCGACCAT
>DATFRW010000211.1:0-2551 GCA_035262945.1 Solirubrobacteraceae bacterium
GAGACGATGGACATCATCACAGCGATCTTGTCCACGCCCGGCTTCTGGAGGACGAGCTTGGCCAGGCCGCACGCCTTGCTCACGGACGGGTTGCCGCCGATCTCGCAGTAGTTGGCCGGCCTTCCGCCGTACTTGCGCACGGCGTCGAAGAGCGTCAGCGAGCCGCCGCCGGCGCCGATGACGAGCCCGAGGTCGCCGTCGAACTCGGTCACGTTGCCGGCGACGCCGCGATGGCTGGCTGCGTCGACGGCCTCGCCGGCCAGCTCGAACTCGGTCGCCTCGCGCGCCTGGCGGGTCTCCTCGTCGCCGACGCCGAGGTCGGCAAGCAGCCCCCGCTGGCGACCGCGCGCCTCGTTCTCCATCTCCATGTGCGCGTCGAGCGCGACGAACGACCCGTCGGCCAGCTCGCCGATCGGGTTGATCTCGGCGAGCGTCATGTCGCGCTGGACGAAGAGCTTGGCCAGCGCCGTGACGATCGGGACGAGCCGGTTCAGGCGCGAGCCGCTGACGCCGACCGAGGCGATGACCTGCTTGGCCTGGTACTCGCTGAACGGCAGGACGTTCGAGAAGTGCCCGCGCCCGACGTGGTCGGGGTGGGCCTCGGCGACCTCCTCGATGTCGATGCCGCCCATGTCGCTGAAGAGCATCACCGGCTGCTTGCGGATCCCGTCCCACACGACGCCCGCGTAGTACTCGTGCTCGACGCTCGCCCTCGGGTCGACGAGCACCCCGCGCGGCACGTGGCCGTTGATCGCGAGCGCCAGGACCTGCTCGGCCTTGGCCGCGGCCTCGTCCGGGCCGTCCGCGAACTGGATGCCGCCGGCCTTCATCCGCCCGCCGGTGAGCACCTGCGACTTGATCACCACCGGCTCGCCGATCCGCACGGCGATCTCGCGCGCCTCCTGGGGCGTCGTCGCGAACCCGAAGTCGGTGACCGGGATCCCGGCCCGCTTGACGATCTCGCGAGCCTCGTACTCGAAGAACCTCACGCGTGCGCTCCCGCCATCCCGTAAGCCTCCGCGAGCTCCGGGTCCTTCGCGGCGAGCATCTCGGCCAGGTCGACCATCACCCGGCACTGCTTCCAGGTGGCGTCGTCCTGCATCTTGCCGTCGATCATGTGGACGCCCCGCCCGTCCGGGATCGCCTCGATGACCTTCTTCGCGAAGGCGACCTCGTCCGGCTCGGGGGAGAAGACCTTCTTGGCGATGTCGATCTGCACCGGGTGCAGCGACCAGGCCCCGACGCAGCCGAGCAGGAAGGCCGCGCGGAACTGGGTCTCGCAGCCGACCACGTCGCGGATGTCGCCGTACGGGCCGTAGAACGGGAGGATCCCGACGGCCGTGCACGCGTCGACCATGCGCGCGATCGAGTAGTGCCACGGGTCCTGCTGCGCGCTCGCGCGCGGCGCCTCGGGGTCGTCTGGGTCGGGGTCCTCAATGACGCGGTAGCCCGGATGGCCACCGCCGACGCGCGTCGTCTTCATCCGCCGCGAGGCGGCCAGGTCGGCCGGCCCGAAGCTCATCCCCTGCATCCGGGGGCTTGCGGCGGCGATCTCCTCGAGGTTCGTGACGCCCAGCGAGGTCTCGAGGATCGCGTGCACGAGGATCGGCCGATCGAGGCCTGCGCGCGCCTCGAGCTGCGCGAGCAGGCGATCGACGTAGTGGATGTCCCACGGCCCCTCGACCTTTGGGACCATGATCACGTCGAGCCGGTCGCCGATCTCGCTCACGAGGCGGGTGAGCTCGCCGAGCACCCACGGCGACTCCAGGGCGTTGACGCGCGTCCACAGCGACGTCGAGCCCAGATCCATCTCGCGGCCAACCTGGATCAACCCCTCGAGCGCGGCGTCCTTGCGCTCGACGGGGACCGCGTCCTCGAGGTTGCCGAGCAGGATGTCGGTCTTCGTCGCGATGTCGGCGGCCTTGGCCACCATCTTCTCGTTCGAGAAGTCCAGGAAGTGGATCATGCGCGAGGGGCGCACCGGGATCTCGGCCGGCGGCGGAGGCGCCCCGATGGCCAGCGGCTTGAGGAAGTCGCGGGGGTTGCGCATGGCCGGACCATATTGACTCGCGAGTCAACGCGTATCTGGTCCGCGGCCCAACGTGGTATGCCTTGTTCATGCGCCGCGCAGTCCTCGCAGCGCTCGTCGTCACCGTCGCCGTGCCCGCCTCGGCCGACGCCCACCGGGTGGCCGTCACCGCCCCGGCGCGCGGCGACGTCACGCTGGCGCAGATCCGCTATGCCGTCCCGCACGGGCCGCGGCCGACGCTGCGGCTCTCCCTCGCGAGGCCGGCGCCCACCGACTACGTCGCGGTCGCGCTGCCGCGCCGCCAGTCGGCGCACGCCCTCGTCGCGCTGGTCGCCGTCGTCAACCGCGCGGCGAGGACCGCCTTCGTCCCCCACACCGCCCAGATCGCGCTGCGCACGCGCCTTTCGCGCCCGCTCGCCCCGCCGGTGACGACGGTCGCGACGAACGTGCTGCGCACCACTCCCGCACCGCTGCCTCCAGCGTGCACGCTCGGACTGCTCGCCATCGGCGACCTGCGCCTCG
>DATFRW010000212.1:0-18211 GCA_035262945.1 Solirubrobacteraceae bacterium
CTTCGCGCCCGACGTGCTGGAGGCGGCCGCGCGGCGCGCGGTGGCGGCATGGGCCGAGGCCGTCGACGGCGACGACGCGCCGCTCGAGAAGGTCGCTTCGCCCGACGCGGTCGACGCGCTGCTCTACGGCGGCGACGGGCAGCGCCGCACGCGCCTCGTCGTGCGAGGGCCGCGCGTCGAGGGGATCACGGTCCAGCGGGTCGACGCGCAGGCGCACCCGCCGCGGATGGAGGTCGGCGTCGCCGTGCGCGGCCGGCGCTACCGCGAGGACCGGGACACCGCGGCGATCGTCTCGGGCTCGCGCGATCGCGAGACGTCGTTCGAGGAGCGCTGGGCGTTCGCGCTCGACGGCGCCGACGAGACGCCGTGGCGCGTCGTAGGTGTAGCGTCGACGGCATGACGACGAAGGCAGACTTCACCGAAGAGGAGTGGACCCGGCTCGGGCGCTCGCCGCTCGTCGCCGGCATGGCGATCACCCTCGCCGACCCCGGTGGCCCGATCGAGGCGCTCAAGGAGACCAGCGCGGCGCTCAAGACGGTGCTCGACGCGGCGCAGACCGGCAAGCACGGCGAGTTCGTGCAGGCCCTCGCTTCCGACGTCGCGGCGAAGGCCCAGAACCGTGAGAACCCCCTGGCGGGCTTCAAGCCGAAGGGCACGCAGGCCTCTGCCGAGGTCATCGACGAGCTGCGCAAGGTCAACCAGCTGCTGGTCGAGAAGACCACGCCGGAGGAGACCGAGCAGTTCCGCGAGTGGCTCAAGGAGGCGGCCCAGCAGACCGCGCTCGCGGCGAAGGAGGGCGGCTTCCTCGGCTTCCGTGCCGTGCGCGTGAGCGAGGGCGAGCAGGAGATGCTCGACCGGCTCGCGGAGGTGTTCAGCTAGGCCTCAGAAGCCCCTCCGACCGCGCCCACTCGACGGTGCGGCGGATGGTGTCCTCGGGCGAGGTGTAGTGCAGCCCGAGCTCGCGCTCGGCGCGCGAGCCGTCGTAGCGATGGCCGTGCAGCAGCGTGCGGACCATCTCGCGGCACACCGGCGGCGAGCGGCGCGCCAGCCGGAACGCGCGCTCGACGACCGTCCCGGCCGCGGAGGCGACCGGGCGCGGGATCATCCGCGGGCTGCGGTGCACGCCGGCGATGTCGGCGCCGAGCCGGAGCGCCTCGGTGATGGTGAGGTTGACGCTGTTGAGGACGTAGCGCTCGCCGCGGCGGCCGCGCTCGGCGGCGAGCAGGTGGCCCTCGGTGCAGTCGGCGATGTCGACGATGCTCATGTTCGTCTGCACGAAGAACTTCAGGCGGCCGTCGAGGAAGGCAAGCAGGAAGCGCGCGGTGCCGCCCGCGCGGCCGGGGCCCTGCACCGACGACGGGTTCGCGCACACGACGTCCTGGCCGACCTCACCCGCGGCCTCGAGCACCGCGCGCTCGGCGTCGGTCTTCGTGTGCTCGTAGACCGACAGGTACCAGCCGCGGTGCGGCGTGTCCTCGTTGCCGATCACGCCGGGCGGCTCGCCGATCGTCGCCGCCGACGACGTGTGCACGAGCCGCGCGACGCCGGCGCGCGACGCCGCGCGCACCGCGGCGACCGCGCCGTCGACGTTGACCCGGCGCATGCGCCCGGGGTCCTGGACGCACATCCCGTTGATACCGGCGACGTGGAAGGCCAGCGAGCAGCCCTCCATCCCGCGCGCCACCGCCTCCTCGTCGAGCACGTCGCCGCGCACCACGGTCGCACCGCGCGCGGCGACGGCCTGTGCCGCCTCGTCGGAGCGGGCGAGCGCGACGACCTCGTCCCCGCGCGCGACAAGGCGCTCGAGGATCGCGCCGCCGACCACGCCGCCGCCGCCCGTGATGAAGACGCGGCTCACGTGCGAAGGGACGCCGAGAACCGCAGGAGGTAGTCGATGCCCGACCAGGCGGTGACGAGCGCCGCGATCACCATCCCCCACTGGTCGAGGTAGGCGCCCGCGATCACCACGTCGGGCCGCAGCATCGCCAGCGCGATGGCGACGAACTGGATCGTCGCCTTCCACTTGCCGAGCATCGAGGTCTCGAGCACGCGGCCGCCCGAGGCCACGGCTGAGCGCAGGCCGAGGATCGTGAACTCGCGGCCGATGATGATCAGCGCGATCCACGGCGAGACGCGGTCGACGCCCACGAGGGCGATCAGCGCGGTGGAGACGAGCAGCTTGTCGGCGGTGGTGTCGAGGAACGCGCCGAAGCGCGTGGTGACGCCCCAGCGGCGCGCGAGACGGCCGTCCAGCCAGTCGGTCGCCGCGGCGACGAGGAAGACGATCGCGGCGGCCGTGTAGGAGTGCGCGAGGACCAGCGCCATGACCGCAGGCGCGAGCAGGATCCGCACGCCGGTGCCAGCGGCGAGCATGCGCGACGAACGCAGTGCGCTCAAGGTGCTGGCCTCCACAGCCGCGAGGCTACCTCAGAGCAGCGACAACGCGATCTCGCGCGCCGCATCCGCGTCCTCGGCCTCGAGCGCCGACTCGGCCGCGGCGCGGGCCGCGGAGAGGTCGACGGCGCGCAGCGCCGCCTTCGCCTCGGGGATGAGCGCGGGCGCCATGCTGAGCTCGGTGACCCCCAGACCGGCCAGGAGGATCGCGGCCGCGGGGTCGCCGGCCAGCTCGCCGCACACGCCCACCCAGCGCCCGTGCGCGTCGGCCGCCGCGACGGTCTCGCGCACGAGGCGCAGGACCGCCGGCTGCGGCCCCGCCAGCAGCGGCGCCAGGCGCTCGTCGCCGCGCTCGGCGGCCATCGTGTACTGCGTGAGGTCGTTGGTGCCCAGCGAGAAGAAGTCGACGTGCTCGGCGAGGTTGGCTGCGGTGAGCGCGGCGGCCGGGACCTCGACCATGATCCCGAACTCGAGCGGCGTGTCGATGCCCGTCGCCTCGCGCGCCTCGTCGAGCACGGCCCGCGCTGCGCGCACCTCGGCGAGCGTCGCGACCATCGGGAGCATCGCCTTGACCGGATGCTCGGCGGCGACGCGCAGGATCGCGCGCAGCTGGGTGGCGAGGACGTCGCGTCGCTGCAGCGCGAGGCGGATCCCGCGCACCCCGAGGAACGGGTTGGCCTCGGGCGGCATCGGCAGGGCCGGCAGCGGCTTGTCGGCGCCGGCGTCGAGCGTGCGCACGACGAGCGGGCGACCGTCGAGTGCGACGGCGATGTCGCGCAGCGTCTGGACCTGCTCGTCCTCGTCGGGCAGCTCGGGGCGGTCGAGGAAGAGGAACTCGGTGCGCAGGAGGCCGACGCCCTCGGCGCCGAGCTCGACGGCTTCGGCCGCCTCGCGCGCCTTGCCGAGGTTGGCGAAGACCTCGACGCGCGCGCCGTCGCGGGTCGCGCCGGGCTCGTGCGCGCGCTCGAGCGCCGCGGCGCGGCGCTGCGCCGCGCGTTCGCGGCGCTCCTCGGCGTCGCGCAGCATGTCCTCGGGTGGATCGACCTGCACGACGCCGGCGTCTCCGTCGAGCAGGAGCGGCGTGCCCTCCTCGACGGCGAGCAGGCCCCTGCCGAGGCCAACGACGGCGGGCAGGCCGAGGGCGCGGGCCAGGATCGCGGCGTGCGCGGTGGCGGCGCCATGGGCGGTGGCGATCCCACGCACCAGGGCGGGGTCCAGGCCGGCGGCGTCCGCCGGCGTGAGCTCGCCGGCGACGACGATGCCGGGCTCGGCGGGGCCGCTGCGCTGCGCGCCGGTGAGCGCGCCGACCACCCGCTGCCCGACATCGAGGACGTCGGCGGCGCGCTCGCGCAGCAGCGGCTCGTCGAGCGCGCGGTAGCGGTCCGCGACCTGCTCGGCCGCGTCGTGCCAGGCGCGCTCGGCGGTCGCTCCGCCGGCGATGGCGGCGTGGGCGGGCTCGAGCATCGCCTCGTCGTCGAGCAGCGCCAGGTGGGCGTCGAAGATCGCGGCCTCGGCCGCGCCGGCGCGCTCGGCGACGGCCACGCGGTCGGCGGCGATCGCGTCGCGCGCCGCGGCGATCGCGCCGTCGAGCTTCTCGCGCTCGCGCTCGGGCGCCTCGGCCGCCCGCTCGGGCAGCGGGCCGGCGGGCGCGCGCAGGTGGCGCGCGGGACCGATCGCGACGCCGCCCGAGGCCGCCACGCCGGTGAGGACGTCTCCGGCAACGGGAGCGGCCTCCGGCGTCGCGGGGGCCTCCGCGACCGGCACGCGCGCCGGCGCGGGCGTGGCCACGGCGAGACCGTCCCCGAAGCCCTCGTCGGCCAGCGCGCGCAACGCGTCCAGCGCCTCGGCCGATTGCGGTCCCGACGCGCTGACGAGCAGCGTGTCGCCGAGCCGCGCGCCGAGCGCGACGACGTTCGTGAGGCTCGTCGCGCGCACCGGCGGGCCGCCGCCCGCCTTGGCGACGTGCACCTCCGCGTCGAAGCCGCGCGCGATCTCGACGAAGCGGGCGGCGGGACGCGCGTGCAGGCCGATCGCGTTGCGCACGGCCAGCGCGGCCTCGGCGTCGGCCGGCGGGGCGGCCTCGGCGGGAGCCGGCGCGCCCGGTGCCTCCTCGGCGCCGAGCTGGGATGCCTTCATCGCCAGCGCGCCCCGCGCCTCCGCCGCGACCTCCTCGAGCGAGGCGCCGCTGCGCGCGGCGGCCGCTGCCGCCACCGCGCCCTCCACAAGCGGCGCCTCGCTGAGCTTCACGCGCGCACCGTCGCCGAGCATCTCGATCGCGAACTCGGCGCTCATCAGCGCGCTGCCGAGATCCATGAGCACGAGGACGCCGTCGTCGGACATCGCACGCTCGATCGCCACGCGCACCCGTTCGGCGTCGGTGCCGAGGACGCCCGGCTCCTCGAGCCCGCCGGCGGCCTCCAACGCCAGGTCGGAACCCCCCATCTCCCGCGCGAGCGTCACCACACCCTCGGCGAGAGCCTGGCTGTGGGAGACGACGACGATCCCAACCACGAAACGAGAGCCTACGTTGCCGGCGCACTGCGCATGGCTACCCTCAGTTGGCAGTGCCCCGTCCTCGCGTCCAGGCCGAGACCTTCCCGGATCTCAACGACGAGACCCTCTTCCCGCCCGTCTCCGACGCCAAGCTCGAGCGGCTGGCGCGGATGGGCGAGCGACGGTCGTTCAGCGAAGGCGGGGTGCTGTTCGAGCAGAGCGTGCGCGACGCGCCGTTCTTCGTCATCGAGCGCGGCGCGGTGGACCTCGTCGACCGCCGTCCCGACGAGGATGTCTGGTTCTCGCGCCAGGACCGCTCCTTCATCGGCGACATCGCGATCTTCACCGGCGAGCCGACCATCTGCGCCTGCGTCGCGGCCGAACCGACCGACGTCATCGCCTTCGACCGCACGATGCTGCGCCACATGGCCGCCAAGTGGCCGGAGTTCGCCCAGCAGGTGCTGTGGACGATGTCCGCCCGGCGCACATGGCTCGAGGACCACGGCGTCGGCGTCCTGCGCCTCATCGCGCCGCGAAGCTCCAATCGCGCCTTCCAGGTCCGCGACCTCCTCGAACGCAACCTGCTGCCCGTCCAGTGGTACGACACCGACGCCGACGCCGAGGGCGCCGACCTGCTCGACACGCTGAACATCCCGCGCAACGAGGCGCCCGTCCTCGTGCGAAGCGACAGCGTCCTGCGCAATCCGTCGCCGGCGCAGGTGGCGCGGACCCTGGGGCTGCGCGCCGACGTCGACGGCGAGACCTTCGACCTCGTCGTCCTCGGCGCCGGGCCCGCGGGCCTCGCCGCCGGGGTCTACGGCGCCTCCGAGGGCCTGCGGACCTTCGTCGCCGAGCAGTGGGCGCCCGGTGGCCAGGCGGGGACGAGCATGCGCATCGAGAACTACCTCGGCTTCCCGACCGGCATCACGGGCACGCAGCTCACGCGCAAGGCGACGCTCCAGGCGCTGCGCTTCGACGCCGTGCTCTCGAGCTTCCACGGCGCCGTCGAGATCGTCGACGGGCCCGAGGGCACGGTGCGCGTCGATCTCGACGACGGCCAGCACGTCGTCGCCCGCACCGTGCTGGTCGCTACCGGCGCGCGCTGGCGCTCGCTGCACGCCGAGAACGTCGAACGGTTCACCGGCGCCGGCGTCTACAGCATCGTCAGCGCGAACGACGCGCGGCGCTACGAGGGTCAGGACGTCATCGTCGTCGGCGGCGGCAACTCCGCCGGGCAGGCGGCCGCCAATCTCTCGCGCCGCGCGCGCAGCGTGCGCGTCGTCATCCGCCGCGACAGCCTCGCGCCGACGATGTCGCGCTACCTGCTCGACCGCATCGAACGCGCGCCGAACGTCGAGATCGTGCCGCGGACCGAGGTCGCCGCGGTCCACGGCAACGGCACGCTCGAAGCCGTCAGCCTTGCCGACGCCGACGACGGCCACACCGAGCGCGTCGGCGCCGCCGCCGTGTTCGTGATGATCGGCGCCGACCCGTGCACCGAGGCCGTCGGCTCGATGCTCGCCGTCGACGAGGCCGGCTTCCTGCTGTGCGGGGAAGGCGCGCGCGACCACCACGGCGACCGCGGGTGGCCCGAGAACGGGCGCGACCCGTTCCTGCTCGAGACGGTTCGCCCCGGTGTCTTCGCAGCGGGGGACGTGCGCTCCGCCGCAACCAAGCGCGTCGCCGGCGCAGTCGGCGACGGCGCCATGGCTGTCCGCTTCGTGCACGACCTGCTCGACGGCTGACGGCTACGCAGCGCCGTCGAGCCCGTAGGCGCGGTGCAAGAAGTCGATCGGGTGCACCGACGGCTGCTTCGTGGCGTGCGTGATCTGCCAGCGGCAGGTCTCGCTGTCGCAAGCGACCGCGTCGGCGCCTGATGACGCGATCTGCTCGAAGAGGTTGGCGCCGACGGCCATGGCGATGTCGTACTTCTCGGCCTTCAGCCCGTACGTGCCCGCGATGCCGCAGCAGCGCGCGTCCATCTCGGCGACCTTCAGCCCGGGCACGAGCGCGAGCAGCTCGAGCGCGGGCTTGCCGATCCAGTGCCCCTGCTGCTGGCACGGCGCGTGATACGCGATGGTTTCGTCGATCGGCTTGAAGTCCGTCTTGAGCTCGCCGCGGTCGTGGAGCTCGAGCAGGAACTCGCAGATGTCGTAGGTGCGCTCGGAGACGAGCCTGAGGTCGGGGTCGTCCTCGAGCCCGAGGATCTCGCGCGCCTCGCGCTTGAGCATGAGCGTGCAGCTCGTCGCGTTGCCGACGATGACCGTGTCGTCGTCGCGCACGTGCGGCGCGAGCGCCTTCGCCAGCCGCAGCACGACCTTGCGCGCGTCGCCGAACAGGCCGGACGACTGCAGCGGCAGCCCGCAGCAGTCCTGCTTGGGCACCACGACCTCGAAGCCGTTGTGCTCGAGGATCGCGACGAGCTTCTCGCCCTCCCAGGGCTCGTAGTACTCGGTGCCGCAGTTGTGGAAGTAGACGACCTTGCGGCCGGTCGCCGGGCTCGTGCGCTTGCGCGCCCACGTCGAGAACCTGCGCCCCGCGAACTCCGGCGCCGCGGCGTCGCGATGGACCTTCAGCAGCTTCTCGCCGAGCAGGCGCGCGGGCTTGAAGGTCAGCGACCAGTTCGCGATCGGGGCCGCCGGCGTCCCGAGCCGCCCGAGCCAGGTCGGCCGCGTGATGATCCGGTCGCGGAGCGGCACGCCCTTCTGGTTCTTGAGCTTGTTGCGCGCCTGGGCGTTGATCTCGGCGATCTTCACGCCCTGCGGGCACACCTGCGTGCAGATGCCGCACCCCGAGCAGTAGTCGACCGACCACTCGACCGATGGCTCGTCGGCGACGCGGTAGCGCTCGGCCTGTGGGCCGGCGTACTTCGGCCCGGGGAACAGCGGCGTCGCGGCCGCGACCGGACATGCCGTCTCGCAGATCGTGCACTTCACGCAGTGGTCGAGCGATCCGCGCAGGAGCTCGTCGATCGGGGTGGTCATGCCGGCGTCCTCAGCTTCGACGTGGCCTCGGCGTCAAGGACGGCCTGCGCGACCTTGTGGCCGCTGGCCAGCGCGATCCCGTCGCCCGAACCTTCCTTCCACGGGAGCGAGCCCGGCAGCGACGCGCCCGCGACGAACACGTTCTCGGCGCCCTCGGCGCGCAGCGAGCCGTCGACCGCGACGCCGGTGCGCGCCATCGGCTGCTCGGCGAAGTAGTCCGCCACGAACCGCGGCTGGCCGGGCGCGGGGAAGCCGCGCAGCGGAAGGTCGAGCGCGTTCTCGTGCGCCGTCCAGTCCGACGCAATCGAGATCGCGCCCGAGGCGAAGCCGCCGGTCGCCAGCACGAACCAGCGCGCGTGGTAGTGGACGTCGTGGCCGGAGGCGTGCGTGCGCACCGCCTCGATCCGGCCGCCGGCACGGTCGGCGCCGATGACCTCCGCGCCGAGCACGAGCCGACCGCGGGCAGCGCGCAGCGCCGCCTTGAGGATCTCGAACAGGCGCATGCCCGGCACCGACGGCGGGAGCGTCGGGATCTCGAAGACGGCGCGCCCGAGGCGCTGCTGGAGGTCCTCCCAGGCGCCGTGCGGGTCGCGCAGCCCGAGCACCGCGGGGAGCGCCACGCGCTCCTCGGTGCGCACGAGCGGCGCGAGCTTCGCGGCGAACGCGGCGCGCCAGGCCGGGTCGTCGAACCGGCGCGCGAGGCCGAGCGAGTTGACGTCGGCGCGGTCGACCTCGACCGCGGCCTCGACAGCCCGCGCCGAGGGGCCGTTGCGCGAGAGGTTCGCCGCGCACAGCGCCGCGTGGAAGTCGCGCAGTGGCCGCATCCCGACGACGCAGACCGCCTCGCGCGCCCGCTCGTCGCCCCCTGCCATGGTCTCGGGGACGAGCGCCGACGGGCGCATCACGCCGACCGCGGTCGGCAGCAGGTGGTTGCGATCCAGGCCGCCGACGTAGCGGTAGCCCGGCAGCGGGCCCGCCTCCACGCGCTCGGCGAACCACTGCAGCGCGGGGGCGATCGCCTCGGCGCCGATCAGCGCGTACGGATGGTCCGGATGCTCGGCGATGAAGCCGGGCAGCGCGCCCTCGGGCTCCTCGACGCGGTCGGGCGCATAGCCGAGGACGTCGATCGTGCCGGGCGCGAGGTGCGTCGAGCCGACGCCCTTGGCCAGCACGCAGACGCGGGCGCCGCCCTCGGCGAGCCGAGCCGCCGCCGTCATCCCGGCGGTGCCGGCGCCGATGACGACCGCGTCGTAGTGCAGTTCCGGGGTGCGCGGGCTCATTGCAGGTGCTCCACGCCGAGGACACCCTGGAAGATCCAGTCGTCGAGCCGCGCCTGGCGCAGCTGGTCGCCGTACAGCACGGGCCACACGCCCTTCCAGCGCTCCTGCAGGAAGCCGAGCAGCGCGCCGTTGGCCTCCTCGGCGCTGAGCCCGTCGAGCCCGTGGAGGATCCCCGTCGCGCGGTAGATGCAGAAGCCGCCCTGGCACGGCCCCATCCCGAGGCGCACCTGCCGGCGGATGTCGTCGAGGTTCGTCGACGCCCGCCGCCGCATCGTCTCCTCGAGCGTGCTGCGCCTGATCAGCTCGCACTCGCAGATGAGCTGGTCGTCGGTGAGGCGCTCCTCCTTGGCCTCGAGGCGGTGGCCGAGGCGGTAGTGGCGGCCGTCCTCCGAGCCGGGCAGCGGCTCGGTGCGCGTGGTGCACGGCCGCTGCTCGCCGAGCTGCTTGCAGACGGCGTCGACCGTCTCCTCGGCCATGAGGCGGAACGTCGTGAGCTTGCCGCCGGTGATCGTCACGAAGCGGTTGACGCCGTCGCGCTTGGCGTGGTCGAGCAGCGCGTGCGCGCGGGTGACGTCGCGCGTCTCGGTGTCGTCGGCCTTGGCGTCCTCGAAGAGCGGGCGCACCCCGGTCCACACCCGCAGCGCCCGCTGGTACCGGAAGCCCGGCACGAGCTTCTCGCCGTCGTCGAGCATCGCGTCGACCTCGGACTCCATGACCGTGTGGTCGTCGGCGTCGTCGGTGTGCTCGTCGGTGGTGCCGATCACGCTGACCGTGCGGATCGGGACGATGATGTCGCCGTCCGTGGGCATCTGGCAGCGGTTGACCACCGTGTTCACCAGCCGGTGGTTCATCGCGATCATGATCCCCCGGCCGGGGAGCACGCGGACGCCCTCGATGCCGGCCATGTCGGCGATCCGTCCCGCCCACGCGCCGCCCGCGTTGACCGTCACGCGGGCCTCGATGTCGAGCTCCTCGCCGGTGCGGTCGTCGCGCACGTGCGCGCCGGTGACCTCGTCGCCGTCGCGGTGGATGGCGACGGCCGCGTGGTACGGAAGGACCCGCGCGCCGCGCGCCTGGGCGCCGCGGGCCATCGACCACACGGTCTTCCAGACGTCGATGTTCGCGTCGGGCACGCGGAAGACGCGGGAGACGTCGGGGTTCAGGCGCGGCTCCTCGCGGAGCGCCTGCACGACGTCGATCTCCTCGCAATCCACGCCGGTCGCCTGGCAGCCCTCGGCGAAGCGATCGGCGTACTCGGGGTCGTCCCACGGCGTGGTGACGAAGAAGCCGCCCGTGTCCTCGATGCAGTCGGCGGCGACCGATCGCAGGATCCGGTTCTCCTCGATGCACTCCACCGCCGCCTTCGGGTCCTTGACCGCGTAGCGGCCGCCGGAATGCAGCAGGCCGTGGAAGCGCCCGCTCGTGCCCTCGGCGAGGTCGAGACGGTCGACGAGGATGACGTCGAAGCCGCGGAGGGCGCTATCCCATGCCACCCCGGCGCCCGTGGCGCCGCCGCCGATGACCAGAACGTCGGTGCTGAGCGTGGCCATGAGCGGACACTACTCCCGCCCCGCGGCAGCGTGGCCGCGGGGCGGGAGCGCGATCCCTCTTAGGAGTCCGAGTCGAACCAGTCGAAGGTCCGCGTGACGGCCCTCTTCCAGTACTTGTAGTACTCGTCGCGCTTGGCGGAGTCCATCTGGGGCTCCCAGCGCTTGTCCTCGGCCCAGTTGTTGCGGATGTCGTCCTCGCTGGCCCAGAACCCGGTCGCGAGGCCCGCCGCGTACGCGGCGCCCAGCGCGGTGGTCTCGGCGACCACCGGGCGGATCACCGGCACGCCGAGCAGGTCGGCCTGGAACTGCATGAGCAGGTCGTTTGCGACCATGCCGCCGTCGACCTTCAGCGACTCGAGCGCGACGCCCGAGTCCTGGTTCATCGCCTCGACGATCTCGCGGCTCTGGAAGGCGGTGGCCTCCAGCGTCGCGCGGGCGATGTGACCGGCGTTGACGTACCGCGTCAGGCCCGCGAACACGCCGCGGGCGTTGGACTTCCAGTACGGCGCGAACAGGCCCGAGAACGCCGGCACGATGTACAGGCCGCCGTTGTCGTCGACCGACATCGCGAGCTCCTCGACCTCGGGCGCCGCCTTGATCAGCTTGAGGTTGTCGCGCAGCCACTGCACGAGCGCCCCCGTGATCGCGATCGCGCCCTCGAGGCAGTAGACGGCGTCGTTGTCGCCGATCTTGTAGCCCAGGGTCGTGAGCATGCCGCTCTTGGACTGCACCGCCTCCGTGCCCGTGTTGAGCAGGAGGAAGTTGCCGGTGCCGTACGTGTTCTTCGCCTCGCCCGGTGACAGGCAGGCCTGCCCGAAGGTGGCCGCCTGCTGGTCGCCGAGGTCACCGGCGATCGGGATGCCGGCGAAGCCACCGCTGGCGACCTCGCCGTAGACCTCGCTCGACGCGCGGATCTCGGGAAGCATCGACATCGGGACCCCGATCGTCGCGCAGATCTCCGAGTCCCACGCGAGCGTCTTGAGGTCCATCAGCATCGTGCGGCTGGCGTTCGTCACATCGGTGATGTGCAGGCCGCCGTTCGTGCCGCCCGTGAGGTTCCAGATGCACCAGGTGTCGATGTTGCCGAACATCAGATCCCCGGCGTCGGCCTTGGCGCGCGCGCCGTCGACGTTGTCGAGGATCCAGCGGACCTTCGGCCCCGAGAAGTAGGTCGCCAGCGGGAGGCCGACCTTCTCCTGGAAGCGGTTCTGGCCGCCGTCGGCCGACAGCTCATCGACGAGCTTGTCGGTGCGCGTGTCCTGCCAGACGAGCGCGTTGTGCACCGGCTCGCCCGTGTTGCGATCCCACACGACGGTGGTCTCGCGCTGGTTGGTGATGCCCAGGGCGGCGACGTCGTCCTTGCTCGCCCCCGCGGATTCGAGGGCCTCGTCGAGGACCTCCGAGGAACGCGCCCAGATCTCCTTCGGGTCGTGCTCGACCCAACCGGGCTTGGGATAGATCTGCTCGTGCTCCTTCTGGGACACGGAGACCACGCGGCCCTCGTGGTTGAAGACCATGGCACGCGAACTCGTCGTGCCCTGGTCGAGGGCTGCTGCGTACTTCGCCATCCGCTCTTCTCCTTTCTCAGCCTGACCCTGCGAGCGCCTCTTCGGCGCTCTTGAAGAGGTAATAGGTGGATGTCGCGCCGGGATCCTGGTGGTCCTTGCTGCGCTCGCCGAGGTAGCTGGCGCGGCCCTTGCGGGCGACGAGCGGAGTCGTCGCCCGCATGCCCTCCTCGGCCCCCTTGGCCGCGGCGCGCAGACCCTCGTCGAGATCCGAGGCGCTCTCCATCGCCTCGATCGCCGGGATCAGCGCGTCGACCATCGTCTTGTCCTCGCGCACGGCCTTCCCGCGCGCCTGCACGCCCTCGAGGCCCTTCTGCCAGGCGGCCGTCCAAGCCGCCAGGTCGATCTCGTCCTGGCCGGACAGCGCGGTGCCCATCTGCAGGAACAGCGTCCCGTAGAGAGGTCCGGCCGCGCCGCCGACGCTCGAGATCAGAGCCATCGCCACGGTCTTCAGAGCGGCGCCCGCGTCGGCCTGGTCGGCCGCATCGAGCTTCTCGAGCGCCTTCTTCATCCCGCGGTCCATGTTCGTGCCGTGGTCGCCATCGCCGATCGCCGTGTCGAGACGGACGAGCTCCTGGCGGTGCTCGTCCATCTCGCCGGCGAAGCGGCGCATCCAGTCGACGACGCCGTCGCGAGTGATCGACACGTCCCTAGACGCCCCAGCGCAAGGCGGGGGTGTTCACGGGCGCGTCCCAGTAGCGCGTCATCTCATCGTCGAGCTTGACGAGCGTAATCGAGCAGCCCTGCATCTCCAACGACGTGATGTAGTTGCCGATGAGGTTGCGCTCGATCGTGAGCCCGTGCTCCTGCGCGAGCTTCGCCACCTCGGCGTAGACCACGTAGAGCTCGATCAGCGGCGTGCCGCCCATGCCGTTGACGAAGGCCAGGACCCCGTCCCCCGAGGAGAACGGAAGGTCCTCGACGATCGGCGTCATGAGCCGCTCGGCGATCTGCGACGCAGGGCCGATGTGCTCGCGGAAGCGGCCCGGCTCGCCGTGGATGCCGATGCCGATCTCGACCTCGTCGTCGGCGAGCTCGAAGCTCGGCTCGCCCGACGCCGGGGTGATGCACGGGGTCAGCGCCATGCCCATCGAACGGCCGTTGGCGTTGACGCGGCGGCCCAGCTCGGCGACGTCCTGCAGCGAGCGGCCGTCTTCGGCCGCGGCGCCACAGATCTTCTCGACGAGCACCGTCACGCCCACGCCACGGCGGCCCGCGGTGTAGAGCGAGTCCTCCACCGCGACGTCGTCGTTGGTCAGGACCGTCTCGACCTCGATGTCCTCCGTCTTGCCCATGTCGGCGGCCATGTCGAAGTTCATGACATCGCCGGTGTAGTTCTTGACCACGTGCAGGACGCCGGCGCCGCCGTTGACGGCCTTCGTCGCCTCGAGCATCTGGTCAGGAGTGGGCGAGGTGAACACCTCGCCCGGGCAAGCGGCATCGAGCATGCCGGGGCCGACGAAGCCGCCGTGCATGGGCTCGTGCCCCGACCCGCCGCCGGAGATGATCCCCACCTTGCCCTGGACGGGCGCGTCGGCACGGACCACCACGTAGGGGTCGTACGAGATCCGCAGGCGGTCGCCATGCGCGGCCTCCATGCCGCGCAGTGCGTCCCGGACGACCGTGTCCGGGGAGTTGATCAGCTTCTTCATGTCAACTCCCCCCTAGCCCGGGAACCACCACCAGTAGCAGAAGCCACCGAGTACGCCGCCGATGCACGGTCCGACGACCGGCACCCACGCGTAGGACCAGTCGGAGGAACCCTTGCCGGGCACCGGCAGGATCGCGTGGACGATGCGCGGCCCGAGGTCACGGGCCGGGTTGATCGCATAGCCGGTCGGCCCACCTAGGGACAGACCTATCCCGACAACCAAGAAGGCGACAAGGAGCGTGCCAAGCCCACTTATGCCGACGTTCTTGTTGCCGACGATCGCGAGAATGCCGAAGACCAGCACGAAGGTCGCGATGATCTCGGTGAGGACGTTCATCGGGTAGTTGCGGATCGCTGGGCCCGTTGAGAACGTGGCCAACTTCAGGCCCGGGTCCTCGGTTTCTCGGTAGTGGTCCCAGTACGACGCCACCACCAATGCAGCGCCGGCCATCGCCCCCAGGAATTCACCCACGAAGTACTTGGGGACGTCGCTCCCTTCGATGTTGCCGTTCACCCATAGGCCAAGCGTGACCGCCGGGTTGAGATGGGCGCCGGTGTACTGGCCGACCGCGTATGCACCTGCCATCACGCCGAAGCCCCACCCGAACGTGATGACGATCCAGCCCGAGTTCTGGGCCTTGGATTTGTTGAGGAGCACGGCGGCTACCACGCCGTCGCCGAGAAGGATCAGGAGCGCCGTCCCGATCGTCTCGCCACCGATGATGCTCAAAAGCCTCTCCCTCCTTGACGAACAGGGGACGCGCGTGACACTAATCAGCAGGGTTCGGCAATGTCAAACCAAGTTCACGACACCAAAACCAGGTTCGCCGTGTTTGGAGGTTGAGGGGCCCTGGCGCCGCGCAACATCCAATCCATCGAACGTGCAGCCGCAATCCTCCGGCTGCTGTCGGGCCGGACGCACCGTCTGGGGGTCGTCGACCTCGCCGGTGAGCTGGGTCTGCCGAAGGGCACGGTGCACGGTTTGTTGCGCACGTTGCAGCACGTCGGGTTCGTCGAGCAGGACGCGGAGAGCGGCAAGTACCAGCTCGGGGCGGCGCTGCTGCACATGGGCTCGAGCTACCTCGACGGCAACGAGCTGCGCACGCGCGCGCTGAACTGGTCGGACTCGCTGGCCGCCCGCACGCAGGAGACGGTCCGCATCGGGACACTGCACGAGGGCCAGGTGCTTATCGTCCACCACGTCTTCCGGCCCGACGACAGCCTGCAGACGCTCGACGTCGGCGCGCTCCTGCCCGCCCACGCCACCGCGCTGGGCAAGGTCCTGCTCGCCAACCACCCCTACGTCGCGACCGAGCTGACGAAGAACGGCCTGGAGGCGTTCACCGCCGCGACGATCACCGACAGCAGGCGCCTCGAGCGCGAGCTCGAGCGCGTCCAGGCGCGCGGCTGGGCCGCCGACATCGGCGAGCTGGTGGGGGGCGAGGTCTCCTGCGCGGCCCCGATCGTGGACCGGCGCGGCGTGACCGTCGGCGCGATAGGAATCTCCGGGCCGCCCGAGCGCCTGCTCGTGGCGCGCCAGCCGCGAGGCGAGCTCGTGGCCTTCGTACGAGAGGCGGCGCGCGCCGTTTCTCGCGAGCTTGGTGCCATCCCCTGGTAGACAACGCAGTTAGTGGGTCACCTACTGTGGCGATGAAAGAGCACTACGTGGCGGCCATCGACCAGGGGACGGCGTCCTCGCGCTGTCTGGTCTTCGATCGGTCCGGCCGGATCGTGTCGGTGGCGCAGAAGGAGCACCACCAGCTCTTCCCGCGCGCGGGGTGGGTCGAGCACGACCCCGAGGAGATCCTGCGCAACGTCGAGGAGGTCGTGCAGAGCGCGCTCGAGCAGGCGCAGCTCGAGGCGCACGACCTGGTCGCGCTGGGCATCGCCAACCAGCGCGAGACGACGGTGCTGTGGGATCGCGAGACCGGCGCGCCGGTGCACCACGCGATCAACTGGCAGGACACGCGCACCGACCAGCTCGTGCGCGAGCTTGCCGGCGACGAGGGCCAGGACCGCTTCCGCGACCGCTGCGGGCTCCCGCTCGCCACCTACTTCTCGGGCCCGAAGATCCGCTGGCTGCTCGACACGCAGCCCGGCCTGCAGGAGCGCGCGGAGACCGGCGAAGTGCTGTTCGGGACGATGGACTCATGGCTGATCTGGCAGCTCACCGGCCGTCACCTGACCGACGTCACCAACGCCAGCCGCACGATGCTCATGAACCTGCGCACGCTCGACTGGGACGACGTTCTGCTCGATGCCATGGGCGTGCCGCGCGCGATGCTGCCCGAGATCCGGCCGTCGTCGGAGGTCTACGGCGAGACGCGTGGGTCGCTCGCCGGCGTGCCGATCGCCTCAGCGCTCGGCGACCAGCAGGCGGCGCTCTTCGGGCAGACGTGCTTCTCGCCGGGCGACGCGAAGTGCACGTACGGCACGGGGAGCTTCCTGCTCTTCAACACCGGCGAGCGCATCGTCGAGTCGGCCAGCGGCCTCATCACCACGGTCGGCTGCCGGATCGCCGACGCTCCGCCGACCTATGCGCTCGAGGGCTCGATCGCGGTGACCGGGGCGCTGGTGCAGTGGTTCCGGGACAACATCACGCTCATCGGGTCCGCGCCAGAGATCGAGACGCTCGCCCGGACGGTCGACAACAACGGCGGCTGTTATTTCGTCCCCGCGTTCTCGGGGCTGTTCGCGCCGCATTGGCGCAGCGACGCGCGCGGCGTGATTGCGGGTCTCACCGGCTACATCACCAAGGGCCACCTCGCCCGCGCGGTGCTCGAGGCAACCGCGTGGCAGACGCGCGAGGTCGTCGAGGCGATGAACGGCGACGCGCAGATGCCGCTGACCACGCTGCGCGTCGACGGCGGGATGACCGCGAA
This sequence comes from Solirubrobacteraceae bacterium, assembly GCA_035262945.1. Lineage (GTDB taxonomy): Bacteria > Actinomycetota > Thermoleophilia > Solirubrobacterales > Solirubrobacteraceae > JAOPZW01. The sequence goes on from DATFRW010000212.1 coordinate 16,800, forward strand.
CAACCTGCTCATGCAGTTCCTCGCGGACGTGCTCGACGTGCGCGTCGTGCGCCCGATCGTCGCCGAGACCGTGTCACTGGGCGCGGCGTACTCCGCGGGGCTCGCGGTCGGCTTCTGGCCCGACATCGATGCGTTGCGAGCCAACTGGCACAAGGCCGCCGAATGGCTGCCGCAGATGGACGGCGACCGTCGCGAGCGCGGCTACCGCAAGTGGCGCAAGGCCGTGGCGCGGACGATGGACTGGCTCGACGAGGACGACGAGTAGCCGCTACGGCGCGGGCTCGGCGACCTTGCGGCGCCGGTACGGCGACACGCCGCCGTCGCCGTTCGCGCTGTCGAAGAAGCGCTGCACGCGCTCGATCAGCGCGGTGGGGTCCTCGGTGGGGCGGATCGGCTCGCCGAACGAGACCTCGATGGGGTGGCGCTTGGAGAGCACCTTGCCGTGCAGCCGCTTCGGCCAGAGGCGGCCCGGCGGCATCGCCTCGCGCGTGCCGGTCACGCGGATCGGGACGATCGACAGGTTGTGCGCGGCGGCGAGCACCGCCGCCCCGCGGCGCACGCGCCCGGTCCCGCCGCTGCGGGTGCGCGTGCCCTCGGGATAGAGGAGCAGGTTCCAGCCCTGGTCGAGCAGCGTGTCGAGGTGCCCGCCGCTCTTGAGGCCGCCGCCCTTACGCTCGATCGGCACCGTGTTGAAGATCAGCGACACGGCCGAGGCGACGAGCTTGTTCTTGTAGAAGTAGTCCGCCGCCGCCGCGACCGCCGTGCGCTTGCGCAGCTTGCGCGGCAGCGCGGCGAGGATCACCGGCGTGTCCATGTGGCTGGCGTGGTTGGCGACCAGGATGACCGGGCCCTTCAATCCGGCGAGCCTCTCGCGCCCGGTGGCGCGCCGCGCCGAGTAGAAGTCCATCGCGGGCCGCAGCACGAAGCGCAGGAAGTTCTCGCGCACCACGCCGGCCGGCCACGACCGTGCCCACGGCACGTCGAGTTGGGCCGCGGCCGCACGCAACTCCCGCCCGCGCTGAGGCGCGCTGCGAGCGACATCGGTGACTCGGCGCTTCCAAGAGCGCTTGCGGCGGAACGGCAGCACCGCGCTGAGGTACCCCCATACGTGACAGGCGTTACAGGCCCGTCATACCCCGAAATCGGCCGCAGCATCGACCGCGCTCCCGGGTAGCACGTTGGGACTACGAAAGGAGCTGACATGACTAACGATCCGATTCCCGAGCCGTTCGAGCACCCCGCCGGCCCCGAGCAGCCCACCGAGGGCCTCGACGAGGGTCAGAGCAACCGCAAGGCGTTCCCCGAGGACGCGCGCATCGGGCGCTTCAGCGAGGGCGAGGAGGAGCTACCGGACTCGCCCGAGAAGCACCGCCGCGGGCGCTTCAGCAAGGGCCAGGAGGAGCTTCCCGACG
>DATFRW010000213.1:0-3000 GCA_035262945.1 Solirubrobacteraceae bacterium
AGCGCGGCACTCGCCGCTCCGTGCGGCACACCCGCCGCCCAGCGCGCCACCACCTCGCCGCCCCGTGCGGCAAACCCGCCGCCCCCGCGCGGCAACCCCACGCCGGCCGCCTCGCGCGGCCGTTCGTGTGAGAAGGCGCACAGTTACCGCTGCGCGCATTCCGGATAGCTGTTGAACTTGATTCAATCTAACTGACCAATCGGTCAGGAGGCGCGAACCATGCAGCAGCTCGTCCACCGACTCGTGCGCTACGAAGAGCGCGTCTCCGGCGTGCCGGGGCGCTACATCACGCCCGTCATCGTCGCCGGCATCGCGCTCCAGGTGGCCGTCCTCGGGATGTACTGGGACATCGGCTACCACATCGACCACGGTCGCGACCAGGGCGTCATCACGCCGCCCCACATGTTCATCGTGGTCGGGCTGCAGGGCATCGTCCTCGCCGCGCTGCTGCACGGCGCGATGCGCGGACCCGCCGCCCGCAACGAACGGCACCTCCGTGCGCTCGGACTGCGCATGAGCCCCGGCGGGATCGTCATGCTCGTCTGCGGCGGCATCGCGCTGCTCGGGTTTCCGCTCGACGCGGGCTGGCACGCGCTGTTCGGCGAGGACGTCACCCTCTGGGGCCCGACGCACCTCTTCATGATCGGCGGCGCCGGCCTCAGCACGCTCGGCATGTGGATGGTCATGCGCCAGGGCTTCGAGCTCGGCCGACCGCGGCGCATCTCCCGCCGCGCCCAGCTGCGCGTCGCCGGCGCGCTGCTCATCGGCCTGTCGACCTTCCAGGCGGAGTTCGACTTCGGCGTGCCGCAATTCCAGCTGCTCTACCAGCCGGTCCTCATCGCGTTCGCCGCGGCCGTCGCGCTCGTCTGCGCGCGCTCGATCCTCGGCCGCTGGGGCGCGTTCCAGGTGCTGGCGATCTACTTCGTCATCCGCGGCGCGCTCGCGATCTTCGTCGGGCCGATCATCGGCTACACGACGCCGCACTTCCCGCTCTACGTCGCCGAGGCGGCCGTGGTCGAGGTCGCCGCGCTGCTCGCGCCGCGCTCGCCGCTGCGCTTCGCGCTGCTGAGTGGCCTGGGCATCGGCACGGTCGGGCTCGCCGCAGAGTGGGGCTGGAGCCACGTGTGGATGCCCCATCCGTGGCCGGCGTCGCTGCTCCCGCAGGCCGCCATCCTCGCGCTGGCCGCCGCGATCGCCGGCAGCGTCCTCGGCGCCCGCATGGGCCAGAGCCTCGCCGAGCCCGGCGGCGAGCGGGCGTCGCTGCCGCCGATGGCCACCCGTCCGGTCATCCTCGCCGCCGTCGTCGCGCTCATCGCGCTGTTCGTCCCGCTCCCGCGCTCCGGCGGCGACGGCACCCGCGCCGCCGTCGTCCCGACGCCCGCCGGCCCCGGCCAGGTGAACGTCGCCGTCACGCTCGACCCGCCCGACGCGTCGAGGAGCAACCAGTGGTTCGAGGTGCTCTCGTGGCAGGGCCGCACGCCCGGCCACACCCGCCAGATCACCAGCCTGCGCGAGGTCGCGCCCGGCCGCTACGTCACCACGCGCCCGGTGCCGGTGACCGGCAACTGGAAGACGATGCTGCGCCTGGCCAAGGGCACGCACATCATGGGCATGCCGATCTACCTGCCGCCCTCGCCGCAGGGCAAGCGGCGCGGCGTGCCCGTCGCGGCGCGCTCGGGCCCGATGGTCGCCGACACCTACCTGCTCCAGCGCGAGGCGCGGGGCGGCCCCGCATGGCTGACGACCACGGCCTACGCGGTGCTGGCCGTGATCGTGGCGCTCTGGCTCGCGCTGCTGACCTGGGCGCTCGGGCTCGCCGAGCCCGACCGGGCCGCTCGCTCGCGCGCTACGGTGCCATCGACATGGCCACCGCCCGCCGCGCCCGCCTGAGCACAGACGCCCGCCGCGAGCAGCTCGTCGCCCTCGGCGGCGAGATCTTCAGCGAACGGCCCTTCGACGAGGTCTCGATCGACGACATCGCCGCCGCCGCCGGGATCTCGAAAGGCCTGCTCTACCACTATTTCCCGAGCAAGCGCGACTTCTACGTCGCCGTCGTGCGCCACTCGGCCGACGAGATGCAGCTCGTCACCGAGACCGACCCCGACCTGCCGCCGCTCGAGCGCCTGTCGGCTGGACTCGATCGCTACCTCGAGTACGTCGAGACCCACGCCCGCGGCTACGCGACGGTGCTGCGCGCGGGCATCGGCTCGGACGCCGAGGTCGCCACCATCGTCGAGGAGGTCCGCGGGACGATGGCCCGCCGCATTCTCGAGGACCTGCCGCTCGACGGGCCGCCCCCGCCTGCGGTCCGCGTCGCCGTCCGCGGCTGGGTCGGCTTCGCCGAGGCCGCCAGCCTCGAGTGGGTCGAGCGCCGCGAGGTCTCGCGCGAGGAGCTGCGCGAGCTGCTCATCAAGGCGCTCACCGGCACGGTGACCGCGGCGGCGCAGCACTACGCGGTGCGGTAAGCCGGCCGTGCGCGAGCTCCCGCTCCCGCCGCATTTCGATCCCGACCGCGTCGGCGAGGTCTGGCGTGTTCCCTACGAGGAGCGCGCCCGCGATGCGCCGGCGTGGGCGGCGCGGCACGGGCTGCGCGCGGCGTCCGAGGACGGCTTCAGGCTCGCGCTGCTCGTGGTCGACGCCCAGAACACGTTCTGCATTCCGGAGTTCGAGCTCTTCGTGGCCGGGCGCTCCGGCCGCGGCGCCGTCGACGACAGCCGCAGGCTGTGCGAGTTCATCTACCGCAACCTGGGCGCGATCACGCAGGTGCTCCCGAGCCTCGACACGCACCGCGCGATGCAGGTCTTCCATGCGATCTGGCTCGTCGACGACGCCGGCGAGCACCCCGCGCCGTACACGCTTGTCTCGGCCGACGACGTCGCCGCCGGGCGCTGGAAGGTCAACCCGGCCGTCGCCGAGAGCCTCGGATACGACCCGGGCTATCTCGCCCGCCAGCTCGCGCACTACACCCGCCGGCTTGCCGAGGGAGGCAAGTACGACCTC
>DATFRW010000214.1:0-20742 GCA_035262945.1 Solirubrobacteraceae bacterium
TCAGCGCTTGCGCACGATCACGGTGTTCGAGCCGCCGGCGAGGTACGGGTACGCCGCCTCGGCGAGGCTGAGCGCCCTGAAGCGGTAGCGGGCCGCGCCCGGCTGCTGGAAGCGGTAGGTCGCGTGGAACCGTCCACCGGCGCCGCTGCGCACGACGTTGAACCGCACCCAGCCTCCTCGGCTCGCGCGCGCCATCAGGACGATCTGCTTTCCCCCGCGCGGCAGCGGCGCGCCGAGCAGCCGGCCCCTGAAGCGGATGGCCTGCCCGCGGTTGGCGACGCGCGGACGGATGGTGAGCCGGACGCCCGCGCGCACCCTCAGCCGCGCGCCCGCCGTCGCCGACGCGACCGTGTCGTTGACGTGGCTGCGGTAGCGGAAGCTCAGATCCCGCGACGAGGCGCGCCGCGGCAGCACGAGATACCACGACCCGTCGCTGCGCGTCCGCGGCCCGCCGCGTTTGACGAGCTCGCGCGCGTTGTTCGCGGTCGTCTTGCTGACGACGTCGATCGTCGCATTGGCGATCGGCGCCCCGTCCAGCGTGCGCAACCGCCCACGCACGACATGCGTCCGGCCGAACCGGCTCACGAGCAGCGTTCGCTGCCCACGCTTGCCCCAGTGCGCCGACAGCCGTACCTGGTCACTGGCGCCGTCACCGTTCGCGGCACCGCGCAGCGCCGGATCCGACCCCGGCCCGATCGCCCCGTCGCTCGCGATCCTGCGCACGACGGGCCCGTAGATCGGCGTGCGGTTTCCTGCGGCGTCCTCGAGCAGCATCCGGATCGTGTGCTGCCCCTGCGGCAGCCTCGTGGAGTCAATGTCGAGGGACCCGTTGTCGATGCGCAGCGGGCAGGGCTGGGCAGCCGCGTACTCGGCGACGGCAGGATCCGGCCCGATGTCACTGCACTTGCTGTCGGCGATGAGAGGAACCTCCAGCGCGTCAACGCCGTCGGCTTCGACGACGACCCTCGCAACACCACCACCGATGTCGCCTGCGTTGAGCCCAAAGTGCACGGTTCCCGCCCATGACTGAGCGTCCGTCGCCGTCCCGACGACTCCACCCGTCGGCGGCGCTGCATCGCGGACATCAAAGCGAGCCATCGCAACCTCGCCTCGAGCCGGGTAGTCCGCGGTGGTCGCGCACTGGTCGAGGCAGGTGAAGCGGATCTCGAACCAGTGGGCAGCGCGCAACTGCGCGCTGAAGGGTGCGCCACCACCGAAGCCAAAGCCGAGCGAAAGCGGGCTGTCGCGCGTAAGCAATGCGCCCTCGTCTGTACTGACGGTCAGGCGCGCGGTCCCCTGGCCCTGGCCGGGATTGATGCCCGAGTAGCCATTCCAGATTGCTGATAGGCCGACCAGCTCGGTGCCGGGCGCGGCGGTCCACCGCGCCGAGACCGCCTGCCCAGCGGTCATCGCAGGGCCGTAATGAACGCCGAACGTAAAGTGGTTCCCAACCGGACAGCCGTCGCTGGTTGTGACGAATGGGCTGCCGATCCAGCCGACGGTCCAGCCACTGATGTGGCTTGGATCTTCGATCGTCCGGCCCACCGACCTGAAGGACGAGTCCGTGCAGGTGTAGACGCTGAAGTCGTTGCCTCTCGCCGGAGCGGCGACGCACGCGAACGCGACTGCAATGGCTACCGCGGCTAGCGACCTTCTCATGCAGAGCTCCTTCCAAGCCCGGTCACTCTTCGGATAGCCCGAGGGCCCGAATCCTCTCCCCTGTCGGGGCGATCTTTGCATCTCGAGAAACTTGTGTATTGATGCCGTGTTCACGGTGGGGCAACGATCAAGGGAGGCATCGTTTTGAAGAAGGACATGGGGGCCCGCGCGGCCCTGCTCGGGGTTGCTGCGGCCGTGGCCGCGGCGGCCTTCGCCCCGGCCGCCGCGCAGGCAGCGGTCACGGCGGCCATCACCGGTGACGACGGAAATCCGATCCCGCTCGGCGGCACGCTCAACATCCGCAACATGAGTCCGCAGATCGCCGTGAGCGGAGCCGCGACCGACAACTGGAAGTTGACGGTGCTCGGGCCCAACGGCGCGCCGGTCTCGTCGAACACCTGCAGCTCGGGCACCTTGACGAAGTTCGTCGATTACGTTGGCAACGGCACCTACGCAACGACATTGGCCACGTACGCCGCGAACGACTTCGCGTGCGCGGGCGCGCCGACGTCGTCGCAGTCCCTGCCGTTCACCATCATCGCGTCGACCGCGATAGGCCAGCCGCCCGCGCCGGTGGTGCTCACCCGGCCGCCTGGTCAGGTCATCCCGAACACGGTGACGCTCGGCATCGACCTCAACCCCGGGGCGCTCTCAACCGAGGCGTTCTATGAGCGTGGCCTGCCGCCGAACCCGGACGGGTCGCTGCCGGGGACGCTCGTACAGACGTTCCCGGATACAACCGCGAAGACGATGCCCATCCGGCTCGACAAGGGGCCGGGGAGATACTTCGTCGCGGCGCACGCAAAGGGCTTCTCCGGTCTTCTCAACCCGCAGACGTTCGCGCCGTGGGCCGCGCCGGCGACCTTCCTCGCGCTCGCGCCCTTCGACCTGCAGAAGTTCACGTGGACGGACTCGCGGGGGCCGAGCTACCGGTTCTCGGCGGTCGTCCGCGCGACCGGGGCGAACGGGCGGGTCAACGTCGCGATCGGGCGGGGGAGCAAGGGCAAGTACCGCTCGCTTGGCACGGCGAAGATCAGCAAGCACCGGTTCTCGAAGCGGTTCCGGCTGTCGCAGGTCGGCAAGTACCGAATCCGGTTCAAGTACAAGGGCAACTCGACCGTCGCCGGCGGCTTCGAGGTGCACAAGTTCCAGATCACGCGCCGAGTCGTGTTCCGCGGCGCGGCCGTCGGCGACAGCACGGTCGTCCACGGCTCCTCGGTCGGCCGCTAGAACCGCGCCGGCTCGGGAAGAGGATCGAGCACGTGAGAGGGGCGGGCTCCGCGAGCCCGCCCCTCGTCGTTCTAGTGACGAACGACGATGGTCATCCGCATGTTGTCCTCCTCATGGAAGGTGCAGATGAACTTGTACGTGCCCGGCTTGGTGAGCGTCTTGGCGTACGTGTAGCCCGCCGACGCCGGCTCGGTCTGGAACTTCTTGAACCCCTTCGGCGCCGAGATCAGCTTGACGTCGTGGACGTCCGCCGCCTCTTCGGTCCAGTCCCAGGTGATGCGCGACTTCAGATTGACGGTCAGCTTCTTCGGACCGTAGAAGTTGTCGGCCACGTCGACCTTCTTCTTCTGCGGCTTGCGCGTGATCTGCGGTGTCCCGGCCAGCGCCGGCGCCGCGGCAAAGGCCACGGCGCCGGTCAGGACGATGGCAAGAAGGCGCATCACTTCTTGTAGTGCTCCAGGGGCGTGTAGCCCTTCTTCGGCGCGTGCGGGTGGCGGATCCAGAACTTCTCATGGGTCGCATCGCCGGCCCAGCCGAAGGCCTCGGCCTGCGCGGCCGCGTTGTACGCGTTGGCGCCCGTGAACGGGCATGCCGCGAAGGCGGAGCCGTCGGTGGGGAGCATCGCCTGCACGCCGGCGTTCCCGGCGAAGCAGTTGTCCGAGCCGCTGCCGTCGTAGACCATGTCGCGGCCGTTGAGGTCGGTGCCGTTGAGCCCGAACTGGTTGTTGCGGACCGAGTTGCCGATCAGGTCGGCCGCGTCCTTCTGCTTGAGCAGGATCTGCTGGAGCGCGCCGACGCCGACGAGGTAGTTGCCGTAGATCCGGTTGTTGACGACGTCGTTGTGGCGGCCGCCGAACAGCAGCACGCCGACTCCCACTGGGTACGGGACGCCGATGCCGCTCTTACGCACCTTGAACGGCGCGCCCACGTAATAGTTGAAGTTGTTCCAGAAAATGTCGTTGTCGATAATGACGTTCTGTTCCGGCGGCGCGTACTTCTCGCTGTCGAGCGCGTTGGGGACGATCCCGGTGCCGTTGTTGAACCACTGCGACTTCGTGATTGTCACGTAACGCATGTTGGTCCCGGAGAACCCGATGACGTTGCCGAACGACTTCACGCGCGTCACCAGCGAGCGCTTGGGCGTCGACTGGGGCGGCGTCTGGCCGATGTAGAACCCGCCGTCGTTGTTGTACGAGGCCTCCGAGTCCGACATCTCGCCGCCGATCGAGTTGAACGCGTAGATGCCGTAGACGCCGCCGAGCGTCGCCTTCAGGTGGGTCAGCTTGTAGCCGGTGACGTTGACGACGTAGAACCCGTTGCCGTTGTAGTGGCGCGCGGTGAAGCCGTTGATCGTCACCTGGTTGGCGCCGTTGACCCACACGCCGTTCTGACGCGGGACCGCCTTGCCGCGCGAGCCGTCGATGACCACCTTCGAGGGGTCCTTGGGGTTGCCGACAAGCTTGATGTAGCGCTTCGACGCGCCGGCGATGCTCACCGTCTCGCGGTAGACGCCGGACCGCACCTTGACGGTGTCGCCGGGGCGCGCCTTGTTGACCGCCGCCTGGATGGTCTTGTAGCGGCAGCCGTCCTTGCACACCTGCAGGGTGTGGAACGGACCCTTCGGCGCCTTCTGGGGCGTCGGCTTCGACGGCGGCGGATACTGCCCGAACGCCGCGGCGGGCACGGCCAGCGCCGCGACAAGCGCGAGGCCGGCAATGCGTGCGTACCTCTTCAAGTGTTCCCTCCTTGCCTAGGGCATGACCAGGTACCAGCCCGCCATCCCACCGTCCTGGTGGGTGAAGACGTGGCAGTGGTACAGCCAGCGGCCCGGGTTGTCCTCGATGAACCGGGCGGTGATCGTCTCGTTCGGCCCGACGGCCGGCGTGTCGACGAACGTGCCGCTGGGGTCCTTCCAGCGGTGCCCGTGAATGTGGAAGTCATGGAAATTCGAGTCCATGCCCATGACGTGAATGGCGACGTCCTGGCCGACCTTCGCTTGCAGCGTCGGCGTGTTGCCGGCGAAGGCGCGGCCATTGATGCACTGAAACTGGCGCTCGAGCCCGGTGACCGGCGGCGCAAGCGAGTGGAAGAAGATCACGGCCTCCATGTCGGGCACCTTCGCGCCCTTCTCGCGCACGATCACCGCGCCGAACAACCCGCGGAACGTGTTGAGCGTGTGGTTGGGACCGTGGTCGTGGTAGGGCCACACGCCGACCGCGTCCGGCGTCGCCTCCCACGTGTAGGTGAACTCCGCGCCTGGCTCGACGAACCCGCCGGCGCGCGTGAAGTCGCCGAGGTAGACGCCGTCGTACTCCGGGTTGTACTTGACGCCGTGCGGGTGCATCGTGAGCGCCTGGCCGGTCTCGTCCGAGAGACCGTTGCGGAAGTGGACGACGAGCGTGTCGCCGACCTCCGCGTACAACGTGGGCCCCGGCATGCGCGGCGGCGCGAGCGGTTCGGCGAACCCCTCGGTCATCTGCTGGTAGACGAAGGCGCGGTACACCGTCGGCCCCGGGACCGGGCGGCCGTGCCACTCGTCGCGCCGCGGGCGCGTCGGGACGATGTCCCACAGCGCGTCCGTGGCCTGGATCCAGTACTCGCGCGCAGTGCCGCCCGGCTGTGGCTGCGGGGTCGCGAAGGTGAGCTTCTCCGTCGGTCCCGCCCCTGGCGCACCGGCGGCGGCGGCACGCGGCCGAGCCACGCGGCGCGCGGCGGCGTCGGCCTTCGCGGCGTCGCCGGGATTCCGCAGCAGCACGCGCTCGCCGCCGATCGTGCAAAGGAACACGCCGGCGCCCGCGGCCAGAAAGCCGCGCCGAGGCAGGCCGGATTCGGGCTCGCGGAACGGCATCAGAGGCGTCGGGACAGCGCAGTACAGATGTACCGCGGCGGAGGATCCTACGCCTTCACCGCCGCGCAGTACAAGTGTACTGTTCGTAGGACCCGATGGCGTCAGTCGTCCGCCGCCCGCCGCCCGAGGCCATCCGCGCCTCGATCATCGACGCAACCGTGCGCCTCATCGGCCGCGACGGCGTCGACGGCGTCACGCATCGTGCCGTCGCCGCCGAGGCGGGCGTCTCGCTGTCGTCCACGACCTACCACTTCGCGTCGAAGGACGAGATCGTCACGGCCGCCTTCGAGCACGTCGCCGCGTTCGAGACCGACCGGATCGCGCGCGAGGCGGAGGTGCTCGCCGGCGGCGACCCCGATGTCGCGTCGATCGCACGCGCGCTGGCCACGTGGCTGGACGAGCAGGTCGAGGGCGAAGGGCTGCTGCGCGTGCGCGCCGGCTACCACCTGCAGCTCGAGGCGGCGCGCCGCCCGGAGCTGCGCGACATCCACATCGCCTGGGGCCAGGCCGTGAACGACCTCGCCGAGCGCGTCCTGCGCGCCGCGGGCTCGCCGCGTCCGCGCACCGACGCGCGCATCCTCGCCGGCGCCATCGACGGGCTGCGACTCGACGAGGTCACCGCGCCGCGCCCGGACTTCCGGCGCCGCATTCGACCGGTCATCGAGCGGCTGCTCACGATCCTGACTGCCTAGAGCGGTTCGGCGGCGTGCCAGCCGCCGCCCTCGCGCGCCAGGAGGATCTCCTCCGAGCCCGCGTCGGTGATGACGCGGAACAGGGCCTGGTCCTCCTCCGTGCCGGGCATGTCGACCACCTTGACGAGCTGGAGCTCGCGAACCGCGGCGGGCGAGCGGGCGGCGAACGCGTCGCGCGCGGCGGCCTCGAGCGTTTCGCGGTGCCAGCCGTTGTCTGCTGCGCGGGCCAGCGCGAGCGCCTCGTCGGCCTCCTGGAGCGATGCGCGCAGCTCGCGCTCGTCGCGATTCCAGCGGCGGTTGATCGCGATCAAGCCTCCGACAATCAGTAGGAGCACCACGACGACGACGATGGTGATGATGATCGCAAGAGTGCTCACGACGCGGGATTACAGCAGCACGTTGCGTGCGGCGAGGTGCGCCCCCACCTTGCGCTTGACCCGCTGGAGCGCATTGTCGACCGTCTTGCAGTCGCAACCGATGCGCTCGCCCACCTGCTCGTAGGAGTAACCATCGAGGTAGAGCGCGAGCACGCGCGACTCGAGATCCGAGAGCGCGGTCGACAGGCACGCCACGAGCGAGCGCAGCTCCTCCGACGAGATGACCTGGTTGACCGGATCGTGCACCGACGGGCCCGGGATGACCTCGTCGAGCGTCGGCTCGCCGTCCGACGTGCTCGCCGGCGTGCTCGAGAACGACACGTACTGATTCAGCGGCGTGTGCTTGTTGCGCGTCGCGGTCTTCACCGCGGTGATGATCTGGCGCGTGATGCAGAGCTCGGCGAAGTTGCGGAAGCTCGACTCTCGGTCCGAGCGGTAGTCGCGGATCGCCTTGTAGAGGCCGACGAGGCCTTCCTGGATGAGGTCGTCGCCGTCACCCCCGGCGAGGAAGTACGACGACGCCTTCAGACGGACGAACCCGTAATAACGGCGGACCAGGCGGTCGTAGGAAGTGGGGTCGCCCTGCTTGGCAAGCGCGATCAGGTACCCATCTTCAACCTGGACCTGAGATTGAGCGTTGGGGGAAAGACGGGCCACGAGCAGTTCCTTTCGCGCCGCAGGCGGCCGTGCCGGCGGCAGTCGGAGTGGTGCTCAGTGGCGCAATCCTCCCCGGAGCGCCATCTGTATAGAGGTTCAGCTCAACTCACCCTCAAGCTGAGCTTAAGCAATGGCGAGGTTTCCAGACTTATGGAGCGCTGTCAAGCGCTCTCGCGGCGCTGCAAGATCCCGTACAGCAGGGCGGCCGCCGCGGCGCTCGCGTTCAGCGATTGGACGTGCCCGCGCAGCGGCAGCGCGACGAGTTGGTCGCAGGCCGCGGCGACTCGCGGGCGCAGCCCGCGCCCCTCAGCGCCGATGACGAGCACGCAGGAGCCCCGGTAGTCGGGCTCCAGATACGGCGCCCCGCCCTCCGCGGCCGCGCCATAGCACCAGGAGCCCGCCTCCTTGGCGTCCCCCAGGAAGTCGGCGAGGTTGCGCACGCGGGCGATCGCGAGATGCTCGACCGCTCCCGCCGAGGCCTTGCAGACGGCCGGCGTCACGTCGGCCGAGCGCCGCTCGGGGATGACGACGCCGTCCGCGCCGACGCACTCCGCGGTGCGACAGATCGCCCCGAGGTTCTGCGGATCCTGCAGCTCGTCGAGCGCGACGAGCAGCGGATCGCGACGGTCCAGTAGCTCGGGTGCGCCGACGTACGGATACGGGTCGGTCTCGGCGCACAGCCCCTGGTGCGCGTCGCTTCCGGCGCGCGCGGCGATGTCCTCCGGGCGCGCCTCGAGCACCTCCACGTCGCGCAGCCACGGCTCGGCGGCCGCGCCGCGCGTCGCCCACACGCGGTGCACGGGCCTGCGCCCCGCCCGCAGCGCCTCGCGGATCGGGTTTCGCCCGTAGAGGACGAAGGTCACGGCTCGACCGGCACGAGCTGTGGGCCGTCGGGCGAGTCGCGCACCTGCCAGCCCTGCGCGGCCAGCTCGTCGCGCAGGCGGTCGGCCTCGGCGAAGTCGCGCGCGGCGCGGGCCGCTTCGCGGCGGTCGAGCAGCGCGAGCGCCGCCGCGTCGGGCTGTCCGTCGGTGTCGCCGGCGTCGAGGAGGTTGTCGAGAGCGAAGATCGTGAGCATCTCGCGCAGGTCAGCGTCCCCGGTGCCGGGGTCGCGCCGGTTGGCCTCGCGCACCCAGTCGAACACGGCGGCCAGCGCCGCGGGCGTGTTGAAGTCATCGGCCAGCGCGGCGAAGAAGCGGTCCTTGATCGGCGCGAGCTCCGGCGGCGACGGCCCCGACCCCAGGCGCCGCGCGGCCTCGCGCAGGCGCCGGACGTTCGCGGCCGCCTGGGCCATCGTCCCCTCGTCGAACTGGACCGGCTGGCGGTAGTGGCCGCCGACGAAGAACATGATGAGCGCGTCGCGGCCGTACTCGGCGAGCGCATCGGCCAGCGAGGTGATGTTCCCGACGCTCTTGGCCATCTTCTCGCCGCCCATCTGGAGCATCCCGTTGTGCATCCAGATGCGCGACAGCTCGGCCCCGCGCGCGCGCCGCGTCTGCGCGGCCTCGTTCTCGTGGTGCGGGAATGTGAGGTCGTTGCCGCCGCCGTGGATCTCGAAGCCGAGGCCGAGCTCGTCCTCGGCCATCGCCGAGCATTCGATGTGCCAGCCAGGGCGGCCGCGGCCCCACGGCGCATCCCACGCGGTGTCCTCGTCCGGCTTGGCCGCTTTCCACAGCGCGAAGTCGAGGGGATCCTCCTTGCGATCGGCGCCCTCGACCCCCTCCCCTTGGTCCATGTCGTCGACCGAGCGGTGGCTGAGCGAGCCGTAGGCCGGGTCCGCGCGCACGCGGAAGTAGACGTCGCCGTCGACGGCGTAGGCGGACCCGTTGTCGAGGAGCTCCTGGATGAGCTCCTTGATCGGCTCGATCGCCTCCGACGCCCGCGGCTCGCGGTCCGGCCGGCCCACGCCGAGCCCGTCGGTGTCGGCGATGTAGTGGTCGGCCATCTCGCGCGCGAGCCGGTCGCTCGGCACACCGAGCGGGCGCGCGGCGTCGTAGATCTTGTCGTTGATGTCGGTGATGTTCGCGACGAACGTGACCGCGTAGCCCTCGTGCTCGAGGAAGCGCTTGAGCAGCGCGGGAAGGACGAACGGCCGCGCGTTGCCGACGTGGATGCGGTTGTAGACCGTCGGTCCGCACGCGTAGATGCCGACCCGGCCCGGGTCGCGCGGCTCCAGGGGCAGCTTGCGCCCGGTTTTCGTGTCGTGTAGGCGGATTTCGCGATCCACGCGCCCAATGTACGCAACAAGCGGTACAGGCGCGGGGACCCGCCTGGGCCGGGTATAAGGTTGCCTGCGAATGCCCGGCGAGCTGCCCCACGCCCGGCGCCTGTCCGAGGTCGAAGAAGCCTTCCGCACGCTCCCCGAGCGCTACCTCGGCGCGCCCGAGGGCTTCGACGCCACCTACCACGTGCGCCTGGGCGACGTCGGGCACACCTGGGAGGTCCGCTGCACGAGCCACGGCGCGCGCGTGCGCAAGGGCTCCACGCGCCGCGAGCCCGACGTCGTCATCGGCACCGACGCCGCGACGTGGCTCGCGCTGCGCGAGGGCGAGCTCTCGGGGATCGACGCGTTCTGGCAGCGCATGCTCTACGCCCGCGGCGACGTCGACCTCGCCATCGGCTTCGAGGGGCTCTTCCGCCTGCCCAACGGCCGGCCGCCGCTGTTGCGCATCCACGAGGTCAGGCTTCCGGGCAGGCGCGTGTCGACGCTGACGACCGGCGACGGACCCGACGTCGTCTGCATCCACGGCCTCGGTGCGACAAAGGCGTCGTTCTTCGACACGGCCGCGGCGCTCACGCGGGCTGGGTATCGCGTGCACGCGCTCGACCTGCCCGGCTTCGGCGGCTCGTCGAAGCCGATCGTGGGCCCGTATTCGGCCCGGTGGTTCGCCGAGACGGTCGTCGACGTCATGGACGCGCTCGGCATCGGGCGCGCGCATCTGATCGGCAACTCGATGGGCGGCCGCGTCGCGATCGAGGTCGGCCTGCGGGCGCCCGAGCGCGTCGCCGCGCTGGGCCTGCTCGCGCCCGCCGTGGCGTTCATCAGGCGCGGCTGGCACCCGATCGTGCGGATGCTGCGCCCCGAGTTCGGCCTGCTGCCCCACAGCTTCGGCCGCGCCCGCGTCGCGCGTCAGTTCTGGAACATGTTCGCGGACCCCGACCAGGTCGACCCGAGCGTCGCCGACGTCGTGGTCGACGAATTCCAGCGCATCTACACCAGCGCCGGCGCGCGGCTGGCGTTCCTCACCTCGGCCCGCAACATCTACCTGGAGCCGCCGTTCGGAGGGGGCGGCTTCTACCCGCGACTCGCGGGGCTCGAGGCCCCGGCGCTCTTCGTCTGGGGCGCCTGCGACCGCCTCATCCCGCCCGGCTTCCGCCGCTACGTCGCGGAGTGGCTCCCGGACGCGGAGCAGATCGTTCTCGAGGACTGCGGGCATGTGCCGCAGGTCGAGCGCCCCGAGCAGACGATCGGGCTGCTGCGCCGGTTCTTCGCGCAGGTCGACGCGCTCGGCGCGCCCGGGGCGCGCGCGGCCTGACGTATGCGTTTGCGATGATCGGCCGGATCCATGGGCGCCACCGCGACCCATAACGGCCACAGCGAGAACCCCGTCGGCGACGGCCGCCTGCGCAGCGAGGACGAACCGCGCGCGCCGTCGCTCCCCGGCCGCCTGGCGCGGGCGCTCGCGGGCCAGGTCACGCGGCGCATCCCGCCGGCGGACCTCGACGAGCGCGACCCGGACTACATCCGCGAGTCGCTCCCGCGCCTCTGGCTGCTCTCGAGCCTCTACTTCCGTGGCGAGGTCCGCGGCCTGGGCAACATCCCCGAGCACGGGCCGGTGCTGCTCGTCGGCAACCACTCGGGCGGCAACCTGACGCCCGACACCACGGTCTTCACGCTGGCGTTCAGCGCGTACTTCGGCGTCGAGCGGCCCTTCTACCAGCTCGCCCACAACCTCGTGCTCTCCTGGCCCGGGCTCGGGTTCCTGCGCAAGTTCGGGACGGTCGCCGCGTCGCCGGGCAACGCCGAGAAGGCGCTGCGCTCGGGCGCCGCCGTGCTCGTCTACCCCGGCGGCGACCACGAGGTCCACCGCCCGACCTGGGAGTCCGACCACGTGGACTTCGCCGGGCGGCGAGGGTTCATCCGCCTCGCGCTCGAGCACGACGTCCCGATCGTCCCGATCGTCGCGATCGGCGGGCAGGAGACCGCGCTGTTCCTCAGCCGGGGCGAATCGCTGAGCCGCCTGCTCGGGCTCGACCGGCTCCTGCGCCTGAAGGTGCTGCCGATCTCGATCGCCGCGCCGTGGGGCATCAACGTCGGGGACTTCCTCGGCCACCTCCCGCTGCCGGCGAAGATCACGATCGAAGCCCTGCCGGCGATCCGGCTGCGCGACGAGTTCGGCCCCGATCCCGCGGTGGACGAGGCCTACGACTACGTCGTGCGCGTCATGCAGGAGACCCTCGACGCGCTCGCCGAAGAGCGCCGCCTGCCGATCCTCGGATGAGGGTCCAGGCGCAGATCGAGATCGCGGCGCCGCGCGGCGCCGTCTGGGAGCTCGTGACCGACCCCGAGCGCTACCTGCACTTCATGGCCGGCATGACGCGCTGGGAGGTCGCGGGCGATCGCGCCACCGGGCTGGGCGCGCGCTACCGGACGCTCATGCGCGTCGGCTCGGCTGAGATCGGCGGCCTCGTCGAGGTCGTCGAGTGGGACGAGGAGCGCGATCTGGCCTGGAGCTCGGTCACCGGCGTCGACCAGCGCGGCCGCTGGCGCCTGCGCGCCGGCTCGGCGGGGCCCGACAGCACGCGCGTCGAGCTGCGCCTCGCCTACGGCGTGGCGGGCTCGGGCATCCTGGGCTGGGTCGCCGAAGTCGTCGCCGCGCCCACCGTCCGCGGCCATCTGCGCCGGTCGCTGCAGCAGCTCAAGCGGCAGGTCGAGCACGAGCAGCTGCGCCGCCAGGCGGCGGCGCGCCGCTCGGGCGCCGGCGTCAGTGCGACGAGCGCCAGTAGGAGTAGTGGTAGTCCCCGTAGGACGAACGGAAACTGAGCACGAGCCGGTGGACGCTGCCGTCGCGCAGCGTCACGATGAACGCGCGGCAGCTCTTGGCCCACGAGCGCTGGGTCTCCCACGCGAAGCTGTACGTGCCGCTCCGCCAGTCGTACTCCAGGCCGTCGTCTGAGGAGGCCCGGCGCCCGCCGGTCGGCTCACCGGGGTCGTTGCAGGGCACCGAGACGCTGCTCGGCGAACCGTCGGCGAGAACGTCCCTGCCCTGATAGCCGCCGAGCGAGAACCGGATCGTCACCACGCTGCCGGCCCGCACGACGCTGCCGTCGCGGATCGGCCCGACGAACTTGAAGCCGACCCCGGCGTCGACCGTATAGGTATGGCTGACGGTCGTCTCGTTGCCCTCGCCGTCCCGCGCGACGACCGTGAACACGTGGTCGCCCGCCGTAGACGTGTCGATCGCCGCGCCGTCGTCGACCGTCCCGGCGCAGGACTGCAGGCCCGAGCCGCCGTTGTCCGCGCATGAGTAGTCGGCGACGACGGCCTCGTTGAGGTCATAGACCGCGCCGTCCTGCGGGGTGCGCAGGTCGACCGTCGGCGGCTGCTCGTCGCGCCCTGGCTCGACGACGGTGTAGTGCTGGGTCACGCTGGTCTCGTGGCCCACGCCGTCGCGCGCGGTGACCGTGAACGCGTGGTCCCCCGCCGTCGAAGTGTCGATCGGGTCGCCGTCGGGCACGTCGCCGGTGCACGACGCGACGCCGGAGCCACCCTCGTCGGCGCACGAGTAGGCGGCCTTGACGTCGTCGCCGACCGTGTACTGCGCGCCGTCCGCGGGCGTGCGCAGGTCGATCGTCGGCGCCACGAGGTCGGGCGGGCGCGCGACTGCTAGGGCGGACGGCCTGAAGTTGGCCGGCACGGTGGCGGGGTCCTTCGCGGCCAGCGTGCCGTCGTCGTTGACGTCGTACTGGCCGACCACGCTGTCGCCGAACCCGGCGACGTAGATACTGCTCCCGTCGGGCGAGGCGGCAAGGCCGGTCGGCGAGGCCGGCGCGGCCACGGTGGCCGGCGCCTTCGCCGAGAGCGTGCCGTCCGCTGCCGCGTCGTACTGCGAGATCGTCCCGTCGTTCAGGTTGCTCACGTAGACGCCGCTCTCGACGGCGAGGACCTCGCGCGGGCCCGCGCCGGTGTCGACCGTGGCGGCGTCCTTCGGCGTCAGCGCACCGTCCGCGTCCACCGAGTACTGCGAGAGCGAGTTGCTGCCCTGATCGGCGACGTAGACGCTGTCGCCGTCCGCGCTCACCGCGATGCCGGCGGGGGAGGTCAGCGCCGCGACCGTGCTCGGATCCTTCGGGCTGAGCGCGCCGCTGGACGCATCGACGTCGTACTGCGAGACCGAGGCGTCGCTGAAGTTCGTGACGTAAGCGTGCGCGCCGTCGGGGGTGATCGCGATCTGCCCGGCTGCCGCGCCGGCGGGCGCCGTCGACACCGGCGTCAGCGCGCCGGATGCGTCGACCGCGTAGACGCCGACGTTCGCGGCGCCCTGGTTGACCACGTAGACGTGCTTGCCGTCGGGCGCGACGGCCATGCCGAGCGGAGAACGCCCGGTGTCCACCGCGGCCACGGCCTTGGGCGCGAGCGTCCCGTCGTCGCCGATGTCGTACTGCGAGACCGTCGCGGACGTCTGATTGACCACGTACAGGCTGCGACCGTCCGGCGACACGGACGCCCACGTCGAGGTGCTCCCGGCCACGACGTCGGGGGGCGAGAGGTCGGCAAGCCGGCCGGTTTCATCGGCGGTGTACTGGCGCACCGTCTGCGCGCGACTCGTGGCATAGACGAATGCCGACGGCGTCGCAGCCTCCGCGATCGGCGCCGCCAGCGCCAGGACGAGCACGGCGGCACCAGCCATCCTGGCCAAACGGGAGAGCATTGAGGGGGGTCCTTCCTCCTTCGGGTAGTGGTTCACCTTACGGGGTAAACGTTTGGGGGCGCGGGGTATGGACGTCTATCCGATGCGCTGGACGGATGTCCGACCGCCGTCTGGCTGCCTCGCGGGCCGCTACCTTTCGTGACGTGCAGGCCTCTTCTGCGCTCGACATCTTGGTCGTCGACGACGACGAACCCCTGCGCGAGATGCTCACCCGCTCGTTCGAGCGGGAGGGACACAGGGTCACCGCCGTCGCCGACGGCGAGGCCGCGATCACGCACGCGGTCGAGCACGACTTCGATGTCGTGCTGCTCGACGTCGCCCTCGGCCCCGGTCCCGCGGGCCACGACGTCGCCCGCGCGCTGCGTCAGCGTCGCGCCGTGGTGCCGATCATCATGCTCACCGCGCTCGACAGCGAGGCCGACGTCGTGCAGGGCCTCGAGGCCGGCGCGGACGACTACGTCACGAAGCCTTTCGGCCTCGCCGAGCTGCGCAGCCGCATCCGCGCGGTGCTGCGCCGCACGCACGGGCGCGTGGTCGACGGCGTCCGCGCCGTGGGACCGGTCACGATCGACCAGCGCGAGCGCCAGGTGACGGTCGGCGGCGCGCCGGTGCGGCTGACCTTCAGCGAGTACGAGCTCCTGGCCTGCCTCATGGAGCGCCCCGGCAAGCTCTTCACGCGCCAGGAGCTCCTGCGCGCGATCTGGGGCGACAGCGCGTATCGCGACCCGCGCGCCATCGACGTCCACATCAGGCATCTGCGGGAGAAGCTCGAGGAGCGCCCCGAGGAGCCGAGCCTGATCCTGACCGTCCGCGGCGCCGGCTACCGCTTCCGGGAGCAGTGACCAGGCGGCGGGCCTATGGCCTGCGCCCGCGGCTCCTCGCCGCGCTGGTGTTCACGGCCGCCGTCACGCTGGGCGTCGCGGCGCTCGCGCTGCTCCCGCCGCTGCAGGACCGGCTCACTGAGCAGACCGCGACCGACCTGGCGCACGCGACCGATACCGACGTGCCGTTCTTCCAGGCGCAGATCGAGCGAGCGTTCAAGCAGGCCGCGCACGACAAGCTCACCGACCGCACGGAGTGGCTCGACACGCTGCAGCTCCCGCTGGCCAACCGCGCGTTGACGCTGCGCGACCGGACGGGCGCGCGCGTGATCGTGCTCGACTCCGATCCGAACGCCCAGCCGATCGCCGACACCGACTTCGCCGGCAGCAAGGTGCCCGAGCGCGAGGCCATCCGCGCGCTGATCGACGGCTACGGCTCCACCACCCGCTCGGGCGACCAGGTGATCGTGACCCGCACGATCTTTCCCAAGTCGTTCTCGAAGTACCAGCCGAACGACGCGTTCGTCCTCGTCACCGAGAAGCAGCTGACCGACGTCGCCAAGACCGTCGGCCAGGTCCGCAACGCGTTCCTCGCCGCCGCCGCCGTCGGCCTGTTCGTCGCGGTCCTCCTCGGCATCTTCCTGGCGACCACCCTCGGGCGCCGCCTCGCCCGCCTGCGCGCGGCCGCCGTCCGCGTCGCGCACGAGGGCACCGATGCGCCCACCCCGCGCGACGACGGCCTCGACGAGGTCGGCGACCTCGCGCGCGCGCTCGCGAGCATGCAGCGCGAGCTGCGCCGTCAGGAGGCCGCACGACGGTCGTTCGTCGCGACCGCCTCGCACGAGCTACGCACGCCGCTGACCTCGCTGCAGGGCACCATCGAACTGCTCGAGGACGACCTGCGCGACGGCGCGCTTGACCAGGCCGACGCCCAGCGCCAGGTCGCCAGCGCCCGGCGCGAGCTGCGGCGCCTCGCGAGCCTCGCCACCGAGCTGCTCGACCTCAGCCGCCTCGATGCCGCGGTGCCGCTGCGCGAGGAGCCGGTCGAGCTAGCGGAGCTGTGCCGCGCGGTCGCGGCCGAGTTCGAGCTGCGCGCGCGCGAGCGCGAGGTCGAGCTTGATGTCACGACCCCGCCGGGCCCGTGCTGGGGGCGTGGGGACCCCGACGCCGTTGCCCGCGTCATCCGCATCCTGCTCGACAACGCGCTGCGCCACACGCCCGATTCGAGCACGCTCCAGGTCGTCCCGGCCTACCACGGCGACCACGCCACCGTGGCCGTCGCCGACGAGGGCCCGGGCGTGGCGCCCCAGGACCACGAGCGCATCTTCGAGCGCTTCGAGCGCGGCAGCGCCCCGTCGGGCGAGGGCGGCTTCGGGCTCGGGCTCGCGATCGGCCGGGAGCTCGCGCGCCGCATGGGCGGCGAGCTGCGCCTCGACGACGCGCCTCGCTCGGGGGCGCGGTTCGTGCTCCAGCTGCCGATCGAGCTGCCTTCGGGCTCGCACCCGGAGGCCGAGACCGCGCAGACGGCGACGTAGCTCAGGTCGCGAGCGCGACCGCGTCGCCGACGCGCACGCGCCCGGGCCCGACGACCATCGCGTGGACGCCGAAGGGCAGCGGCTCGGTGGTCTCGATGTCCTCGCGGTAGCCGCGCAGGTGGTGCAGCGTCTTGAAGTCGACGACGCCCGTGTCGGGCTGGCGGGTGGTCGCCGCGCAGCGCCCGACGTTGCCCGCGACGCGCACGAGCGCATCGCCGACCCGCACCTCGCGGCCGATCCAGCGGTCCTCCTCGTGCGGCTCGAGGCCCTCGACCCCGAACGTCATGCGGAAGCGCCGGCCGTCGACGGGGTCGGGCTCGCCCGCCTGCTCGCGCAGCCGCTCGAGCGAGGCGACCGACAGCAGCGTCACCGCCCCCAGCCGCCCGCGGTCGACGCCGGGCCGCTCGGGCGGGGCGGCGTAGAGCCGTAGCGGCGTGCCGCAGTGCTCGGACAGCGCTGCGGCGAACGCGCCGTTCAACGGGCGCGGCCGCATCCTCAGACCGGCGAAGCCAACGTCGTCGGGCTCGCCCAGGTCGACGGGCCCGACGACCTCGCGGCCGTCGGGGAAGCGCAGCGCCAGCGTGCCCGCGTCCGCGTCGTGGTCGGCAACAACGGCCGCCAGCGGCCCCAGCCGCGTGATGCTGACCATGGCGCCGCCCTCGTGGGCGACGAAGAACGCGCGGTCGCCCGGAATGCCGTCTTCGGTCACCCACACATCGTCGCGCTGGTGCAGGCGCGTTCCCTTGACGGGCGTGGTCGAGATCCAGGCGACGGTGGCAGACACGAGCCTGATGCTAAGGCACGGCAGAATGGCTCTCGATGGACAGCCAGGTACGCGTATGCCCGTTCTGCGGCGAGCCCCCCGGGGCCGGGGTCTTCTGCGAGTCGTGCGGGCGCAACCTCAGCGCCGTCGAGCAGCTCCCGACGCGCGCGCAATGGGACGTCGAGCACGCCGGGCCCGCGGACGAGCGCCCGCTCGCCGAGCGCTGCGAGGAGGCGACCCGGGAGTTCCTTGCGGCGATGCACGCGGGCGGCGACCCAGGCGCCCAGCGCTTCGAGGTCACCCGGACCTCGGGCTGGGGACGCACGCATTACGTCCAGGGCTGGCTCGTGCGCCCGGTGTACCGCGAGGACGACGCCGACATCCGCCAGGGCGAGTTCGAGCCCGGCCTCGTGCTCACGGTGGAGGGCGACTACCGCCGGCTGGACTCCGAGGTGCGCGGCTGGGGCCAACGCGACTTCCCCCAGTTCCACGACACGGTCGCGCCCGAGCCGATCGAGATGCCCGTCGAGGGGCGCCTGATCGGCGAGCTCGCGGCGGTGCGGAGCGAGAACGGCGCTTAGCGGCCGGTCGCGATCGGCCGCTCGGGGTCGCGGCTCCATTGCGACCACGACCCTGGGTACAGGCGGCCCTGCGTGAGCCCGGCGTGCTCCATCACGAGCAGGTTGTGGCACGCGGTGACGCCGCCGCCGCAATACGAGACCACGTCGACGCCCGGCTCAATGCCGACCGCGGCGAACCGCGCGCGCAGCGCCTCGGCATCCTGCAGCCGGCCGTCGGCGCCGAGGTGCTCGCGCGTCGGGAGGCTGCGGGCGCCGGGGATGTGTCCGAAGCGCGGGTCGTAGGGATCGTGCGCGCCCGCGAAGCGGTCGGCCGCGCGCGCGTCGATGAGGACGTCGCCGGTCGCGGCCACCTCGTCGATGCCGACCAGGCGTTCTTCCGGCCATGGCCGCGGCGTGAACGTCGCCGGCTGCCGCGTCTGCGGCTCGGTCGACAACGGACCGCGCCACGCGCCGATGCCTCCGTCGAGGAGCGCGGCCTCGTGGCCTGTAGCGCGCAGCATCCAGACGAGCCGCGCCGCGACGGCGCCACCGTCGTCGTCGTAGGCCACGACAGTGTCCTCGTCGCCGATACCCCGCGCGGCCATCGCGGCGGCGAAGGCCTCCGGCGCCGGAAACGGGTGGCGGCCCTCGCTGTCGCTCGCCGGCGCCGACAGGTCGGTCGCCAGGTCGATCCAGATCGCGCCGGGAAGGTGGCCGCTCTCGTAGGCGGCGCGGCCCGAACGCCCGTCGAGGTACCAGCGCACGTCGCAGACGACGACGCTGTCGATGTGGTCGGCCAGCCAGGCGGCGTCGACGAAGGGAGCGATCATCGCTTGACCGTAGCGAGCCACTTCTCGATAGCTGCGCCGACGGTCGCCGCCTCGCGGTTGAGGCTGTGGTTGCCGGGCACCACCACCACCTTGCGGCCCCGCCGTTTCGGCGGCATGCCGAACGGGTCCTGCTCGCCCTGGACGACGAGCACCGGAACCTTGACCGCGTCGAGCTCCGCCAGGCGGGTCTTCTCGGGCCGCCCGGGCGGGTGCACGGGGAACGCGAGGCACAGCACGCCGATCGCGCCGGTCGCTTCCGCGGTGCGACAGGCGACCCGCGCGCCCGACGACCGCCCGCCGGCGACGAGCGGCAGATCGCGGAGCTCCTTCGCCCGGAGGTTGTCGACGACGGTGGTCCAGGCGGCGTCGAGCTGCGCGGCCGGAGCGGGTGAGCGCCTGCCGGCGACGCGGTAGGGCTGCTCGACGAGCACGACGCTCCAGCCGGCCGCGGCCGCGGCGTTCGTCGCGGTCACGAGATCGCGCGACGTGACGCCGCCGCCCGCCCCGTGACCGAGAACGAGCGCGCCCGCGGGCTTTTCCTCGAGGTGCAGGTGCACGCGAGCCCGGCCGTGCGGGGTGTCGACGCCGCGCGCCACGCGCGGGATCTTGGCAGTCAGCGGGCGGGGGCGGCGGCGACCATGCGGTCGTAGTTCAGTCGCATCAGCGCGATCACGTCGCGGACGTCGTCCTCGTCGTCGATCCGGCGCGCCGCCGGGCCCTCGCGCTCTGGGAAGACCGGGTGGTAGCCGATCCGCCCTTGCGCGAACAGCTCGGCCCACACGCCCTTCGGGAAGAAGAAGTGGGCCGCGCGGTCGCCGTGCAGATGGCCGATCTCGCGGCGCCCGATCGTGAAGGAGAACTCGCCGCGCCGCCCCGGCCCGGCCTCCACGCCCGGCCACGACGTGACTTCGTCGGTGATGAGTTCGCTCGGTGTCATGCACCGAGTGTCCGCCCGGTTGCCCGCGGCTCCCAGAGGCAATTCGTCCTAGGTCCATCGACCGAGTTGCGCGCCGATGCCCGGCGGTGTGGTAGACGACCGCGGTGACCGCCAGGCTTGCGTCGGCGTGTGGTGCCCATCCGGTGCGCGTGATCGCGGCCTGGGCCGTCGCCGTGCTCGCGTCGTCCGTGGTGGTCGCGCTGTTCCTGGGCGAGGCGCTGACCTCGAACATCGAGACGACGCGCCAGACGGACTCCACGCAGGGCGCGGCGCTCCTGGCGCGGGCGTTCCCGCAGGACCCGGCGCAACGCGATCGGGCGCTCACCGAGACCGTGGTCGTGCGCGGGCGGCCCGGCGACCGCACGCTCGGCGCGCGCGTGCGCGCGCTCGCGCGCGACCTCCACGCAGCGGGCGCGACCGCCGTGGTCACATCGCTGGACGGCAGGCCCCTCGTCTCGGGCAACGGCCGTGCGCGGGCGGTCCTCCTCGGGCTCGGCCCGGACGGCGACGAGCGCATCCCGGCGGTGTACCGCGCGGTGCAGCGCGTCGACGCGCAGCCGGGGTACGAGGCCGCGGTCAGCGGGGGCTGGACGTCGGATGCCGACCAGGGCCAGGCTTCCAGGGACGACCTGCGCGCGGGCGAGTTGCTGTTCGGGCTCCCGGCCGCCCTCCTCGTCCTGCTGCTCGTCTTCGGGGCGGTCGTCGCCGGCCTCGTGCCGATCGTGCTCGCGCTCGTGTCGATCGTCGTCGCGCTCGCGCTGGCCACGGCGCTCGGGCAGGCGTACGACCTCTCGCTCTACGCCGTGAACATGGTCACCGCAATGGGCCTGGCACTGGGGATCGACTACTCGCTCTTTGTGCTCTCGCGCTACCGCGAGGAGCGAGCGCGTGGGCGCTCGGAACG
>DATFRW010000215.1:0-2116 GCA_035262945.1 Solirubrobacteraceae bacterium
TCCACGCTGAAGGCCGCGGCGCGGTGCGCGCGGTCGCCGGCGACCGCGCGCACGGCGGCGCCGACGGCGGCCACAGCGGGCGCCCGCTGGGCGGCCTTGACGACGACCTGCGCGCGCTCGCGACCGCGCAGGCGGAAGAGCGGCGCGGGCCCGAGCGCGTTGGTGAGGCGCTCGCGCACCGCGCTGGCCGCGGCCAGCGCCGCGCCGGGCGCCTGCGAGGAGCAGACGACGCGGATCAGGGTCGAGAACGGCGGGTAGCGAAGCCCTTCGCGCCGCTCGAGCTCGCCGGCCAGGAAGCCGTCGGCATCGTGGTGGGCGGCGAAGCGGATCGCCGGCGCGTCGGGGTCGAGCGTTTGGACGAGGACGCGCCCGCCCGTGGCGCCGCGGCCCGCGCGGCCCGCGCGGCCCGCGAGCTGGGTGACCAGCGCGAACGTGCGCTCCTCCGCGCGGAAGTCGGGGAAGCGCAGCGTCGCGTCGGCGTCGACGACGACCCCGAGATCGACGTCGGGGAAGTCGTGCCCCTTGGCCACCATCTGGGTGCCGACGAGCACGCCGGTGGGTGCCGCCTCGAAGGCCGCGAGCACGCGCGCCGGGTCGGCGATCCCGGCGTCGAGCCGGAAGACCGTGCCATCGAGCTCGGCCTCGAGGCGCTCGGTGCCGGTGCCGTGGCGCGCGATCGACACCGAGCCGCAGGCGTCGCAGCGGGTCGGCACGGGCTCGCGATGCCCGCAGTGGTGGCAGGCGAGCAGGCCCTCCGCGCGGTGCAGCACGAGCGTCACGTCGCACGACGGGCAGCCCCACGCCTGCCCGCACGACCGGCACGTGAGGAAGTTCGACCACCCGCGCCGGTTGAGCAGGACGATGGCCTTGCGGGCATCGGCGAGCGCCTCGTGCGTGCGCGGGTGCAGCGCGCGGCGCGCCTCGCGCATGTCGACCACCTCGACCAGCGGGAGCCGCGCGCCGTCGACGCGCGCCGGCAGCCGCAGCCGCCGCAGGGCGTGCACCGACTCGGGCCGCGGCGTCGCGCTGCCGGCCACGAGCACCGCGCCGGCGATCGCCGCCCGCCGCTCCGCGATCCGCCGCGCGTCGTAGCGCGGGTCGCCCTCGTGCTTGTACGAGGCGTCGTGCTCCTCGTCGACCACGACGAGCCCGAGGTCGCGCACCGGCGCGAACACGGCCGACCGCGGACCGACGCACACCCGCGCCTCGCCCGCCCGCAGCCGCGCCCACTCGTCGTGGCGCTCGCCGGCCGAGAGCTTGGAGTGCAGGACCGCCACGGTGTCGCCGAAGCGCGCCACGAAGCGCCCGACGATCTGCGGCGTGAGCGCGATCTCGGGCACGAGCACGATCACCCCGCGCCCGCGCGCGAGGGCGGACGCGGCCGCGCGCAGGTAGACCTCGGTCTTGCCCGAGCCGGTGACGCCGTGCAGCAGCAGGCGCGCTCCCGGCTCGGCGGCCTCGATGGCGGCCAGCGCCTCCCGCTGCTCGGCGGTCAGCGCGGGCTGCTCGCGCGCGGCGCCCACGGGGACGTGGAGCGGCGCGCGACGAACGATGCGCGGCTCGATCCGCACCAGGCCGCGGGCTTCGAGGCGCCGCAGGGCGGCGAGGTCAGGGCCGGCGAAGCGGGGCAGCGAGTCGAGCAGCGCGCGCTGGCGCTCGGTCAGGCGCGCGGCGGAGCCGCTCCCGTCGGCGAAGACGCCGCCTTCGGCGCAGCTGCTCCGCTCGGCCCACAGGGCCGTCTTCGGCCGCGCCCCCTTCGGCGGCAGCAGCAGCGACAGCGCCCGGGCCGGCGTGGAGCAGTACTCATCGGCCATCCACAGCGCGAGCTGCACGAGCTCGGGCGGCAGGCGCGCATCGAGCACGCGGTGCGGCGCGACCGGCTCGTGCTCGGAGCCGTCGGCCAGCCCAATCACGACGCCGACGACGTCGCGCGCGCCGAACGGCACGACGAGCACCGAGCCGACGTCGACGCCGTCGGGGCGCAGGTAGTCGAACGGCCCGCGCAGCGCGCGGGCCGTCGTGAGCGGCTCGACCTGAACTACCGATGGCACCGAGGGCCACGATAGTCTCGACGGGCGATGGACCTTCACCCTGGCGAGCAGGTCGTCTTCGAGGG
>DATFRW010000216.1:0-4439 GCA_035262945.1 Solirubrobacteraceae bacterium
GAGCGCGTCTCGATCCACTTGATCGGCCGGTTGAGCTTGGTCGCCGCCCAAGCGCAGCCGATCTCCTCGGCGTAGATGTTCAGCTTGGAGCCGAACGCCCCGCCGACCTCGGGAGCGACGACGCGGACGCGATCCTCGCCGATGCCCAGCAGCATCGACAAGAACAGGCGCAGGAAGTGGGGCACCTGGGTGGAGCTCCACACGGTGAGCCTGTCGCCGCGCCACTCGGCGAGGACGCCGCGCGGCTCGATCGCACCGCCGGCGATGCGGTGGTTGACGATCCGCCGCTCGATGATGACGTCGGCCTCGGCGAAGCCGGCATCGAGATCGCCGCCGCCAAGCGACCACTCGCAGATCTTGTTGGTGCCGAACTGCTCGTGGACGAGCGGCGAGCCGGACTCGAGCGCCGCCTCGGGATTGGTGACGACGGGCAGCGGGTCGTACTCGACGAGGACGTCCTCAGCCGCGTCGACGACGGCATAGCGGTCGTCGCCGATGACGAGGGCGACCGGGTCGCCGACGTGCTTGACCTCGCCCTTGGCGAGCACCCAATGCTCGGGAGTGTTGACATCGACACCGGGCGGGACCCAGGCCATCGGCAGGGCCGATTCGATGTCGAGGTCCTCGTGAGTGAAGACGGCGACGATGCCGTCGCGAGCCTTCGCGGCCGACGTGTCGATCGAGACGATCTTCGCGTGAGCCTCGGGCGAGCGCACCCACGACGCCCAGAGCTGGCCGACGAGGTTGATGTCGTCGACGTAGGAGCCGCGACCGGTGATCAGGCGCGGATCCTCCTTGCGCCGCATGGCGCGGCCGACATGGCCGTTGCCGGAGGTGGCCGGTGCTTCGGTGGTACTCATGGCGCAGACACCTCCTGCGGTGCCGGGGCGCCCTGCTGCGCCTTGGCGGCGTCGAGGACCGCCTTGACGATGTTGTGGTAGCCGGTGCAGCGGCAGAGGTTGCCTTCGAGGCCCTTGCGGACCTCCTCCTCGGTCGGATTCGGGTTGCGATTGAGCAGGTCGGCGGCGGCCATGATCATGCCCGGCGTGCAGTAGCCGCACTGCAGGCCGTGGTCGTTCCAGAAGGCCTCCTGGAGCGGATGCAGCTTCTCGCCGTCGGCCATCCCCTCGATCGTCTTGACGTCGGCGCCGTCGGCCTGCACCGCGAGGACGGTGCAGCTCTTCACCGCTTCGCCGTCGAGGTGCACCGTGCACGCGCCGCAGTTCGTCGTGTCGCAGCCCACATGGGTGCCGGTCAGCGCAAGCCTGTCGCGCAACAGGTGCACGAGCAGCAGCCGAGGCTCGACCTCGACTTCGTGCTGCTGACCGTTCACGGTGAGGCGCACGGGAACAGTGCTCATACCTCTCCTCTCAGCTCGGGACGCCGTTGTGGGCCGAGCCTATCTCACAGTCGTTGCGCGCGCACAAGTGTGCGCGAAGCGCACTAAGCGAGCACGACGCTCTCGGCCGCGTCCGCCGCGCGCTCCACGAGGGCCCGCACTTCGTCGGGCGGCTGGCGCCAGCGGCCGAGCACGTAGGCGGACACGATGTCGGGATCGGTCGAGTCCGGCCGCCCCACGCCGACCCGCACGCGGGCGAAGTCCGGCGAGCCCAGCCCGCGGCGCAGCGACTTCAGGCCGTTGTGGCCGGCGAGGCCTCCGCCGACGCGGGTGCGCACGTCGCCGAAGGGCAGGTCGATCTCGTCGTGCAGGACGAGGACGCGGTCGAGATCGAGGTGCAATGCGCCGCGAGCGGGGCCGGCGGAGTTGCCGGCCTCGTTCATGTAGGTCTGCGGCCACAGCACGGCGACGCGCGGGCCGCCCGGGCCGGTGCGGCCCTCGGTGAAGAGGCCCGCGTAGCGCTGCTTGGGCTTCGGAAGCTCCCAGCGGCGCGCGAGCTCCGCGGCGACCGCGAAGCCGACGTTGTGCGGCGTGCGCGCGTAGCGCTCGCCCGGATTGCCCAGGCCCACGACGAGCCAGTCGACCGGAGCCGACCCTCCGCCGAAGAGCCGGCGCATATGGTGCTGCTACTCGGAGGCCTCTTCGGCGTCGCCGCCCTCGGCGGGCGCCTCTTCGGCGGCCTCCTCGCGCTCGGCCGGGGCCTCGCCCTCGCCGACGACCGCGGTCTCCGCCTCGATCTCCTCCAGCGCCTCGAGCTCGGCCTGCAGCTTGGGCGGGGTGAGCGTGGCGACGACGGTCTCCTCGGGGTCGTCGAGGATCGTCACGCCGGGAGGTGCGGTGACGCCGGAGAGATACAGCGTGTCGTTGACCTGCATCTGCGACACGTCGAGCTCGAGACGCTCGGGGATGTCGGTCGGCAGGGCCTCGATGTTGACCTCGCGCGTGACGTGCTCGAGGACGCCGCCCTCCTTGGTGCCGGGGGCGTCCTCGCTACCGACGAGCTCGAGCGCGACGACCGAGTGGATGGCCACGTCGAGGCGGACGCGCAGGAAGTCGACGTGCAGCGTGGTGCCGCGCACCGGGTGGCGCTGGGCGTCCTTGAGCACCGCGGGCGTGGCGTCGCCGCCGAGCTGAAGCTCGACGACCGCGCCGCGGGCGGCGAGCGCGTGACGCAGCTCGCGCTCGTCGACGGCGAAGGCCAGCGGCTCGGCGTCACCTCCGTAGAGCACTCCCGGCACCTGGCCTGCGCGGCGCAGGCGGCGGGTGGCGCGCGAGTTGGAGATGTCGCGGGTTGAGATGGAAAGCTGGGTGGGCTGGCTGGCCATGGGCGGCGAATGATGGTAGCGCCTGGGCAGTCACGCGCTCAGCCACGCCCAGCGCTCGCGCGGATCGTCGATGAGGCGGTGGCGCGTGGGGCGCTTGCCGAAGCGGTGCTCGTCGAGCGGAGCGAAAGGGCGCTCGAGGTCGTCGAGGGCGTCGACCGCGGCGCGCAGCGCGTCGCGCCAGTCGTGGTCGCGCGGGCGCGGGTCGCCGAGCAGCGCCTCGATCTCGTCGACGAGCCCGTCCTTGCGGGCGATGTTCTCGGGCGTGGCGCTGCGCAGGCAGATCGCGTACGCCCCGGAGAGATAGCCCTCGTAGGCGCCGTCGGGGTCGGGCCCGCGGGCGGCGAGGTAGCGGGCGCGGAACGCGGCGGCGAGGTCGGCGCCCGCGGCGTCGGCGAGCGCGAGGTGATCCCGCGCGACCATCTCGGTGCCGTCGTCGAGCACGTACGCGGGCGCGGGGAGCCGGCCCGCGGCCATCGCGGCGCGGACCTCCTCGAGGCGCGGGCCCGCCACCGCGTCGAGCGTGACGTGTGCCGAGCGGATGTAGGCCTCGTCGGCGGCGGCGAGGCGGTCGGCGAGCGCCCGTGGTGGGATGAGGTGGTCGGTCATGACCGCGATCGTCGCGCGCCGTTGCTTCGATCACGGTCGAAGTGTCGGCGTCGTAGCATCGCTGCCATGCACGTCGATCTCGCCGCCGGGGCCGCAGCGATCGCCGATCCCGCGCGCGCCGCGATGCTCGACGCCCTGCTCGACGGGGCACCGCGTTCGGCGGGCTCGCTGGCGCGCGAGGCGGACGTGGCGCCCTCGACGGCCAGCCACCACCTGGCGCGGCTGCTCGACGCGGGCCTCGTCGTCGTCGAGCCCGACGGCCGCCGGCGCGCGTATCGCCTCGCGGGCCCGGACGTGGCGCGCGCGCTCGAGACGCTCGCCGTGATCTCGCCGCCCAGCGCGCCGCGGACGCTGCGCCGGCACACGCGCGCGGAGGCCGAGCGCGCCGCCCGCACCTGTTACGACCACCTCGCGGGCGTGCTCGGCGTCGCGGTGTGCGACGCGCTGCTCGCAGCGGGCGCGATCGTGCCCGACGGCGAGCGCGCCTACGCGCTCGGTCCCGGCGCCGATGCGGCCTTCGGCGCGCTGGGGATCGACCTGCCGGCGCGCGGTCGCCGTGCCTACGCGCGGCCGTGCCTGGACTGGACCGAGCGCCGGCCGCACCTGGCGGGCGCGCTCGGCGCCGCGATCGCCGACGCGGTCCTCGCGCGCGGCTGGGTCGCGCGCGTGCGCGGCACCCGCGCGCTGCGCGTCACCGATTCGGGGCGGTCGGGGCTTCGCTCGGCGCTGTCGCTGGACGCGCTCTGAACACCTCCGCCGCCGCCGCGTGGAAGCCGTCGGGCAGCCCGGCCGCGGCCATGGTCGCCGCGATCTCCTCCATCTCCGCCACCCAGCGCCAGCCCTTGGCGGCCGCCGACCTGGCCGCGCCGTCCGAGCGCTCGGCCAGGCCGGGCTGGGACATCGCCCACTCCGCCAGCAGCGCGTCCTCGACGCCCTGCTCCCGCGCCAGCGCCCGCAGCGCCAGCAGCAGCGCGGCGGTGCCCTTGGTCCAGCCGGCGTAGGCCATCTTCACCGCCGAGGCGGCCGTGGCGCCGCCATCGACCGGGCGGGCCTCCAGCGCTGTCCCGGCGAAGATCTGCGCGACCTGCCCGGCGCCCGCCCCGGACAGG
>DATFRW010000217.1:0-14789 GCA_035262945.1 Solirubrobacteraceae bacterium
AGGGCTCGCTGGCATGAGCGCACCCGACGAGGCCGCCGCCGTCCTACGCGGCCACCTGCAGCCGCGCGTCGGCATCGTCCTCGGCTCGGGCCTTGGCGCCGTCGCCGACGCCGTCGAGGGCGCCGTGACCATCGGCTACGACGAACTGCCCGGCTTCCCGAAGCCCGGTGTCGCCGGCCACGCGGGCCGCGCCGTCGTCGGCCGGCTGCAAGGCGTGCCGACCTGCGTGCTCATGGGCCGCGCGCACGTCTACGAGGGCGGCGACCCCGCCGCGCGCACCACGCCCGTGCGCGCCCTGCGCGCCGCCGGCGCCGAGGTGCTCGTCCTCACCAACGCGGCCGGCTCGCTGCGCAGCGAGGTCGGACCGGGCCGCCTCATGGCGATCACCGACCACATCAACCTCACCGGCCACAACCCGCTCGTCGGCCCCAACGACGAGGCGATCGGCCCGCGCTTCCCCAACATGAGCGACGCCTACGACCCCGAACTGCGCGCCCAGCTGCACGCCACCGCGCAATCGTTGGGGATCGACCTCGCGGATGGCGTCTACCTCGCCGTCAGCGGCCCGAGCTTCGAGACCGCCGCGGAGATCCGGGCATTCCGCGCGCTCGGCGCCGACGCCGTCGGAATGTCGACCGTCCACGAGACGATCCTCGCCCGCCATGCCGGCCTGCGCGTCGCGGCCGTCTCGGCGATCTCGAACCTCGCCGAGGGGATGTCGGACGTGCCGCTCAGCCACGAGCAGACGCTCAAGGACGCGCAGCGCGCCGCCGGCGACCTCGCGCGCCTGCTCGAAGCGTTCGTCGGGAGGCTCAGTTGACCCAGTTCCTCGCCCAGGAGGTCATCCGCCGCAAGCGCGACGGCCATCACCTCACGGACGACGAGATCGACTGGCTGGTCCAGGGCATCACGGACGGCTCGGTCAGCGATGCCCAGGTCGGCGCGCTCGCGATGGCGATCGTCATCAACGGCATGGCCGCCGCGGAGCGCGTGGCGCTGACCGGCGCGATGACACGCTCGGGCGAGGTCCTGCAGTGGGACCTCGACCGGCCCGTCCTCGACAAGCACTCGACCGGCGGCGTCGGCGACAAGGTCTCGCTCCTGCTCGCCCCGATCGTCGCCGCGTGCGGCGGCGCGGTGCCGATGATCTCCGGCCGCGGCCTCGGCCACACCGGCGGCACGCTCGACAAGCTCGATTCGATCCCCGGCTACGACACCGCGCCGGACAGCGACCGGTTCGCGACGGCCGTGCGCGAGGCGGGCTGCGCGATCATCGGCCAGACCGGCGACCTCGCCCCCGCCGACCGCCGCCTCTACGCGATCCGCGACGCGACCGGCACCGTCGAATCGGTCCCGCTCATCGTCGCCTCGATCCTGTCGAAGAAGCTCGCCGCCGGGCTCGACGCGCTGGTCATGGACGTCAAGGTCGGCTCCGGCGCGTTCCTCCCGGAGCTCGATCACGCGCGCGAGCTCGCGCAGGCGATCATCGACGTCGCCACCGGCAACGGCCTCCCCACTGCGGCCCTGCTCACCGACATGGACCGCGTCATGGGCCGCGCCGCCGGCAACGCGGTCGAGGTGCGCGAGGCCATCGACCACCTCACCGGCGCGGCGCGCGACGGGCGCATGCTCGACGTCACGCTCGCCCTGAGCCAGCAGCTGCTGCGTCTGAAGGGCCTCGACGCCAGCCCCCTCGAGGCCCTCGAATCGGGCGCCGCGGCCGAGCACTTCGCGCGGATGGTCGCCGCGCTCGGGGGGCCAACCGACCTCCTCGAACGGCCCGACGAATATCTCCCGAAGGCACCGGTGACGATCGAGGCGCACGGCGAGCGCGACGGCGTCGTCGCCGCCGTCGACGTCCGCGCGATCGGGCTGGCGATCATCGACCTCGGCGGCGGCCGGCGCCGCGAGGACGAGGCGATCGACCACGCCGTCGGCCTCACCGAGGTCTCGGCGCCCGGCGAGCGCGTCGGCCCCCACGGCCGGCCGCTGGCGCTCGTCCACGCGCGCGACGAGGACTCGGCCAAGCGAGCCGCCGACCAGATCAGCGCCGCGTTCAGGGTCGGCGACCGCGTCCTCGACGAGAACCCGGCCGTGCTCGAGGTGATGACGTGACGATCCCCAAGGCCGAGCTGCACGTGCACCTCGAGGGCACCGCGACGCCCGACCTCGTCCGCCGGATCGCGCAGCGCAACCGCCTCGATATCCCCGAGGGCGTCTTCGCCACGCCCGACCGTTTCGCGTGGCGCGACTTCCTCGACTTCCTGAACACCTACAACATGGTCTGCAGCGTCATCCGCAGCGGCGAGGACTACCGCGACATCGCCTACGAGTACCTCGCGAGCTGCGCGCGCGACGGCGCGATCTACGTCGAGCTCACCGCGTCGATCGACCACGCCCGCCTGTCGGGCATGAGCGACAAGGAGCACTTCGAAGGCATCGCCAAAGGCATCGACGACGCCCGCCGCGACCACGGCATCGAGGCGCGCATCCTCAGCGTCGCGGTCCGCAACTACGGCGTGGCGCGCGCCATCGAGATCGCCGAGAAGACCGCGGAGCGTCCCCACCCCTACGTCGTGGGCTTCTCGCTCGCCGGCGACGAGGCCGGCTACCCGCCCGAGCCCTTCATCGACGCCTACAAGGTCGCCGTCGAGGCCGGCCTGGGCTGCACGGTGCACGCCGGCGAGTGGGCGGGCGCCCAGTCGGTCCGCGGCGCGCTGGAACTGCCGGTCACGCGCATCGCGCACGGCGTCCGCGCGATCGAGGATCCGGGGCTCGTGCGCGAGCTCGCGGCCCGCCAGATCACGCTCGAGGTCTGCCCCACCAGCAACGTCGTGCTCGGCGTGTTCCCCAGTTTTGAGGAGCATCCGTTCCCGGTCCTACGGGACGCCGGGATCCCGCTCACCCTCGGCTCCGACGACCCGCCGTACTTCGGCGCAAGCGTCGGGGGCGAGTACGCGATCGCCCGTGAGCACTTCGGTTTGGGCGACGAAGAGCTCGTCGGCGTCACCCGAACGGCCATCGAGGCGAGCTTCGCCGACGCTGCACTTCGGGACAGGCTTCTGACCGGCCTAACAAACGGCGACGGGCAGTCGCTGTAGATTGCCGCAACTGGCCGGAGCCCCGGGGGGCGTCGGCTATAGCGAGGAGTTACAAGGAGGAGCAGTGCACCGCAGTTCCATCCGGGCGATGTCCATCGCCCTCATCTTGGCCTTGGGGAGCATCGGCATTGCCGCGTGCGGCAGTAGCGATAGCGGCTCCACAGGCACCAGCACGGCGCCCGCCTCGACGACGGCGTCGAAGCCGAAGATCAAGGTCGGCCTCGTCACCGACATCGGCGGCCTCAACGACCGTTCGTTCAACGCCCTGGCCAACAAGGGCCTGCAGGACGCCCAGAAGCAGCTTGGGATCGACGGCCGCGTGCTGATCTCGAAGTCGAACGCCGACTACGTCCCGAACCTGACCACGCTCGCCCAGCAGAAGTACGACCTCGTCATCGCGGTCGGCTTCCTCATGGCCGACGCGACGGAGAAGGTCGCCGGCAAGTTCCCGGACACGAAGTTCGCGATCATCGACTCGTCGGCCGCGGGCATGAAGTCCAAGCCGACGAACGTCGAGGGCCTGCTCTTCAAGGAGCAGGAGGCGGGCTACCTCGTCGGGTACCTGTCCGGCCTGTACGCCAAGGACAACAACGTCACGACGATCGGCAGCGTCGGCGGGCAGAAGATCCCGCCGGTCGACCACTACATCGCCGGCTACCAGTACGGCGCCAAGAAGGCCGATCCGGGGATCAAGACCCTGAACGCCTACTCCCAGGACTTCGTCGACCAGGCGAAGTGCAAGGAGATCGCGCTCGACCAGATCTCCAAGAGCGCGAAGGTCGTCTTCCAGGTCGCCGGCCAGTGCGGGCTCGGCGTCCTCGACGCGGCCAAGGAGAAGAGCGTCCAGGGCATCGGCGTCGACGCCGACCAGTCCTACATCGGGCCGCAGGTCTTCACCAGCGCGCTCAAGAAGGTCGACGTCGCCGTGCTCAACGCGATCAAGGGCGTCCAGGACGGCTCGTACCAGGGCGGCCAGGACATCATCAACTCCGTCCAGTCGGGCGGCATCGGCTACGGCAAGCTCAACGCGGCGGCCCAGAAGTACGCCGACCAGATCGCGCAGGTCGAGGCCGACATCAAGAGCGGCAAGATCACGGGCATCCCCGACACGGTCAGCGGGTCGTAACAAGGACCACACATGGAGTACGCCCTCGAGCTGCGCGGGATCACGAAGCGCTTCGGGCCGATCGTCGCGAATGACGCGGTCGACTTCGACCTGAAGCCCGGCGAGGTCCACGCGCTGCTCGGGGAGAACGGTGCCGGCAAGTCGACGCTGATGAGCGTCCTCTACGGGCTCTACACGCCCGACGAGGGCGAGATCCGCGTCGACGGCCGGCCCGTGACCATCAACTCGCCGCTCGAGGCCATCGACCTCGGGATCGGCATGGTCCACCAGCACTTCATGCTCGTGCCGGTGATGACCGTGGCCGAGAACATCGTGCTCGCGCAGGAGCCCACGAAGGGCGCCCTGCTCGACGTCGACGCCTCCAAGGCGCGCGTGCGCGAGCTGTCCGAGCGCTACGGCTTGGCCGTGAACCCCGACGCACGCGTCGAGGACATCACGGTCGGCATGCAGCAGCGCGTGGAGATCCTGCGCGCGCTGTACCGCGGCGCGCGGATCCTGGTGCTCGACGAGCCGACCGCGGTCCTGACCGCGCAGGAGGCCAACGACCTCTTCCGCGTGCTCGAGGCCCTCAAGGCCGACGGCACCGGCATCGTCTTCATCTCGCACAAGCTCAACGAGGTGCTCGAGATCGCCGACCGCGTGACCGTGCTCCGGCGCGGCAAGCGGATCGACACCGTGCCGACGCAGGGGGCCACCGAGGAGTCCCTGGCGCGGCT
This sequence comes from Solirubrobacteraceae bacterium, assembly GCA_035262945.1. Lineage (GTDB taxonomy): Bacteria > Actinomycetota > Thermoleophilia > Solirubrobacterales > Solirubrobacteraceae > JAOPZW01. The sequence continues at coordinate 4,944 of DATFRW010000217.1, forward strand.
CATGGTCGGGCGCGAGGTCCTGCTGCGCGTCGAGAAGCCGCCGGCACAGCCGAAGGAGGCGGTCCTCGAGGTCACCGATCTCGAGGTCAGCGACGACCGCGGCCTGCCCGCCGTCCGCGGCGCCTCGCTCACCATCCGCGCCGGTGAGATCGTCGCCCTGGCGGGCGTCGACGGCAACGGCCAGAGCGAGCTCGTCGAGGCCGTCACCGGGCTGCGGCCCGTCCAGACGGGCACCATCCGCGTCGGCGGCACCGACCTCACCGACTCCGGCGCGCGCGGCATGGTCCGCCACGGCGTCTCGCACATCGCCGAGGACCGCCACCGCCGCGGGCTCGTGCTCAACTTCACGCTCGCCGAGAACCTTGCCCTGCGCGAGTACAACACGCCGAAGCTGTCCAACGGCTGGCTGCTGTCGCTCAAGCGCATGCGGGACCGCGCCCGCGGCCTGATCCGCGAGTACGACGTGCGCGGCGGCGGGCCCTCGTCGCTCGCCCTGTCACTGTCGGGCGGCAACCAGCAGAAGGTCGTCATCGCGCGCGAGATCGCGTGCAACCCGCGCGTGCTGGTCGCCGCCCAGCCGACGCGCGGCCTCGACGTCGGCGCGATCGAGTTCGTCCACCGGCGGCTCGTGAGCGAGCGCGACGCCGGCCGCGGGATCCTGCTCATGTCGCTCGAGTTCGAGGAGGTCCGCTCGCTCGCGGATCGCATCCTCGTCATCTACGAGGGCGAGATCGTCGGCGAGTTCCCGCCCGACGTTTCCGAGGAGGAACTCGGCATCGCGATGACCGGCGGCGGGCGACAGCGGGAGGCGGCCGCATGAGCACCGAACTCGAGCCTCAGCCCGGCGAGGTCGAGGGCGAGGAGATCGCGGAGGGGTACGCGCAGACCCCGGCGGCGCGCCTGGCCGCCTATTTCGACGGGGGCGGCGTCCTCGTGCCGGTGCTGACCGCGGTGCTCGCGTTCTTCGTCGGCGGGCTCGTGATCCTGATCACCGGCCACAACCCGCTGTCGACCTACAAGGCGATCTTCAACGGCTCGGGGCTGAACTGGATCTTCCCCTGGGTCTCGGGCAGCGAGCGCACGACCGCCGCGCTCAACCTCCAGCAGACGCTGATCATCACGGTCCCACTGATCCTCACCGGCCTGGCCGTGGCCTTCGCGTTCCGCTGCGGGCTCTTCAACATCGGCGGTCTGGGCCAGTACCTCGTCGGGGGCTACATCGCCGTGTGGGTCGGCTCGTCGTTCGCCGGCATGCCCAGCGTCCTGCACATCATCTTCGCGATCGTCGCCGGCACGCTGGGGGGTGCCGCCTGGGCCGGGATCGCGGGCCTGCTGAAGGCCACCGTCGGGGCCCACGAGGTGATCTCGACGATCATGCTCAACTGGATCGCGGTCTGGTTGGGCGCCTACCTCTTCGCCCTCAACGGGCCGCTGCAGAACACCGACCCGTCGCAGCAGTCGGTGCCGATCTCCAACGACATCGTGGCGGGCGCGAAGCTGCCCGTGTTCTGGGGCGACCCCGAGCTGCAGGGCCTGCACATCGGGATCTTCATCGCGCTGGCCGCCGTCGTCGTGTTCTGGCTGGTGCTCAACCGCTCGACCACGGGCTATGAGGTCCGCGCGGTCGGCTTCAACCCCGAAGCGGCCCGCTACGGCGGCATCAACGTCTCGTGGAACTACTTCCTCGTCATGGCGGTGTGCGGCGCGTTCGCGGGCCTGGCCGGGACGCTCGACCTGCTGGGCTGGCAGTTCCACATCGCGACGAACGACGTCCTGAACTCGGCCTCCGGCGGCCTTGCCTTCTTCGGCATCGCGGTCGCGCTGCTCGGGCGCAACACCGCCAGCGGCACCGTGATCGCGGCGCTGCTGTTCGGGGCGCTGCTGAGCGGCACGTCGCAGCGCAACCTCGATCCGAACATCTTCGAGCCCGAGCTCGCCGGCAACCTCACCTTCATCATCCAGGGGCTCGTCGTGTTGATCGTCAGCGCTGACGTGATCGTGCTGACGATGCTCCGGCGCGGCCGCAGCATGTTCAAGCGCCGCTCGGCCACCGCCCCGGCGGCGAAGGCCGAGGCGTCATGAGCACCGCCGTCGCCACCGCCGCGCCGACCCGGGCGGTGAACCCGCGCCACGCCGGCTGGGCCGGCATCGTCCTCGGCTTCGTCGCGTGGTTCATCGCGCTGCCGCCGGCGGAGGTGCGCACGCCGGTGCCGTCGATCCTCATCGCCCTGCTCGCGATCACCGCCGGGGCGTGGGCGATCTACGGCGGCGAGAAGCGCTTCGGCGGCTGGGCGATCGCCGCCGGCATCATCGGCGGCGCCGGCGCGTACGCGTCCACCCAGTCGGGCACCGGGCACCTCGAGGACGTCGTCACCTGGTCGGCGCTCATCGCCGCGACGCTGCGCTACGCGACGCCGCTGGTCTTCGGCGCCCTCGGCGGCATCATGTCCGAGCGCAGCGGCGTCGTGAACGTCGGGCTCGAGGGCATGATGCTCATGGGCGCGTTCTTCGGGATCTTCGGCGCCGACCTGCTCGACTCGTGGTTCCTCGGCCTGCTCGTCGGCATGGCCGCGGGCGGGCTGCTGGCGTTCGTGCACGCCTTCTTCTCGATCAACCTGCGCGCCGACCAGATCGTCAGCGGCATGGCGCTGAACTTCCTCGCGCTGGGCGTGACGGGCTACATCTTCCTCGACCACTACGGCGATCAGGGCACGCCCGACAACATCTCGCGCATCCCCGACATCAGCATCCCGGGGATCAAGAACCTGTCGTTCTTCGGCGACGCGATCGGCCGCACCAACACGCTGACCTGGGTCGCGCTGATCCTCGTCGTCCTGCTGACGATCTTCCTGTTCCGCACGCCGCAAGGCCTGCGCCTGCGCTCCGTGGGCGAGCATCCGCGCGCGGCCGAGACGGTCGGCATCTCCGTGCCGCGCACGCGCTACCTCGCCGTCATCAGCTCGGGCGTGCTCGCCGCGATGGGCGGCGCCTACCTGTCGATCGGGTTCATCGGCTCGTTCAACCAGGGGATGACGGCGGGGCGCGGCTTCATCGCGCTGGCCGCGGTGATCTTCGGCAAGTGGTATCCGGGCGGGGCGCTCGGCGCGGCGCTGCTGTTCGGCTTCTCGACCGCGCTCGCCCAGCGCCTCCCCGCCTTCTCGCCGTCGGGCGCGGTGCTCTTCCAGGCGCTGCCGTACGTGCTCACGCTGATCGCGGTCGCCGGCGTCATCGGGCGCTCCCGGCCACCGGCGGCCGTCGGCCAGCCGTACGTCAAGGAATAGTTCCTCTATGGCCGTCGCCCGCCTCACCGTGTCCCAGCCGGCACCGGCGCAGATAGCGCCATCGAACCTGTCCGACGAGGTCGAGCTCTACCAGCGCACCTACCGCACGCTCCTGCGCTCGAGCGGGGAGACGCGGCTGCGCGTGCTCGAGCCCTCGCACATGGCGATGGGCTCTGCGCTGCACCCCCTCGCGGACTCCGACGAGATCGACCTCGGCGCGTTCATCTACGCGGTCCGCCGCCTGCCCGAGGCGATCGTGCGGACGACGATCGTCGTGATGGGCCAGGAGGCCTCGCAGTTCACCCGCGCCGGCATCGGGCCGCTCGAGGAGTGGGAGTCGGTCGAGGCCGCGGCGCGCCGTCGTCGCTGGTACGACAGCGGCGACGAGATCCTCGCGGTGCTGCTCGCATCGGAGTCCGACGTCGACGACCTCGTCCCGACGCTGGTCGCCCTCCAGATCGAGTGGAACAAGATCCGGCGCAGGATGCTCGCCGCCGGCTGGCCGCCCGACGAGGAGGTCAGCCCCGAGGCGTGCGCGATCGCGCTTGGTGGGTCCGCCGACGACTGGGGCAGGCTCGCGGACGCGTGGGGCGACCGCTTCGAGGAGTACCTGCAGGCGATCGCCGACCGCTCCAAGTCGATGCGGCTGCGGATGCTGGGCGGGACGCAGATCGGCTACCAGCGGATGACCCGGCGGTGGTGGGCGCCCGTCCGCGCCGAGCTCCACGCGCGCCGGCTGGTCGACGCGCCGCTGTACTTCGTCTCGTCGAACACGCACGCCATCTCGAACCTCGTCACCGGCCTTGCGCGCGAGCGCGAGGCCGAGCTCGTGGCGTTCATCGAGAACGGCGACGACGAGGACCTCAAGGAGGAGCTGGCGCGCTTCCGCGACGGGCGCACCGACGGCTCCTGGGACAACTTCCTGTACTTCGTCGCCCGCGAGTTCTTCGACGCGGGCGGGCCCGAGCTTCGCGCCAAGCGCCACGAGGCCGAGGTCGCAGCAGGCGTCGAGCACCTGCGATCGACGACCGCGCTGCGCGTGCCGGCCCAGGTCATCCCACTCGCCGGGCTCGATCCGGCGCGCCTGGATCGCCGGATTGGCCCGGTCGACGCCGAGCGCCTCGGCCGCAGCGGCGCGGTGATCGTCAACGTCGACTACCCCCTTGGCCTTGCCGCCTACAACCTGCTGCGCGAGGTCGCGATCGACTCGGCGGAGCTGCGCGGCGTGTACGTGCTCGGCAAGGCGGCGACCCTGAACGCCGACGTCGGCGACGTGATGATCTCGTCGGTCATCCACGACGAGCACTCGAGCACGACGTACTGGCTGGACAACGCGTTCACCGTCGACGACCTCGCCCCCTACCTGAAGTTCGGGACCGGGCTGGACAACCAGCGCGCGGTGACGGTCAAGAGCACCTTCCTGCAGAACCGCGCCTACCTGGACTTCTATTACCGCGAGGCGTTCACCGTCGTCGAGATGGAGGCCGGGCCGTACTGCAACGCGGTCTACGAGATCGCCGACTCCGAGCGCTATCCGGTCGGCGAGGCCGTGAACTTCTCGAAGCTCCCGATCGACTTCGGGATCATCCATTACGCCTCTGACACGCCCTACACGCAGGCGCGCACCCTCGGCGCGCGCGGGCTGTCGTACTACGGCCTCGACTCCACGTACGCGTCGTCGCTGGCCATCCTTCGGCGCGTGCTGCGGCTCGAGGGCGCGCTCCAGTGAGGCTTCACGTCGAGGTCGACGGGCCGCAGGACGGCGTCCCGGTCGTGTTCCTGCACGGCGTCTCGGGCAGCTCGCGGACGTACGACTGGCTGCCCGAGGACCTGCGCGACGGCCGCCGGATCGTGAAGCTCGACCTGCGCGGGCACGGCGCGTCCGAGCACGCGCCGGGCACCTACGACGTCGACCGCTACGGCGAGGACGTGGCCGAGGTGCTGCGCACGCAGGTCGGCCGGCCGGCGCTCGTCGTGGGCCACTCGCTCGGCGGCGTCGTCGCATGGTGGCTGGCGCAGCGGCATCCCGAGCTCGTGGCGGCGGCATTCCTGGAGGACCCGCCGCTCTACATGGGCGAGCCGGCCGAGCACGAGCGGAACATCGCGATCCCCATCTTCCGGATCGTGCTGGACTCGGTTGCGCGCTGGCGCGCCGAGGGGGCCTCGGAGGACGAGGTCGCGGCGGAGCTGGCCGCGGCGCCGGCCGGAGCGGACAGCTGCGACGACGTTCACCCGGCGTTCGCCTACGCGCTCCTGGCGATGGACCCGGGCGTGCTCGAGCAAGCGGCCGACGCCTCGACGCTCGCGGTCACGGACACCTCGTCCCCGGTGTCGGTACCGCTGTTCCTGCTGGCCGCGGACGAGGCGCTCTCCGCGTTCCCTCCGCGGCACGCCGAGCGTCTCGCGCAGACCCATCCGGCGGTCGACGTCGAGCGCGTCAGCGGCGCGCCGCACGGCATCCACAATTCGCGTGCGCACCGCGCCGCGTACGTCGAACAGCTCGCGCGGTTCCTCGACGCGCATGGCGGCTGAAGAACCCACCGTCACGCTGCGGCGGCTGGTCAACGGCTACCAGGTCACGCAGGCCATCCACGTCGCGGCGGTGCTCGGCATCGCCGACCTCCTCGCCGACGGCCCGCGCTCGGGCGACGACCTCGCCGCGGCGGTCGACGCGCACGCGCCGTCGCTGCAGCGCGTGCTGCGCGCGCTCGCGAGCGTCGGCGTGCTGCACGAGGAGGCCGACGGGCGCTTCGCGCTCACCGACGTCGGGGCGTGTCTGCGCTCCGATGCCGCGGATCCCGTCGGTGGGTGGGCGGCGTACGTCGGCGGCCACGCCCACTTCGCCGCCTGGGGCAACCTGCTGCATGCGGTGCGCACGGGCGAGAGCGCGTTCCGCTCGGTGCACGGCGCCGACGTGTGGGACTACCGCGCCGGCCATCCCGACGAGGGCGCCGCGTTTGACCGCGCGATGACCGACAACACCCGGCGGACGAACCGCCGGCTGCTCGCCGCCTACGACTTCAGCCCGTTCGCGACGGTGGTCGACGTCGGCGGCGGCCACGGCGCGCTGCTCGCCGCGCTGCTCGACGCCCACCCGGAGATGCGCGGCGTCCTCTTCGACCTCCCCCACGTCGTCGCCGGGGCGTCGGTGGACGAGGCCCGCTGCGACGTGATCGCCGGCAGCTTCTTCGACGGCGTGCCGCCGGGCGGCGACGCGTACGTGCTCAAGGCGATCGTCCACGACTGGGAGGACGGCGACGCGCTGCGCATCCTGCGGGCGTGCCGCGACGCCGCGCCCAGGCACGCGCGGCTGCTCGTGGTCGAGCGCGACCTCGGCGCGGCCAACGAGAACCCGGACGCCAAGTTCTCCGACCTCAACATGATGATCGGCCCCGGCGGGCGCGAGCGCACGCGCGAGGAGTTCGCCGCGCTCTTCGAGGGGGCCGGGTTCGCGCTGGAGCGCGCCATCCCGACCGGGATCGGCTTCAGCGTGTTCGAGGGCCGCCCGGCCTAGGCGCCGACCGGGTGCCAGGCGGTCTTGAGCTCGGTGACCGCCTCGAGGCGCGAGAGCGCGTCGGCGGTCGCGGCCTCGTAGGTCGTCGCGGGCGCCGCGTGACGGGCGCGCTTGACCGTCTCGGCGGCGAGGCGGTCGAGCTCGGCGCCCAGCTCGGGGTCGCCCGCGGCGTCGACGATCGCGTTGAGGTCGCGGTGGGCACCGAGCGCCGGCGCGAGCTCGGAGCGGCGGCCGCTGAGGAGGTTGACCACGCCGCCGGGCACGTCGGAGACGCCGAGGACCTCGCCGAGGTCGAGGGCCGGCAGCGGCCAGCGTTCGGAGATGACCGCGACCACGGTGTTGCCGGCGGCCAGCGCCGGCGCGAGCTCCGCGATGAGGCCCAGCAGCGGCGGCTCGTCGGGCGCGACGATGCCGACCACACCGGTCGGCTCAGGCAGCGAGAACGAGAGGTACGGCATCGCCACCGGGTTCACGCCCCCGAGGACGGCGGGCAGCTTGTCGGTCCAGCCGGCGTAGTGCACGAGCACGTCGACGGCGGCGACGACCTCGGCCGCCGGCCCCAGCTCTTCGCCGCGCGACTCGAGCGCCTCGGCGGCCCGGTAGAGGATCTGGCCGCGGTTGTAGGCGGTGCGCGCCGCCCACGGCCCGGCCGCCTTGCGCGCGGCAGCCATCGCATCGCGCACGTCCTTGCGCGAGCCGCGCGGAACGTTGGCGACGGGCTCGTCGTCCGGGCCCAGGGCGCGGTCGTAGCGGCCGGACTCCGAGCGCACGAACGCCCCTCCCACGTAGAGCTTGTAGGTCTTGCGGACGCCGAGGCGACTCATCGTGCGGCCCATCCTCTCACGCCTGCCCGGTGTTCGACCCCTTGATCGGGGGGTTGCATTTGCGCGCAGCGGCCACCACCCTCGATGGATGCAGGGGGCGGCGACAGCGCGTGCCCGCGACCTGCTCATCGAGCGCGTCGGCGGGGCGGAGACCGTGGGCGAGGTGTTCCGGATCGCCTCGGAGCGCCTGCGGCGGGTGGTGCCGTTTGACGCCTCGGTGTGGATGTCGACCGACCCGGCCACCGGGCTGCCGACCGCGCCGTCGCGGGCGGAGAACCTCGGCCACGTGGGCGGCGCCAACGCCTGCGCGCGCGCCTGGGAGCTCGAGTTCTTCGTGTCCGACGTCAACCTGTTCGGCGACCTGGCGCAGGCGGGCGCACCGGCCGCCGCGCTGCGGCTGGCCACGGGCGGCGATCCCGGCCAGAGCACGCGCTATCGCGCGCTCCTCGGGCCCCATGGCTTCGCCGACGAACTGCGGGCCGTGCTGGTCGCCGACGGCAGTCCGTGGGGCCTCGTCACGCTCCTGCGCGCCGAGGGGACGGCGCCGTTCGCGTCAGACGAGATCGGGCTGCTCGCGGGCCTGTCGCGGCCGCTCGCCGAGGCCGTGCGCGAGCACGCGCGCTCCGCGCCGGGCGCCGGCGGCGACGCGCGCGGTCCCGGTCTGCTGGTCTTCGACCGCGACGGCGAGCTCGTCTCGGTGAACGACGACGCGCCGGCGTGGCTCGAGGAACTCGCGTGGCTCGACGGCGAGCACGCGTTCGGCCTGCCGCTGCCGACCTTCGCCATCGGCGCGCTCATGCGCGCGCGCGACCGCGGCAGCGCCCGCGCGCGCCTGCGCTCACCGGCCATGGGGCGCTGGATCGTCTGCCATGCCTCGTGCCTGCGCGACGCCGACGGCCGCGTCGGCGAGACCGTGCTCGTCATCGAGGCGGCAAAGGCGTCCGAGATCGCGCCCATCATCGTGCAGGCCTATGAGCTCTCCCGGCGCGAACAGGAGATCACGCAACTCATCGCCCGCGGCCTCGGCACCGGCCAGATCGCCGAGCGCCTCCACCTCTCCACGCACACCGTCCGCGACTACGTCAAGGCGACCTTCGACAAGGTCGGGGTCTCCAGCCGCGGCGAGCTGGTGGCGAAGCTCTTCGCCGAGCATTACGCGCCGCCCGGCCACTGAGGCGTCATGACGCGGCGCCACACACTGGCCGAGCTCGTCCTCGGGATCGAGGGGCTGGCCCTCCTGCGCGGCCTCATCGCCGGGACGGACGACGAGGCGGCCGCGCGGGTGCGCGACATCCGGCGCGTGATCGCGGACGTGGACGAGCGGCTCTCGGCGCCGATCGCCCATCCGGAGCGGTCGGTCCTGGACGGCTACGCCGCCTGGTCAGCCACCTATGACGCTCCCGGCAACCCGCTCATCCAGCTCGAGGAAGCGGTCCTGCTGGCGCTGCTCGACAAGCTCCCCGCCGGGCGCGCCCTCGACGCGGCGTGCGGGACCGGGCGCGTCAGCGCGCTGCTCGCTGCGCGCGGTCACAACGTCCTCGGTGTCGACACGTCGCCGGAGATGCTCGCCCGCGCCCGCAAGAAGGTTCCCGGCGCGACGTTCCTCGACGGCCGCCTGGAGGCGCTTCCCGTCGACGACGGAAGCTTCGACCTCGCCGTCTGCTGCCTCGCGCTCGACCACTGCGCCGACCTCGGGCCGCCGATCGCCGAGCTCGCCCGTGCCGTGCGGCCCGGCGGCAGCATGATCCTCACCGACATCCACCCGGCGATGGTCCATCTCGGAGGCCAGGCCGCGTACGTCGGCGCCGATGGCGCGCGCGCGTTCGTGCGGGCGCACCCGCACCTCCACGCCGACTACCTGTCGGCGTTCCGGGCCGCCGAGCTCGAGATCGACGAGCTCATCGAGCCGCCGCCGAACCGCGCGTGGTTCGAGATGCAGAAGGGCGCGTGGTCGAACGCCCCGGACGCCTTCGTGCGCGCGTTCGACGGGATCCCCGCCGCGATCGTCTGGTCACTCGTGAAACGCTGACCCCTCAAACGCGGTCTTGGCGAGGCGGCCGCCGGGCGGCATCGTCAAGCGCCCATGGCAACCGCGCAGCTCGTCGATCCACGTGTGGCCGAGACGATCAACGTCCTCGGGCCGACGATCGCCTACATCACGCCGCCCACCGGGCCCGATCACAACCCATGCGTCATGCGCGGCACGATCCCGCCCGGCGTTGTCGTG
>DATFRW010000218.1:0-6114 GCA_035262945.1 Solirubrobacteraceae bacterium
GCGCTCGTGCGCAGGCCGGCGTCGACGAGGATCCCGTTGTCGACGTCGAGCACGCCTTCGGCGAGCGCGGTGCGCGGCGCGACGCCGACCCCGATGACCACCGCATCGCAATCGAGTGTGGCCCCGTCGTTCGTCCGCACGCGCTCGGCGCGGCCCGCGCCCTCGATGGCGGCGACGCTGTCGGCGAGGCGGAACTCGACGCCTTGATCGACGTGCACGTCGCGGTAGAAGGCGCCGAGCTCGGGGCCGAGCACCCGCTCGAGCGGCAGCGACAGCGGCTCGACGACGGTCACCTCGAGCCCGCGCTGGCGCGCGGACGCCGCGACCTCGCATCCGATCCAGCCGGCACCGACCACGACGAGCCGGCCGCCGGAGTCGAGCACGGCACGCAGCGAGTCCGAGTCCTCGACCGTGCGCAGCAGGTGCACGCCGGGCAGGTCGGCACCCGGTATGGGCAGGCGCTTGGGCTCGGCGCCGGTGGCGAGCAGGAGCGCGTCGTAGTCGACCCGCTCGCCGCCGTCGAGCACGACCGCGCGACCGGCCACGTCGAGGGAGGCGACCGGCGTGGACGTGCGCAGCTCGACGTTGTGCTGCTCGTACCAGCCGGGGTCCTCCTGCAGCCAGACAGCGCTGCGGTCGGCCTCGCCGCGCAGGTAGTCCTTGCTCAAAGGCGGGCGCTCATACGGGCGCTCCGGCTCGGCGCCGATCAGGACGATGCGCCCGTCGAAGCCCTCTTCGCGCAGCGTCTCCGCTGCCTTCCCGCCGGCCATGCCGGCGCCCACGATGACGAACGTATTGGCCATGATCTCCTCTGCGTCCGCGGCCGGACGCTCCTTACCCTACGCCGTCGTCGTATCCGGGAGATGCCGGCCGACATGGCCGACGTACAGGCCGCGCGGCACGTCGCCCGAACCGTCCGCGACGTGCAGGTAGATGCGCGCGATGAAGCCCGCGCCCGAGCCCGAGCCGATCGCGACGTGCGGGCCGAGCTCGAGCCGCTCGCCGTCGTAGGTGACGCTGTACGCGTGCGGCCGGCGGCTGCGCGCGAGCTCGGAGACGTTCTGGCGCCAGGTGAGCCCGAGCTCCTCGGCGGCCTGACCGAGCGAGCGACCGAAGCCCTCGGGGTCGGCGTACAGACCGGCGAGCTCGTCGAGGCGCTCCAGCGTCGCCAGGATCTCGGCGGGCCGACGGTAGGGGCTGTCGGCGGCGGTCTCGAACGCCGCCTCGGTGAACACGAGGTACTGCGCCCGCTCCGCCGCGCGCTGCACCGCCTCGGCGACCGACGCCGGCGGCGCCTCGGGCTCCGTGACGATGCCGTTGCCGTTGCCCTCGGGGCCGCCCGCGGCCTCGCCGAGCGTCGCGCTGAGCCGCGCGATCGCCTTGGCGTCGTGGGCTGCGGCCTCGCGCAGCTCCTCGACCTGGCGCAGCAGCTCCTCGCGGTGCGCGCGCACGGTGTCGAGCTCGACGAGCAGCGCCTCGTGCGCGGCGAGCCATTCGTCGGACGCCTCGCCGCGCGGGCCGACGGCCTGCTCGGCCTGCTGGCGGCGGTCGGCCAGGTGCTCCTCGGCGGTCGCGGCGCGCGCCTCGGCACGCTCCAGCTGGGCGGCGAGCCGTTCGGCCCGAGCGCGTAGCTCGGCGCGCTCGGCGTCCGCGGCCTCACGGCGGCGCTTGGCGGTCTCGACCTGGCGGCGCAGGTCGTCGACGCGCGCGAGCTCGCGGTCGGCCTGCTGCGCGCGCGCCGCCACCGAGCGGCGCTCGTCCTCGGCGTCGCGCAGGCGCGCCAGCAACGGTGACGCGGGGATCTCGGCGTGCTGGAGGAACTTTTCCCAGGAGCCGAAGACGTCGACGACGTAGTCGGGGTGCGGCCATTCCTCTCGGCGCAGCCAATCCTGCGCGCGCGGAACCTCGCCGGTCAGGATGATCCAGCGGTAGAGCGCGAAGAGGTAGTCGGCCTCTTCGACGAGCAGCGCGACCTCTCGCAGGCGCCCGTCAGGGCGCAGGCGCGAGGGCGCCTCTTCGGCCGGCGCGTCCTCGCGCGGCTCGGCCCCCTCTTGCACGTCGTTCGGCTCGCCTCTGCGGCGGCTGCGCTTCCCCATTTCCAAGAGAGGCTAGCCGCCGCAGCGCGAGCTCAGGCCCGTACGGCGCCCCCCAGCGCCGCACGGGCCAAGTCGTGGCGTGCTCCTACCGGACGATGAGCTTGCCCTTCATCCCGGCGGCCTCGTGGCCGTCGACCGGGCAGAAGAACGTGTAGGTCCCCTTCTTGAGCGTCACGGTGACGCGCGAGGTGCCGTTCTTGCCGACCGTCTTGCCGAGCTTGCGGACGCCGTGACCCTTGATCGCGATCGCGTGCTGCGTCGAGGACGGGTTGCCCATGAGCAGCGTGACCTTCCCGTGCGAGACGCGGACGGTCGACGTCGAGAACTTCAGCTCCGTCCTGCTGGCGTTGACGCGCTTGGTGGTTGCGGCGGAGGCCAGTGCGGCGACGCCGAGCGCGGCGGCGGCGACCAGCAGGGCGGCGATCAGGATTCTGGGTGCGAGCTTTGGCATATCGGGTGGCTCCTCGTGTGGGGGGCTCCTTCTCACGGCAGACGCCCGGGGCAGGGGATCCTTCCCGGCCTGCGTTCGAAGGGCTACGCGGCGCTTGCCTGCGCCTCGGCCGGCGGGAGCCTACGCGAGACGACCTTCGAGACGCCGTCGTCACCCATCGACACGCCGTACAGCGTGTCCGCCGCCTCCATCGTGCGCTTCTGGTGGGTGACCACGATGAACTGCGCGCGGCCGGCGTGGGCGCGCAGGAGGTGGAGGAAGCGGCCGATGTTGAAGTCGTCGAGGGCCGCCTCGACCTCGTCGAGGATGTAGAACGGGCACGGCCGGGCGAGGAACACCGCGAAGAGGAAGGCGATCGCCGTCATCGACTTCTCGCCGCCGGAGAGCAGCGACAGGCGCTTCATGGCCTTGCCGGCGGGCGTGATCTCGATCTCGACGCCGAGGTCGTCCTCCGGGTCGAGGCCGCGCTCCTCGTCCTCCTCGGACGCGTCCTGTTCGCCCTCGGCCTCGGTGTCGGCCGGGGCATCGCCCCCGCCGAGCACGGGCCGCGGGCCGCTGTCCTCGCGCACGAGCCGCAGGCGCCCACGGCCGCCGGGGAACAGCTCGGCCGCGAGCTCCTCGAAGTTCTTGGCGGCGGCGGTGAACGTCGCCTCGAAGGTCTCGCGGATCTGGCGATCGGTGTCGCGGATGAGGCCCTTGAGCTCGCGCAGCGCGGTCTCGAGGTCCTCGCGCTGGCGCTCGAGCTCCTCGACGTGGGCGAGCGCCTCCTCGTACTCGGCCTTCGCGAGCGGGTTGACCGGGCCGAGCTGCTCGCGGCGGCGCTGCAGGCGGTCGATGCGCGCGCGCAGGCCCTCGGCGGTCTCGGGGTCGAGCGGCTGGGCCGCCGGCTCGGCCTCGAGCCCGAGCCGCGCCGCGACGGCGGTGAGCTCCTCGGCGGCATCGTGCTCGGCGTCGCGCGTCTGCTGGGCACGGACCTCGGCGGCGGTGACCGCCTCGCCGCGCTCGCGCAGGCGGGTCTGGATCTGGGCCTCCTCGGCGGCGCAGGCTCGCAGCGCGGCGGCGACGCCCTCCCCCGCCTCGCGGTCGGCCGTCAGCTCGGCGTCGAGGGCCTCAACGCGCACGCGCACTGCGGCGAGCAGCGCACCGAGGATCTCGACCAGCCGGCGCGCGGCGGGGAGCAACGCGCGATCGCGCACCAGCGCCGCCTCGAGGCGCTCGATGCGGGCCGCTCGCTCGGCGCGGTCGCGGGCGGCGCGCTCCGCCACGCGCTTCTCCGCCGCGAGCTCGCCCTGCAGCTGGGCGCGGCGCACCGCGGACTCGCCCTGCTCGGGCGCCTTGCGGCGTTCGTCGATGAGCCAGGCGGCGCGGCGCTCCTCCTCGACGGCCTGCGCGCGGGCACGATCGGCCTCGCGCAGCGCGCGGTCGGCCTCGTCGCGCGTCGCGTCGGCGGCCTGGACGGCGGCGACCGCCGCCTCGACCGCGGCGAGCGCGCCCTGCTCAGCCTGGACCGCGCGCTCGGACTCGGCGATGAGCGCGTCGCGGCGGTTGCGCTGGGCGAGCACGCGCTCGGAGCCGCCCTGGGGCGCCTGGCGCAGCTCGCGCGTGAAGCCGAACCAGGCGCGGCCCGCGCGCGTGACGGCGACGCCGAGGAACCCGGGCGGCAGCTGCTCGAGGTCCTCGACGACCCAGGTGTTGGCCAGCAGCCGGCGCGCGAGCGTGAGCGCGGGCTCGGGGCCCTTGACCATGTCGCCGAGGTGGCGGGCGCCGGGCGCGGGCGGCGCCGTCGTGCGTGAGACGCCGGGCGCGCCCGAATCGGCGACGAGCGCCCGGCCGCCATCGGCGCCGGCGCGCTCGAGCACGTCGCGGGCGGCGCCGAGGTCCCCGACGATCGCCGCGCTCAGGCGGCCGCCGAGGCCGGCGGCCAGCGCGAGCTCGTAGCCGGCCTCGATCTCCAGCTCGTCGGCGAGCGACCGCGTGCCTCCCGGCGCCGACGCGTGCGTGCGCAGGAACTGGTTGGCCGAGGCGAGCTCGGCTCCCACGCGCGCCGCGTCCCGGCGCGCGGCCTCCGCGGACGTCTCGGCGGCACGCCGCGCCCCGCGCGCGACGTCGCAAGCCTCGTCCGCTTCCGAGAGCGCGGCCCGGCGCTCGTCGACCACCGCGGCGAGCTCGGTCGTGCGCGCCGCCGCGGCCTCGCGTTGCTGCGACAACGCCGCGAGCTCGCGTTCGAGCGCGGCGGCCCGCTCGGCGTCGAGCCGTTCGAGCTCGGCCTCGAGCGCCTCGATGCGCTCGCGCCCGGCCTCGTCTGGCTTGTCTTCTTCCGCCTGCGCCTGCAGGCCGGCGAGCTGGCGCGCGCGGCGCTCGATGCGCTCCTCGATCGCGTCGGCGGTCTCGCGCGTGCGCTCGAGCCGCAACTCGACGCGCTCGCTCGCCGACCGCGCGGCGAACACGCGGCGCGCGAGCGCCTCGCGCTCCTCGGTGCGGCGCGCGAGCGCCTCCTCGGCCTCCTCGCGGCGCTTGGCGACCTCCGTGAGCGCGGCCTGGGCCTCCTCGCGCGCGGCGCGGGCGGCGCTCGCTGCCGCCTCGGCCGCCGCCAGGTCCTCGCGGCGTGCGCGGACGGCGTCGCGCGCGAGCTGCCAGCGCGCTTCGTTCGTCTGGCGCTCGAGGCGCTCGTGCAGCTCGGCGGCTTCAGCCTGGCGCTTGAGCGGCCGCAGGCGCGAGCGCGCCTCGCGCTCGACGTCGAGCGCGCGATCGAGGTTGTCCTGCGTGCGCTCGAGCTTGAGCTGCGCGCGCCGGCGGCGCTTGCGGTGCTTGCCGAGGCCGGCCGCCTCCTCGATGAGCAGCCGCCGGTCGCGCGGCTTGGAGGTGACGATCGCCTCGACGCGCCCCTGCGACACGACCGAGTGCGACTCCTTGCCGAGGCCGGTGTCCGAAAGGATCTCGAGCACGTCGACGAGGCGGCACTTTGCGCCGTTGAGCCGGTACTCGCCGTCGCCGTTGCGGTCGAGCCGGCGCAGGATCGAGATCTCGCCGACCGGGAGGTCGATCGCGCCGTCGCCGTTGTCGAGCACGAGCTCGACCTCCGCGGACGACCGGGCCTGCACGCCCTTGCCGCCGCCGAAGATGACGTCCTGCATGGACTGGCCGCGCACCGCCAGCGGCGACTGCTCGCCCATCGCCCACAGCACCGCGTCGGTGACGTTCGACTTGCCGGAGCCGTTCGGGCCCACCACCACGGACACGCCCGAGCCGAACTCGAGCTTCGTTCGGTCGGGGAACGATTTGAACCCTTTGAGGGTGAGCGATTTCAGATGCACGCGGGGCTCATTCCTCGAACTCGTCCTCGTCGGCGCTGTAGAGCATGTCGAGCGCGGAGCGCGCCGCCTCCTGCTCGGCATGCTTCTTCGACCGCCCCGACCCGGTTCCTACCGGCCGGTCGCCGACCGACGCCAGCACCTCGAACGTGCGGTCGTGCGGTGGCCCGAGCTCAGCGGTGACGTCGTAGGTGACGACCTCGCCCCGCTGCGCCAACCGCTCCTGCAGCGTGGACTTGAAGTCCACCGGGTGCGC
>DATFRW010000219.1:0-8348 GCA_035262945.1 Solirubrobacteraceae bacterium
TGTTCGACGTGTCGATCGTCTTGTGCGGCGTGATCGCGGCGTCGGTGTTCTTGTACGAGACCTGGAAGATCGTGTCGAACGCGCTGTTGATCGAGTCCGTGAAGACGTAGGTCCCCGCGATCAGCGTGGTGCCGAGCACCACGGCGAGCGTGGTGAGCGCGAGGCGCAGCTTGCGCGCGAACAGCCCGCGGAAGGCGACCTTCGTCACTAGCCGACCGCCTTCATGAGGTCGAGCACCTCGTCGGCGGTGTGGGCCTCGCCGTCATGGACGATGCGCCCGTCGCCGAGGACCAGGAGCCGGTCGGCGTACGAGGCCGCCGTCGGGTCGTGGGTGACCATGATGACCGTCTGGCCGAAGTCGTCGACCGAGCGGCGCAGGAGGTTGAGCAGCTCGGTCGAGGACTTCGAGTCGAGGTTGCCGGTCGGCTCGTCGGCGAAGATGACCGCCGGGCGCGAGGCCAGCGCGCGCGCCACGGCGACGCGCTGCTGCTGGCCGCCCGACAGCTCGGATGGGCGGTGGGTGAGGCGGTCCCTGAGGCCGATCGTGTCGATGAGGCGGTTCAGCCACTCCTCGTCGGGCTTGCGGCCGGCGATCGAGAGCGGCAGGACGATGTTCTCGCGAGCGTCGAGGACCGGCAGCAGGTTGAAGGACTGAAAGATGAAGCCGACCTTGTCGCGGCGCAGGTTGGTCAGGTCCTTGTCGTCCAGATCGGCCAGCTCGACGCCGTCGAGCACGACGGAGCCGCTCGTCGGCCGGTCGAGGCCGGCGAGGATGTGCATCAGGGTCGACTTGCCGGAGCCCGAGGGCCCCATGATCGCCGTGAAGCGACCAGCCGGGAATCCGACGGTGACGCCGTCGAGCGCGCGGACCGCAGCCTCGCCTTCGCCGTACACACGCACGACGTCGGCCGCCGACACCAGAAGGGGCTCGGGCATGTTCATGGCCGGAATGTGCCACGCACGCCGTAAGGCCGAGGTACGGGTGACCGTACAGGGTCCCCTAGGGGACGCCTCAGGGCGCTGGCATGCCGTCGCTTGCGGCGCTCGCGGGCGCCCGTACGCGGGGCCGAGTGTCGACTACGTCGGCCCTACGTCGACAAACTCGACACTCGGCTCGGTGCGGAGCCGGTCGCGCCGAGGCACGCCGCCGGCGGCGGCGCCGCCGCAGCGGCTTCACCCCCTCATTGCCCGGCCCCGCGGCGCCGCTAGGCCTTGAGGTACGTCAGCACTGCCAGCACCCGGCGGTGATCGTCCACCGTCGGGGGCAGGTTGAGCTTGTTGAAGATGCTGGTGACGTGCTTCTCGACCGCGCGCTCGGTGACCACGAGCTCGGTCGCGATCGCGTGGTTGGAGCGGCCCTCGGCCATGAGCGCCAGCACCTCGCGCTCGCGGGGGGAGATCTCGGCGAGGGGGTCCTCCTGGCGCCGGCGCCCGAGCAGCCGCGAGACGACCTCCGGATCGAGCGCGCTCCCGCCCTCGCCGACGCGGCGGACGGCGTCGATGAAGCGCTCGAGATCGGCCACGCGGTCCTTGAGCAGGTAGCCGACGCCCTCGGCGTTGGAGCTCAGCAGCTCCATCGCGTAGGCCTCCTCGATGTACTGCGAGAGCACGAGGACGCCCGTGTCGGGGTGCTTGTCGCGGATCTCGGCGGCGGCCCGCAGGCCCTCGTCGGTGTGCGTCGGGGGCATGCGGACGTCGACGATCGCGACGTCCGGCTTGTGTGCGCCGACCTTGCGGAGCAGGTCCTCGCCGTCGCCCGCCTGGGCGACCACGTCGAGACCCGCCTCCTCCAGCAGCCGCGCGACCCCCTCGCGCAACAGCAAGCTGTCGTCGGCCAGAACTACCCGCACGGGACCTCCGCTCTTACCGTCGTCCCCTCCCCGGGGGGCGAATGGACTTCTAGCCGGCCGTCGAGCGCCGCCAGGCGATCGGCCAGCCCGCGCAGGCCGGTACCGGTTGCCGGATCCGCTCCTCCCACCCCATCGTCGTGCACCTCGACGACAGCGTAGCCGCCGTTGCGCGCGATTCGCACTTCGGCCTGCGACGCCTTCGCGTACTTGGTGACGTTCGTGAGCGCCTCCGCGACAACGAAGTACGCGGCGGCCTCGACGGGTGGTGGCAGGCGTTCGGCCGGCATCTCGCCGAGACTAACCGGTAGAGCGGCTCGCTCGGCGAGCGCCTCGATCGCCGCCTCGAGCCCACGGTCCGTAAGGACCGCCGGGTGGATGCCGCGCGCGAGCTCGCGCAGCTCCTCCAGGGCGCGCCCCAGCTCGTCGCGCGCGGCGTCGAGCAGCGCCCCGGCGGAGCGGTCGTCCCCGTCCTGCAGCCGGCGCTGAGCGAGCCCGAGCTGCAGCGACAGGGCGACGAGCCGCTGCTGAGCGCCGTCGTGCAGGTCGCGCTCGAGGCGCCGGCGCTCGAACATCGAGACCTCGACCAGCCGCGAGCGCGAGGTCTGCAGCTCGTCCAGGCGCGCGCGCAGCTCGGCCTCGAGCCGCTCGTTCTCGAGCGCCAGCGCGGCGGACGCGGCCACCGCGCGGACGAGGTCGGGCTCGTCGGCCAGCGAGGCGTCGTGGATGATCGCGCCGACCCGAATGCCCTCGCGCTCCACCTCGGTGACCGCGCGGCCGGAGCCCGGCGCGGGCAGCTCGACCGCCCGGCCGTCGTAGGTCACGTAGTGGCCCGCCGACGGCCGCCAGTAGACGAGCTTGAGCGAGCGGTCGCCGAGCGCGTCGGCGAGCGCGAGGCCCAGCGAGCGGTCGGCCTCGGGGTTGTTGAGGCGCTCGATCAGCTCGCCCACCGCGCCCGCCCGCGAGTAGCGGCTGCGCACGAGGCCCGCGAGGAAGGCGAAGGGCAGCACGGCGAAGGCGACGAGCGCCAGCAGACTCGCGACGTCGGCCATCTCGTTGGGCAGGCCGAGGACGTCGAAGAGGAAGGCGAGGCCGAGGAAGGCGACGAGCGCGAACCCGGTCCACAGCATCGGCGCCAGGGCGCGGCGCTGCGGCAGCGTCGCGGCGTTGCGCTTGCGGACGAGCAGGACGAGGCTCGCGATGAGCACCACGACCGCGACGAACATCGACGTGTAGTCGAAGACCTCGGCGAGGTCGGGCGCGTCGGTGATCGCGAAGACGTTCTCGGGCGTCCGGCCGGACGCGCCGTTGGAGATGTCGCCGCCGAGGAGGAAGAAGGGCAGGCGCACGAGGAGCGCATCGAGGTACGCGGCTGCGATGGTGACGCGCTGGCCGAGCGTCTCCAGGCGCCCGGTCGGGAACGCGAGCACCATCTGGATGACGATGACCAGGTACAGCGGCGCGACGTAGCTGCCGAGCGTGTAGACCGTCGCGTTGTTGGAGTCGGCCAGCCCGGCCAGGAACCAGGCGAACCCGACCCCGGTCATCAGGAGCCCGAAGCGGTTGAGCGGGCGCCGCCACCACGCGAAGACGCCGGTGCCGATGAAGCTCAGCCCGATGAGCGGGCCGAGGATCGCCGTGGCGACCTTCTGGTCCTCGTGGTTCGAGGAGAGGACAAGCGCTACGTCGAGCCCCGCGAAGAGGATCCCGAGGGCGAAGAGGACGAGCAGCGCGCGACGCAGGCCGAGCATCGCGCTCGCTTCAGAGGAGCTTCGCTATTGCCGCCCCGGAGAGATCGCCCTTGGAGATGAACCCACGGGCTCCGCTGCCGGAGACGAGCGGACCAAAGTCAGACGAGTCGCGGCTGGACGTCAAAACGACGGCGGGAGCGCCGTCGTTTGCGGTGATCTGCTCGGCCACCTGAAAGCCGTTGAGGTCGGGGAGGTTGATGTCGAGCAGCACGAGATCCGGGTGCAGGCGATGCGTCTCGGTGATGGCAGTCGTGCCGTCGGGAGCCTCGCCGATCACGTCGTAGCCCTCCGCCTCGAGCAGCATCCGGGCCGTCGCCCGGAACGTCGGGTGATCGTCGACGATGAGGACTGTTGTGACCACTTGTGAAGGATTCTCGTCAGTTGACATGCGCCCAGGGATACGGCTAGCCACACCCGGCTGCTGACGCAACCTCGCGGAAGGCTGCCCCCGGATCGGGGCTTCCGAACACCGATGTACCCGCGACGAAGAGCGTCGCCCCAGCCTCGGCGCACGGCCCGGCCGTCTCGGGGTCGATCCCGCCGTCCACCTCGAGCTCGACGTCGGGGCCGATCACGGCTCGCAGACGGCGAATCTTGTCCAGCGACGTCGCGATGAAGCGCTGGCCGCCCCACCCGGGATTGACGGTCATGCACAGCGCCGACCACAGCTCCCCGCGGACCTCGCTGAGCGCCTCCACCGGCGTCGACGGGGTGATCGCCACGCCGCCGGTGCACCCGGCCTCGTGGATGGCCTGCAACGCATAGTGCACGTGCGGCGTCGCCTCGGCGTGGACGATGATGTTGCTCGCCCCCGCCTTGGCGAACTCGGCGACGTGGCGCTCGGGACGCTCCACCATGAGATGCACGTCGAGCACCACGTCGAAGTCGCGCAGCGCGGCCACCGCCTGCGGCCCCATCGACAGCGCCGGGACGAAGTGCCCGTCCATGATGTCGATGTGGATGACCTCGGCGCCGGCGTCCACGACCTCGCGCACCTGCTCTCGCAGGCGGCTGAAGTCGGCAGCCAGGATCGAGGGGGCGATGCGGCGCTTCATACCTCGACGAGCATCGAGCCCTGGCAGTGGCTGCAGGTAACCGTTGCGGTACTCGACATGCGCACGATCGTCGAGTGCTCGCCGCAATTGGGACACACCGACCGTAGCTCGAAGCGGTGCAGGCAGTACACGCACCGGTAACGGCCCGCCAGGTTTGTGGGCCGCAGCCAAGGCTCCGAGCAAGCCGGGCACTTCAGCCCGAGATCACCCTGCATCGCGGGCAATATAGAAGCCGTCGGTGTCATCGCGGTGTGGCAGGGTGCGTCGCACGTCGTCCGTGACCAGGCGTTCCTCGCGCGGAGAGAGCGTGCAAACCGAGTAGACGAGGGTCCCGCGGGGCGCCAGCGCGCGCCGCGCAGCGGCCAGGATCGCGTCCTGCTCGGCGGCCAGGCGCTCGATGCCTTCGGGGCTTGCGCGCCAGCGCAGGTCGGGGTGCGAGCGCAGCGTTCCCAGGCCCGAGCAGGGCGGATCGAGCAGCACGCGGTCGAAGCGCTGCTCGCCGTCGAACGCCTTGGCGTCGGCTGTGACGACGGTGACGTTCCTGGCGCGCATCCGCTCGCACGACGCCTCGAGCGCGCGGGCGCGGCCGGGGTGGCGCTCGACCGCCACGACCTCACCGGTGCCCTCCATGAGCGCGGCGAGATGGGTCGTCTTGCCTCCCGGCGCCGCGCAGAGGTCGAGGACGCGCTCGCCGCGCCGCGGGGCGAGCGTGACCGCTACGAGCTGGCTTGCGCGCGACTGGGGCGTGAATGCCCCCGCGGCGTAGCCGGGGTGCGCGAGCGCGTCGAACGCGCCGTCGACGACGATGGCGTCGCCCTCGCGCCGCCCCGGGATGTCCCCGAGGTCGTACTCCACCAGCGGGTTGACCCTCAGCGCGAGCTCGGCGGGCTCGTTGTCGGCCGCCAGCAGGGCGCGGGTCTCGTCCGGCCCGAGCCAGTCCCACCACAGATCGACGAGCCAGCGCGGGTGCGAGTGGCGGATGGAGGCGCCGGCGGGCGTGTCGTCGGCCGGGAGCTCCACGCCCTCGCGCTGCACCCGGCGCAGCACGGCGTTGACGAGCTTGTGGCCGGGGCTCGGCTTGGCCAGCTCGACCGCCTCGCCGATCGCCGCGTGCGGCGCCACGCCGTCGAGGAACAGCAGCTGGAAGAGCCCGAGCTGCAACGCCGCGCGCACCCGTGGCTCCAGCGTCCGGTCGACGTGGCTCGCGATGACCCAGTCGAGCGTCAGCCGGCGCTGGACGGCGCCGAAGGCGAGCTGCTTGGCCAGGGCGCGATCGCGCGCGTCCAGGCCCCGCGCCTCGCCGTGCAGTGCGCGGTCGGCGTAGGCGCCGTTGGCCAGCGTCCGCTGGACGACGGCGAGGGCTGCGCTGCGGGCGGGTGACACCGGCACGCCGACCAGGGTACGGTCGGCGCCATGGCCGTCGCCGTCCCCGCCACCCCCGCGCTCACTCTGCGCGGCGTCGTGAAGTCGTTCGGCGGGCGGCTGATCCTCGACGGCGCCGACCTTGAGGTCGGCCCGCGGGCGCGCGTCGGGCTCATCGGCGCCAACGGCTCCGGCAAGTCGACGCTCCTGCGCATCCTCGCCGGCGAGGAGGTGCCCGACGGCGGCGCGGTCACCCTGCGCAAGGGCGCGGTGGTCGCCTTCCTGCACCAGCTCGTCGAGGGCGACCAGCGCGCGGTGCGCGAGGTCCTGGGGCAGGCGCGTCCCGAGCGTGCCGCGCTCGAGGAAGAGCTGCGCCGGGTCGAGGCGCAGCTCGAGGATCCGGCCCTGGCCGAGGACCTCGACCGCATGGCCCGCGTGATCGAGCGCCAGGCGGCGCTCGTGGAGCGCATCGGCGAGGACACCGCGGAGGGCGACGCGATCCGCCACCTGCGCGACCTCGGGCTCAGCGACGACGACCTCGACCGGCCGACCCGCGCGCTCAGCGGCGGCCAGCGCAAGCTCGTCGCGCTCGCGGCGTGCCTGGTGCAGGAGCCCGACGTCCTGCTCCTCGACGAGCCCGAGGCCCATCTCGACGTCGCGCGCCGCCAGATCGTCGAGGAGCTGGTGCGCGACTTCGACGGCGCGGTGCTCGTCGTGTCGCACGACCGCCATCTGCTCGACGAGACCGTCACCCGCATCGCCGAGCTCGAGGGCGGGAGGATCCGCATGTGGGAGGGCGGCTACTCGGCCTACGCGGTCGCGCGCGAGCTCGAGCTCATGCGCCGCCAGCAGCAGTGGGTCACCCAGCAGAAGGAGATCGCGCGGCTGGAGGAGGCGATCCGGCGCTTCAAGCAGTGGGCCAACCAAGTTGACGACAAGCGCCACATCACGCGCGCCCGCAACAAGCAGCGCCAGATCGACCGCATGGAGAAGGTCGAGCGGCCGGTGTTCGAGCGGCGCAAGATGGCGCTCGCCCTCCGCAGTGCCGTACGCGGCGGCGACCGCGTCATTGCGCTGCGGGGCGTCGAGTTCGCGCCGGTGCTCGTCCGCGTCGACCTCGAGGTGATGCGCGGCGAGCGCGTGGGGATCGTCGGCCCGATCGGCGCCGGCAAGACCATGCTGGCACGGCTGTTGGCCGGCGACCTCGCGCCGACGGGCGGCGAGCGCTGGGCGGGACCTTCGATCAGCGTCGAGTACGTCAGCCAGGAGGCCGAGGAGCTACCCGGCGACCGCACGCCGATCGACGTCGTACGCGCCGCCAAGCCGCTCTCGGAGGGCGAGGCGGTCGCGCTGCTCGTGCGCTTCCTCTTCGACTACGAGCAGCTGCGGCGGCCGATCGCGGCGATGAGCGGCGGCGAGCGCACCCGCCTGCGCTGCTGCCTGGTCATGCTGTCGCGCGCCAACTGCCTGATCCTCGACGAGCCGACGAACCATCTCGACATCCCGGCGGTCGAGACGCTCGAGGCGGCGCTCGAGAGCTACGACGGCACGGTGATCGCGGTGAGCCACGACCGGTACTTCCTCGAGCGCATCGCCGACCGCGTGCTCGAGGTCGGCGGCGGGCGCATCCGCGAGCGCTAGGTCCCCGCCGAGTAGAGCTGCGCGACGTCGGCCGCCGACAGCGCGCGGTTCCACACCTGCGGCTCGTCGATGATCCCCGGCCAGAAGTCGGTCTTCGTAGCGTTGAAGAAGCCGCGCCCGACGGCGAGCGGGCCCGACGAGTCGTCGCCGAGGCACTGGTGCAGGACCTTCTGCTGCGCCTGGCCGTCGACATAGAGCGTGTAGGTGCCCTGCGTGGCGTCGTGCACGCCGACGAGGTGGTACCAGCGGCCGGTCTGCGGCGCGACGTCCGACAGCGCCCGTCCGCCGACCGTCGCGAACGCCCAACGGTTGTCGGCGGCCGAGTACTGCAGGAAGAACGCGCTCGCGTTCGCCCCGTCCTGGCTCACCGCGGTCGCGAAATGGCCGGTCGAGTCGAGCCGCACCCACGCCGCCGCGGTGAAGTTGCCCTTCGTGTCGAGCACCGGGCCGGCGGCCTCGGCGTACTGGTTGGCCCCGTTGAACTGCAGCGCGGTGCCGGCGTGCCCGGGCACCCACGCCGGGGCGCCCGTGAGCGTCAGGTCGTGCCCGTCGGCGCTGTCGTGCGCGATGTCGCCCGACCCCTCGTCGAGCAGCCAGGTGCCGACGGGGTCCTGCTGGCCCGGCGGATAGACGGGCGCGTTCTTTCCGTCGAATGCGTCCTGGGCGTTCGCCTGCGGCGCGAGGTTGGCGGC
>DATFRW010000220.1:0-26329 GCA_035262945.1 Solirubrobacteraceae bacterium
GCCCTCGCGGTCGTCGCGGCGGTGGTGTTCATCCAGGAGGGCCAGCGGCGCATCCCGATCCAGTACGCCAAGCGCGTGATCGGGCGGCGCATGAGCGGCGGCGGCCAGACCTACCTGCCGCTGCGCGTCAACATGGCCGGCGTCATCCCGGTCATCTTCGCCGCGTCGATCATGGCCTTCCCGCCGACGGTCGGCCAGCTCATCCAGCAGCCGTGGGCGCAGGACGTGTCGGACTTCTTCACGCCGTCGGGCGCGCCCTACCTGATCGGCGAGACGATCTTCATCATCCTCTTCACGTACTTCTACACGGCGGTCACCTTCAACCCGGTCGACCAGGCCGACAACCTCAAGAAGTACGGCGGCTTCATCCCCGGGGTGAGGCCTGGCAGGCCCACGGCCGAGTTCCTCGACCGCATCCTGGCGCGGCTCACGTTCCCGGGCGCGCTGTATCTGGCGGCGGTCGCAGCCCTACCGACGGTCCTCATCAACCAGACGAGCGCGAATTTCTACTTTGGCGGCACCTCGCTGCTGATCGTGGTCGGCGTTGCGCTGGACACGATGAAGCAGCTCGAAGCGCAGCTGATGATGCGCAACTACGAGGGCTTCCTGAAGTAAGTAGGGTTCCCGGCTTCCGATGCCCGGCTCACGCTTCCTGCGCCGTTCGGAAGTCCACTCGAACTCGCCCGTAACCCCTGTGTCGGAACTCAACCTCATCCTCCTCGGCCCCCCGGGCGCGGGGAAGGGAACCCAGGCCGAGCGGCTGCGCGAGGACTTCGACCTCGCCTACATCGCCACCGGCGACATGCTCCGCAAGGCCGTGGCCGACGGCACCGAGCTCGGGCGCAAGGCCAAGTCCTATATGGACAACGGCGACCTCGTCCCCGACGAGGTCATCATCGGGGTGATCCTGGAGGAGGTCGAGGGCGAGGCCGCGCAGGACGGGTTCCTGCTCGACGGCTACCCGCGCACGGTCGACCAGGCCGAGGCGCTCGCGACGGCGCTCGGGCGCCTCGATCGCCAGCTCACCACGGTCCTCTGCATCACGGTTCCCGACGACGAGGTCGTCCGCCGGCTGTCCGGGCGGCGCATGTGCGCGAAGTCCGGCCACGTCTACAACATCCACACCGATCCGCCGAAGCACGACGAGGTCTGCGATCAGGACGGCTCGCGCCTCGTCCAGCGCGACGACGACCGCGAGGAGACCGTCCGCAAGCGCCTCGCCGTCTACCACAGCCAGACCTCTCCGCTCGTCCGCTACTACGAGGAGCAGGATCTTCTGCGCCGCTTCGACGGCACGCGCAGCCCGACCGAGGTCCACGACCACATCCGGGCCACGATCGCGACGCTGCGCCTCGAAGACGAGCTGTGATCATCAAGAAGTCCCCGGAGGAGATCGACCGCATGGCGGCGGCCGGTGCGATCCTCGTCCGCACGCTGCGCATGCTCGAGGGCAAGGTCCGCGAGGGCGTCACCACCGCCGAGCTCGACGAGGCGGCCGAGAAGTTCATCCGCTCGCAGGGCGCGACGCCGGCGTTCAAGGGCTACCGCGGCTTCCCCGGCTCGATCTGCACGTCCCCGAACTCGATGGTCGTGCACGGGATCCCGGGGCCGTACAAGCTGTCGCGCGGCGACATCATCTCGATCGACGTCGGCGTCGTTCTCGACGGCTGGGTCGCCGACGCCGCACGGACGTTCGCGGTCGGGCCGGTGACGCCGGTCGCCCACAAGCTGCTGGACACGACGAAGGCCTCGCTGTTCGACGCGGTCGAGCAGTGCCGGGCGGGCAACCGCCTCGGCGACGTCTCGCACGCCGTGCAGGCGCGCGTCGAGGGCGATGGGCTGAGCGTCGTGCGCTCCCTGGTCGGGCACGGGATCGGGCGCTCGATGCACGAGGACCCGCAGGTGCCGAACTACGGCGATCCCGGCCGTGGCCCGCTGCTGGAGGAGGGCATGGTCCTGGCCGTCGAGCCGATGGTCAACGCCGGCCGCCACGGGGTGCGCATGGGGGACGACGGCTGGGCGATCTTCTCGCAGGACGGCTCGCTCGCCGCGCACTTCGAGTTCACGGTGGCGATCACCGCGGACGGGCCGCGGATCCTCACGCCGTGGCACCTCGACAATGGGGTGGAAAAAGACTGACACGGCCCTGCGTGCGCTGAGAGACTTGGCGCGTAGGCGCGCGACCTCGCGTCGCGGGCCAACCGCACTGTCCCTCTCTCGGACGCGAAAGGACCAGCCGTGCTCGCCACCCCTCGCCGCATCCGCGGCGTCGTCCTCCTTAGCGCGCTCGCGGGCGTCTGCGCACTGGCAGCGCCCGCCGTGGCCTCAGCCCACACCTACTCGGTGGTGCTGTCACCGTCGTCGGCCCCAGCCGGGGCGCGCGTCGAGTTCAAGGCGACGTTCACCAACAAGGCCAGCGACGTGAAGCTCGGCTCGGCCAACTTGACGGCGCCGAACGGCTTCTCCGTCGTCAGCGCCTCTGTGCCGGTCGGCAGCGCCACGACGTCCGGCAACCTCGTGAAGCTGCGCAACCTGTTCATCCAGCCGGGCAAGTCGGTGACGGCGACCGTCGTGGCCGACGTGCCGTGCACCCCCGGCGACAAGACCTGGTCGGTGGTTGCCAGGAAGACGGGCGACTTCACCGGCGCCGACTCCGGGCCGCGGGTCAACAGCATGCTGACCACAACGGTGACCGGCGGTGGTTGCGCGACCGCCCTGCGCTTCGCCAACCAGCCGGCCAGCGCCCGCATCAACGAGACCATCACGACCTCGCCGTACAACGTGCCGCCCGGCGGACCGGTCACCGTCGAGGTGGTCGACGGCGCCGGGCACCTCGTGACCACGTCGAGCGCGGTCATCACGGTCGGCATCGCACCGGGCACCGGCAATGGGACGTTGCACGGGACGACGACGGCGACCGCGGTCAACGGCGTGGCGACGTTCTCAGACCTGTCGATCGACCTGGAGGGAACGAGCTACGCGCTGCGCGCATCGAGTTCCGGGCTAGCGTCCACGACCTCGGGCACCTTCCGCATCGACGAGGCGGCGACGGTGTGCACGGAGGATGTGACGTGCGCGGCGACGCTGACCGACCCCGACGCCTCGCTCGACGTCAGCGCGGCCGGCAGCGCGCAGGGCGACAGCGGCGTGCTGACCATCAACCGCACCGCGGGCGCGACGCTGGACTGCGCAGGCTACGACGAGTTGCTCGACCGCGACTTCACCGTCGACTTCGTTCCCAACCCCGGCACCGTCGGGCGCACCAAGACCGTCACCCTGACGATCGGCAGGGAGGCGATGAAGCAGGCGGCGGACAACGGCGTGGCCCACCTGGAGATGTGCTTCGGCGCGCCGTTCATGTTCGCGGTCAAGCCCAATACGCCGCCGCTGCAACAGCCGACGCCCGGGTTCTTCGTCGGCCTGTTGCCCGACTGCGGCACCCCGCCGTGCGTGTCGAAGCGCAAGGGCCAGGGAGGCGCGGGGATCATCGTCGCGCAGGCGCCCGGCGGCGACCAGGACCCGCGTTACAACGGCTGAGCGATGCCATCGCGGCTGCCGTGGGGCGCCAACGGCGCCTCCGGCAGCGCGATGACCTCGAGCTTGTACAGCAGCGAGTCGCGCTCCGAGCCGCGCGCGGGCGGCTCCGAGCGCCCCGTCCGTGACGCGATGTGCTGCAGCGCATCGAGCGTCACCGCGATCTCGTAGGCGTCCTCCTGCGCGCGTGCCGCGGCGAGCGAGGCCTCGAGCTCCTCTTCGGCCGAGACGAGGTCGCCGAGCTGGGCGAAGGCGAAGCCGCGCACGCGATGCAGCAGCGCGGTGAGCCGCGCGCCCGAGGGCAGGCCGGCCAGGAGCAGGTCCGCGCTGTTGAGCGCCGCCTCCGGCCGTCCGGACATCGCGTAGGCCTCGGCGCTGAGCGCCTCCACCCAGGTGACGTCATCGCTGGCGTGCAGGTCCTTGAAGGCGAGGTAGGCCTGACGCAGCAGCTCGATGCCTTCGTCATGGCGCCCGTCGCGCACCGCGACGCGCCCGAGCAGCGCATCGGCCGAGGCCACACCCCATTCGTGGCCCGTCGCGCGCCAGGTCCGGCGCGCCCGCCACAGCAGCACTTCCGCCTCCTCGAGCCGGCCCTGGTCGGCCAGGACCTCGGCCACGTTGCAGTCGCCGAACGCGGAGCTGCCGACGTCGCCCGCGCGGAAGCTGAGCTGCGCGCCGTGCTGGTAGAGGCCGACCGCCTCGTCCCAGCGGCCGTCGCGATACGCGAAGCCCCCCATGTTGTTGAGCACCGTTGCCTGCCGGTCGAGCTGGCCGAGCTTGGCGTAGATGTCCAGCGCGCGCTCGGAGTGCACGGCGTCGCGCGCCTGCCCGGACTCGACGAGGGCCCAGTCGAGGATGAAGCACGCGTGCGCCAGCGCCGCCTCGGCGCCTGCGGCTTCGGCCTCGGCGATCGCGCCGCGACACAGCGCGATCGCCTCCTCCATGCGACCCTGGCGCTGGCGCAGGGTCGCGAGCGTCGCCCCGAGGTGCGCGCGACAGCCCGCCGCCTCGGGCCCCTCGACGCCCTCGAGGATGCGCAGCCCGCGGCGCGTCCAGCGGACGGCTGGGACGATCCGGCCGGCGCGGAACTCCACGCGCGCGTGGTGATGCATGAGCTCGGCCGATCGCACGGGGTCATCGGCAACGAGGCGCCGCGCGTGCGTGAAGGCCTCCGATGCGCCGGCGAGCTCGCCGGTGTGCTCGCGCGCCGAGCCGAGGCCCTCCCAGACGACCGCGCGCTCATCGGGCGCGATGTCGAGCGTGCGCGCGGCATCGAGGGCGCGGTGGTAGAGCCCGGCGGCGTCGGCGTACGCGAACCGGTCGCTCGCGCGGTCGGCGGCCATGCGCGCGTAGCGCCACGCCTTGCCGTGGTCGCCGGCGCGGGCGAAGTGCAGCGAGAGGATCGCCGCGTGCTCGTCCGCCTGCTCCGCGGCATCGCGCTCGAGGTGCTCCCCGACCGCGGCGTGCAGCGCGCGGCGGGTGCCGAAGGGCAGGCTCGTGTACGCCGCCTCGCGGACGTACGGGCGGATGAAGTTCATGTGCCCGTCTGGCGCGCGCTCGAAGTAGCGCCACAGTCGCGCCCAAGTGCGCTCGTCGGGCGGGCGCGTGCCGGGCTCCAGCACCTCGGCGAGAAGCTGGGGCTCGAAGCTGACCCCGAGCACGGCGGCGCGGCAGATCAGGGCGTGGTCGGCGGGCGACAGGAGGTCGAGGCGCCCCATGGCCGCTGCCTCCATCGATGCCGGGAGCGCGCCTGCGCCGCCGTCGGCCTCGGCCGCGCGCAGGAGGTCGCGCAGGAACTGGGGGCTGCCGCCGGAGCGCTCCGCGGCGAGCTTCAGGATGTGCGGCGGCAGCGGCGCCTCGTCCGTGACCGCCTCGGCCAACGCCAGCGCCTCGGCGGGGCCGAGCGGAGCCAGCTCCAGGCGCACGACACCGGACGCGCGTGCGGCGGAGAAGCCGGTCCCGGTGTCGCGCAACGTAACGGCGACCAGCCACGGGGCATCGGTCGCCGCATGCGCGACCGCGCGCAGCAGCGCGGCGGACGCGTGGTCCATCAGATGGCCGTCGCGGAACTCGAGCATCGTGGGCTCGGTCAGCGCGCGCCGCAGGAACGCGACGACGACCTCGTGCAGGCGCGCGACGCGGAACTCGTCCGCGAGCGCCTCGACCTCCGGCGTCGGCGGCGCGGCCACGTCGACCGCGATGGCGAGCAGCGGCTCCCACGGCACGAGCGTCGGGTCGGCCTTCCGCACGGCCGCGCGCAGCCGCTCGAGGACGAGCTCGTCGCGCGCGTCCCCGGGGACGTCGATGAGCTGGCGCAGGAGCTCGCGCCAGGCCACGTACGGCGTCGTCGCGGTATACGCCTCGCAGGTCGCGTGGAAGCGGCGCAGCTCGGGCGCGCGGGCGCGGAGCTCCTCGAGCAGGCGCGTCTTGCCGATGCCAGGCTCGCCGACGATCTCGACGAGCCGCCCGGTGCCGGCGCGCACGGAGGCGAGCGCGTCGCCCAGCGCACCGAGCTCGCGCTCGCGCCCAACGAGCGGGAAGCGCTCGGGTACCTTCTCGCGCGCGCGGCTGCCGATCGCGGGCCCGGCGAGCCACGCGTGCACCGCCCGGCGCTTGCCCTTGACCGTGAACGGCTCGAGATCGGTCAGGGTGAAGCGCGTCGGCGATCGCTGCAGCGGTGCGCCGGTCACGCAGATCGTGCCCGGAGGCGCCTTGGCGACCAGCCGCGCGGCGAGGTTCACGGCGTCGCCCATGACCGTGTACTTGCGCTGGAACGAGGGCCCGAGATCGCCGCAGAACACGCTGCCGCTGTTGACCCCGATGCGCAGGGGCAGGCGCGGCTGCGCCTCGACCACGCGGCGCAGCGCGAGCAGGAGCCGTTCGTCGTCGTCGCCGACGATGCGCGGCGCGCCGGCGGTCAGGATGAACTTGCCGCCATCGGCGTCGACGTCGGAGTCCAGGAAGCAGACCTCCTGCTCGTCGGCGGCTCGCTGGACGATCGTCACGAGCTCTTCTATCGCGCGTGCGGCGGCATCGGGGCCGTCCTGCGCGATGAGGTCGTCGGTGCCCTCGAAGCGTACGAACGCGATCGTCACGTTGCGGTGCTCGGGCGGCGGCGGCCCACTGGCGACGTGCGCGCGGATCGCCGTCGACAGGCAGCCGGCGATGTCCTCGTCCGGCACGGCGCCGTCGAGGTCGTCCATGGGCGCGGGGCCGACCGCCGGCGCGGCCGCGAGCAGGACGCCAGGGCCCTTCGCGGAGCCCAGACAAGCCTCCGGCAGGCGTTCGGCGGTGCTCGGGCTGAGCAGGATGTCGCCCGCGTTGGCGGCGTTCTCCATCGTCACCACCGCGCTGGTGGCCGGACCGGTCACGACGAGCTCGCGATGCGACTCGCCGACCAGGAAGAGGTGGAACTCGCCGCTGTGCACGCCCTGTGACATGCGCAGCGCGACCTCTCCCGCCGACGTCTCGAGCGGCCCGGCCGCGCGCAGCGCCTCGCGCATGCCCAGCGCCGAGTCGCATGCGCGCTCGAGGTGTCCGTCGCCCTCGAAGAGCAGGACCAGGGCGTCCCCGCCCTGCTTGACCAGGGCCCCGCCGTTGGCATAGGCGACGTCGAGGAGGGCGCTGAAGGTGGCACCGATCGTCTCGGCGAGCTCCTCGGCGCCTTCCCGGCGCCCACGCCGCGCGAGCCGCTCGGACAGCCGCGTGAACCCGGAGATGTCGGCGAGCACCATGGTCGCGTCGACGATCCGCAACGGCGCCGCCGGGCTCGCCGCGAGATGGCGCAGCACAGTCGGCGGCACGTACGCGGCCGAGGCACCCATGGACCGAGGGTACCTACCGTCGGACGCAGAAGAGGCCGCCCGCGGGCGCCGGAGCGGTTAGGGTCGGCTCGGTGAGCGTCTGGGCGATGACGCTTGGGGGGAACATCACGTGACCCGCCTTCTCTACGGCCTCGGCCGCTTCTGCGTGCGCCGCCGGTGGATCGTGCTCGCGGCCTGGCTCGTCGTGTTCGTCGTGCTCGGCGTCCTCGCGCGCAGCGTCGGGCCGAACCTCAACGACAACCTCACGCTGCCGGGCAGCGACAGTCAGAAGGCGACCGACCTCCTGACCGAGCGCTTCCCGGCGCAGGCCAACGGGACGAACCCGGTGGTGCTCCAGGCGCCGAGCGGGGCCAAGATCACCGATGCCAAGTTCAAGACGCCGATCGACGACACGGTCGCGGCGTTCGAGAAGGATCCGGACGTCCGTGCCGCGACGAGCCCGCTCTCGAGCCAGGGCAAGAACCAGGTCGCCAAGGACGGGCAGATCGGCTACATCGCGCTGAACCTGCGCGCCAGCCCGAGCGAGCTGACGACCGACGACGCCCAGCGCATCGTGGACGCGGCCGACCCCGCGCGCGACGGCGGCCTCGACGTGAGCTTCGGCGGCTACGTGGGGCAGAAGGTCTCCAAGCCCGAGACCCACTCCAGTGAGGTGATCGGCCTCTCGATGGCGGTCATCGTGCTGCTGCTGACCTTCGGCACCGTCGTCGCCATGGGGTTGCCGATCGCCACGGCGATCATCGGGCTGGTCAGCGGCCTGTCGATCGTCACGCTGATCAGCCAGGTCGCGGAGGTCCCCACGGTCGCGCCCACGCTCGCGACGATGATCGGGCTCGGCGTCGGCATCGACTACGCGCTGTTCATCGTCACGCGCCATCAAGCGCACCGCCACGCCGGGATGGCGACCGACGAGTCGATCGCGCGCGCCGCCGCCACGTCGGGCGGCGCGATCGTGTTCGCCGGAACCACGGTCATCGTGGCGCTGCTCTCGCTCGCCGTCGTGAACATCCCGCTGGTCACGACGCTCGGCTACACGTCGGCGATCGTCGTGGCCGTCGCGGTGGCGGCGGCGATCACCCTGCTCCCGGCGCTCCTCGGCATCGTCGGCGACCGGATCGACCGGCTCGCGCTGCCGCACCGCCGCGCCGCCGGGGACGGTCATCCGCACGGCTGGGCGCGGTGGGCCCGCATCGTGGCCCGCCGGCCGCTGCCGTCCATGCTCGTCGCGCTCGTGGTGCTCGTCGCGCTCGCCATCCCGACCTTCGACCTCTATCTCGGCCAGCAGGACAACGGCGCGTTGCCCACGGACACCAACGCCCGCCAGGCCTACGACGGGATGACGGCCGGATTCGGCGTCGGCGCGAACGGCCCGCTGCTGATCAGCGTCGACCTGTCCAAGGAGCCGGCGAAGGGGGCGGACGATCCGCGGCTCGAGGACCTGCGGAGCGACCTCCAGAAGACGAGCGGCGTCCGAGCGGTCACGCAGCCGCTCGTCAACTCCTCGGGCACGGCGGCGGTGCTGACGGTCACGCCAACGACCGCCCCGTCGGACCGCGCCACCGAGCAGCTCGTGCGCACGCTGCGCGACCAGACGATCCCGGCGGCCACGAAGGGCGCGAACATGACCGCGGACGTCGGTGGGACGACCGCCGGCTACGTCGACCTCGCCGACGAGATCTCGAGCCGCCTGGTGATCACGATCGCGGTCGTGGTCGCGCTGAGCTTCGTGCTGCTGCTGATCGCGTTCCGCTCCGTGGTCATCCCGCTCACGGCAGGACTCATGAACCTCATCTCGATCGGCGCCGCGTTCGGGGTGGTGACGGCGGTCTTCGAGAAGGGGTGGGGGGTGAGCCTGGTCGGGCTCGCCGACGAGGTCCCGATCGTCAGCTTCGTCCCGCTGATGATGTTCGCGATCCTCTTCGGCCTGTCGATGGACTACGAGGTCTTCCTGATGACGCACATCAAGGAGGCCTGGGAGCGCACGGGCGACAACACGCAGGCCGTGATCGCCGGGGTGGCCAACACCGGGCGCGTCATCACCTCGGCCGCGCTGATCATGGTCAGCGTCTTCTTCGCCTTCGTCATCAACGGCGATCCGACCGTCAAGCAGTTCGGCGTCGGCATGGGCGTCGCGGTGGCGGTCGACGCGACGCTCGTGCGCTGCCTGCTCGTCCCCGCCGTGATGACGCTGCTCGGCCGTGCGAACTGGTGGTTCCCGCACTGGCTCGACCGGCTCGTTCCCAACTTCTCGATCGAGGGCGACGAGTGGTTCCGCGCCGCCCCCGCACCCACACCAACCAAGGTCTCCTGAAGGGAGCTGGCTCGATGCACGTTCGCCGCACTGTCCCACTTGCCTGCGTGGCAGCGCTCGCGGTCCTCGCCACCTCGGCGCACGCCGCCGCGCCGGGCTGGTCGACGCCCCACACGGTGACGTCGTACCGGGTCGGCACCTACGCGGCGGGCCCCAACGGCCAGGGGGTGCAGATCTTCGGCAACGGCTCGGTCCAGACCATGACCGCGCAGATGCGCGCGATCAAATCGGACGCGACGCAGGGGACGGCGGTCGGCGTCAACGCCGGGCAGCCGGGCTTCGATCTCCCGCAGCTCTCGGTCAACGCGAACGGCCGGCTGGTCGCTGCATGGACGCTCGACACGCAGCAGCCGGGCGGCATCGGTCTCGCCGCGGCGCTCGGCGCGCGGACGTCGCTGCCGAGGAGCGCGATCGTCCTGCCGACGGACGGCCAGATCGTGACCGACGTTGCGACCACCATCGACGCCAAGGGCAACGGCGTGGTCGCATGGATCCAGAGCCCGCTGAACAGCGGTGACAACACGGTCAAGGCCGCGACCCTGCGGCCGGGTCAGCCCGCGCAGGTCGCGACGCTGAACCAGCGGTCGAACGCAACCGTCGAGAACCTCTCGGTCGGGGTCGACAGCAACGGGCGGCCGACGGCCACGTGGGCCGTGGTCCCGGCCGGCACCACCGCGCTGTCGATCGCCGTCGCCCGCGGCGACGGGACGGGCGCCTTTGCGGGGACGTTCGAGGAACAGCTCGGGACCGCGCCGATCACGACGCTCGAGACCTTCGTGCTGGGCAACGGCGGGATGCTGACCTTCTGGGTCGAGGGCACGCTCCCCAACGGCCCGCTGCACGTGAAGACCTCGACGGCGCAGCCGGGCGGGTTCTTCGTCGGCCAGCAGGCCCTGAGCGGCGGCACGCCCGGACTGGGCGCCGTGCAGTTCGCGGCGAACGCCGGCGGCCGCGCCGCCGTGCTGTTCCCGCTGGCCAGCGGCGGTGGCACGACCCTGCGGGCGCAGTTGCGTACCTCGTCGGGCACATGGGGCTCGCCGCGCAGCATCGGCGGCAGCGGTCGGTACACGCGCTACGACAACGTCGGCGTCGACGCCAAGGGCCGCGTCGTCGCGCTGTGGGACGACGGCAGCGTGAGCTCCGGGAAGGCGACGCGCATCCTGGCGGCGCGTTCGAGCTCTTCGAGCGACCCGCTGGCGCCCTACAATCAGGTGTCGCAGCGTTCGGGCGACAAGACGTGCAACCAGCCCGACCTGTTCCTGTCCACCAGCGGCGACGGCCTGGGGCTGTGGCAGTGCAGCAACTCGCCGCGGCTGGCGCGGCTGACCAAGCCCTCGTAAGGGGGTTTCGGGCAGCCGCGGGCGCCAGCACGGCCTTTGCTATCGTGAAATGCCTTCGCGCACGGGGTCCGTTGCCTGTGCGCGCATCCGCGACCGGTAGCGGCGGCCTTCACGGCAGCCAGAGCCGGGTCGCGGGTCACCGAGCCGAAAGGGATCATGAAGGTACGACCGTCGGTCAAGCCGATGTGCGAGAAGTGCAAGATCATCCGCCGCAACGGCGCGGTCCTCGTGATCTGTCAGAACCCGCGTCACAAGCAGCGCCAGGGGTGAGCAGCTAGATGGCACGTATTGCCGGGATCAACATCCCCCTCAACAAGCGCGTCGAGGTCGGCATGACCTACATCTACGGCATCGGTCGCTCGATGTCGAACAGGCTGCTCAAAGAGGCCGGGATCGACCCGGACACGTACGTCCGCGACCTCACCGACGACGAGGTCACCAAGCTGCGCGACCTGATCGACCGCGACCTGACGGTCGAGGGCGATCTGCGCCGCGAGCGCTCGCAGGCCATCAAGCGCCTCATGGAGATCGGCTCCTACCGTGGTCTGCGCCACCGCCGCGGGCTCCCGGTCCGCGGGCAGAACACGAAGACGAACGCCCGGACGCGCAAGGGCCCCAAGCGCATGCAGGTCGCGGGCAAGAAGAAGGCCACCAAGAAGTAAGTAAGGACTGAATGCCCGCACCCAAGCGTCCCCGCGCCGGCCGCCGCAGGCCGAAGAAGAACATCCCTGTGGGCCAGGCCCACATCAAGACCAGCTTCAACAACACGATCGTCTCCCTCACGGACCGTGAGGGGAACGTGATCGCCTGGGAGTCCGCCGGCGGAGCCGGGTTCAAGGGCTCGCGCAAGTCGACTCCCTTCGCCGCGCAGGTCACCGCCGACGCCGCTGCCCGCAAGGGCATCGAGCAGGGCCTGCAGAAGGTTGAGGTGTTCGTCAAGGGCCCGGGTTCGGGCCGCGAGACCGCGATTCGCTCGCTCCAGGCCGCCGGCCTGGAGGTCACGGGCGTCAAGGACGTCACCCCGCAGGCCCACAACGGCTGCCGCCCTCGCAAGCGGCGCCGCGTCTGAGGTAGCAGCAAGATGGCAAGAGACACAGGAGCCCAGTGCAAGCTGTGCCGTCGGGAGGGGCAGAAGCTCTTCCTGAAGGGCGAGCGCTGCCTGACCGACAAGTGCGGCGTCGAGCGCCGCGCCTACCCGCCCGGCGACCACGGCCGCGGGCGCCAGAAGCAGTCCGAGTACCGCGTCCAGCTGCGCGAGAAGCAGAAGGCCAAGCGCTACTACGGCGTGCTCGAGAAGCAGTTCGCCCGCTACTACGACCGCGCGTCCCGGCAGGAGGGCATTACCGGCGAGAACCTCCTCGCGCTGCTCGAGCGCCGCTTTGACAACGTGCTCGTCCGTCTCGGCTTCGCCGCCTCGCGCCGCCAGGCCCGCCAGCTCATCCGCCACGGCCACTGGACGATCAACGGCCGCCGCGTGGACATCCCCAGCTACCAGGTGCGCGACGGCGACGTGATCGCCGTCAAGGCCGGCACCGGCGCCGACGCCGTCATCCGTGACGCGACGGAGCTCACCGCCCAGGTTCCCGCCTGGCTGCAGGCCGATCACGACGCGCTCACCGCCAAGGTGCTGCGCAAGCCGGATCGTCGTGAGATCACGACACCGGTGCAGGAGCAGCTCATCGTCGAGCTGTACTCGAAGTAAGCCAGACCCCCCGAAGCGCGCCGCCGCGCCCTCTCCCCGTCGCCGCGGCGCAGTTGAAACGACAGACAGTCAGGACCTCTCCGATGCTCGACTTTCAGATCCCCCGCATCACCTCCGAACAGGTGGAGGAGAACCGCGGCTCGTTCACCATCGAGCCACTGGACCGCGGATTCGGCTACACGTTCGGCAACTCGCTGCGCCGCGTGCTGCTCAGCTCGCTGGCCGGCGCTGCCGTGACGAGCGTCCGGATCGAGGGCGTCGCCCACGAGTTCTCCACCATCAAGGGCGTCACCGAGGACGTCACCGACATCGTGCTCAACCTCAAGGGCATCGTGTGCCGCATGCACAGCGACGCCACCGAGGTCGAGGCGCCGCTCGTGGTCACCGGCCCGGGCGAGATCACCGCGCAGGACATCGACCTGCCGGCGGGTGTCGAGATCCTCAACCCCGACGTCCACATCGCCACGCTCGAGAAGAAGACCAAGCTCGAGCTGTACCTCACCATCGGCCGCGGCCGCGGCTACCGCCCCGCCGAGGAGAACAAGTCGCCCGACCAGCCGATCGGCGTCATCCCGATCGACTCGATCTTCTCGCCGGTCAAGCGCGTCGCCTACGCCGTCGAGCAGGCGCGCGTCGGCCAGCGCACCGACTACGACAAGCTCACGCTCGACATCGAGACCGACGGGTCGATCGACCCGCAGGCCGCGCTGCGCGAGGCCGCGGAGATCCTCATCTCGCAGCTGGCGATCTTCACCGACGCCGACCGCATCGAGGAGCTTCGCGCCGGCCCCGCGGGCCAGCTCGAGGGCGACGGCGCGGGCGCGCTGAACGGCGGGGGAGGCCCCGCCGGCCCGATGCACGACATCCTCATCGAGGAGCTCGAGCTCGGCGTGCGCTCGTACAACTGCCTCAAGCGCGCGGGCATCCAGACGGTCGGCGACCTCATCTCGAAGTCCGAGGGCGAGCTCAACGCGATCCCGAACTTCGGCAAGAAGTCGATCGACGAGGTCATCGAGACCCTCCACGCGCGCGGGCTGAACCTGCGCGAGGACTAGGATCTCGGCCCCATGCGCCACCAGAAGACGCGCCACAAGCTCAGCCGCAGCGCCTCGCACCGCAAGGCGCTGCTGGCCAACCTCTGCAAGGAGGTCATCGAGCACGAGCGGATCAAGACGACCGAGGCGAAGGCCAAGGCCGTCAAGCCCGAGGTCGAGCAGCTGATCACGCTCGCCAAGCGCGGCGACCTGCACGCGCG
Organism: Solirubrobacteraceae bacterium; assembly: GCA_035262945.1. GTDB lineage: Bacteria > Actinomycetota > Thermoleophilia > Solirubrobacterales > Solirubrobacteraceae > JAOPZW01. The sequence goes on from DATFRW010000220.1 coordinate 13,967, forward strand.
CCGTCAGGCGCTGAGCGCGCTGCGGCAGGACAAGTTCGCCGTTCACAAGCTCTTCGAGGAGGTCGCCCCGCGCTACGCGGAGCGGCCCGGTGGCTACACGCGCATCCTGAAGCTCGGTCCGCGCCGCTCGGACTCCACTGAAATGGTGTACCTCGAGCTGGTCTGACGACCGCTCGGCTCGACATCGAATACGACGGCGGCGCGTTCGCGGGCTGGTCAAGGCAGCCGGGCCTGCGGACGGTTCAAGGCGAGCTCGAGCAGGCGCTGGCGAGGCTGCTGCGCCGCGAGGTCTCGCTGACCGTCGCCGGCCGCACCGACCGCGGCGTGCACGCGTGGGGGCAGGTGGCCTCATACGAGGGCGACCCGGCGGATGTGGGCGCGCTGAACGCGCTGACCGGCCCCGACGTCGTCGTGCGGCGCAGCGCCGCGGCCGTCGAGGGCTTCGACGCCCGCCGCGACGCCATGTCGCGCACCTACTGCTACCGCGTGCTGGCGCGCGCGGCGCCGTCGCCGTTCGAGCGCGGCCGCGCGCTGTGGTGGCGGCACCGCGTCGACCTCGACGCGCTGCGGGCCTGCGCCGCCGCGCTGCTCGGCACCCACGACTTCACCGCGTTCACGCCGACGCAGAGCGATCACGTCCGGTTCGAGCGCGACGTCTTCGAGGCCCGCTGGGAGGTCGCCGGCGACGTCCTCGCGTTCTGGATCACCGCCGACACGTTCATGCGCCACATGAACCGCGTGCTGGTCGGGACGATGCTCGAGGTCGCCGGCGGCCGCCGTTCGCCGCAGTCGTTCCGCGCGCTGCTGGAGGGGCGCCCGCGCGTGGAGGCCGGCGACACTGCGCCGGCGCACGGTCTCTACCTGGCGTCCGTCGCCTACTGAGCCCCGCGGCGGATGAGCCGCTGCAGCCACGACGGCCGCGGCTGCCACCGCTTGGGGTCGAGGTCCGCGCCGCACAGCGCACAACCGGCGGCGTACGGCGTCACCCGCTCGCCGCACGACGGGCACCGGTTGGGGTCGCGGAACATGGCCATACATGCGAGCTTAGGTCCGCAAGGTCAACGCGCCGTCAAGCGGGGCTTAGAGGAATCTGGCAATCTTGCTCCGACGACATGTCGGAGCATGTGACGGTCGACGGGATCGAGCTCGCCTACGAGCTCTCGGGCTCGGGCGAACCGGTCGTGCTGATCCATTGGGGCGTGGCGTCGTCATGGGCGCGACCGCTGCTGGAAGAGCCGGCGCTCGCCGACGCACACCAGCTGCTGACCTACGACCGCGCCGGCTACGGTGCGAGCGACCGCGCCGAGGTTCCACTCACGATCGCCGACCACGCGCGGCACTGTGCGCTGCTCATGGGGCAGGTGGGCATCGAGCGTGCGCACCTCGTCGGCCACTCGTCGAGCGCTGTCGTCGCGCTGCAGTTGGCGCTCGACTTCCCGGAGGCGGTCCAGAGCGTCGTCTCGATGGAGGCGGCGCGGCCGGTGCCGCCGACGGAGCTCCAGGCCGACTTCGTGCGCACGTTCATCGTGCCCGCGATCGAGCGCTACCGCGCCGGTGATACCGCGGGCGCGGTGGACACGTTCTTCCGCGGCGTCTTCGGCGACGGGTACCGGCCCGCGCTCGATGCGGGGCTCCCTGACTGCTTCGAGCTGGCCGTCGCCGAGGCCGGGTCCTTCTTCGGGCAGGAGCTCCCTGCGTTGCAGCAATGGTCGTTCACCGAGGACGACGCGGGCCGCATCGCGCAGCCCGTCATGCTCATGCTCGGCGAGCACTCGACGCCGACCTTCCCGGAGCGCCGAGAGCTCCTGCTTGCGTGGTTGCCGAACGCCGAGCCGTTCGACCTCGTTGACGCGAGGCATCTCCTGCATGTCGAGCGCCCGGCAGCGGTCGCCGACGCGCTCGCCGCGTTCTTCGCGCGGCATCCGCTCGCGTGAGTGACTAGAGGTCGCCGGCGATGGTGGCCAGGTCGTCGTCGCTGAGCTCGAGGTCGGCGGCGGCGAGCAGGGGCTCGACCTGGTCGGGGCGGCGGAAGCCGACGATCGCGCCGTCCACCGCCGGGTGGTGCAGCGTCCACGCGACCGCGACCGCCCCGGGCGTCGTGCCGTGCCGCTCGGCAACCGTCCGCAGCCGGTCCACGAGCGCCAGATGGGCCGAGAGCTCGGGCTCCTGGAAGCGCGGGTCGTGCTTGCGCCAGTCGTTGTCCGGGAGCGCGGCGATCCGGTCGGCGGTCATCGCTCCGCTGAGCAGCCCGGAGGCCATCGGCGAGTAGATGACCACGCCGATGTCCTCGCGCTCGGCGAAGGGCAGGATCTCGTCCTCGATGTCGCGCTCGATGAGGGAGTAGGGCGGCTGCAGCGTCTCGACCGGCGCGATGGCCTGCGCGCGGCGCAGCTGGGCGACGTCGAAGTTCGAGACGCCGATGTGGTGCACGAGACCCTCCGCCTTGAGCTCGGCGAACGTTGCCCACGCCTCTTCGACGTCCTCGTCGGGGTCGGGCCAGTGCACCTGGTAGACGTCGATGGCGTCGAGCTGCAGCCTCGCCAGGCTGGCCTCGACCTCGCGCCGGAGCGAGTCGCGCTTGAGGCTGTGCGCGACCGCGCCGTCCTTCTCGTACAGCGAGGCCTTGGTGAACACGTAGGGGCGGTCGTCGAGCCCCTGCAGCGCCCTGCCGACGACCTCCTCGGAGTGCCCGAGGCCGTAGATCGGGGCGGTGTCGACCCAGTTGATGCCGAGCTCGACCGCGCGGCGGATCGCCGCGATCGACTCCTCGTCGTCCTGGTCGCCCCACGCGTGCCACCAGCCCGCGCCGCCGATCGCCCACGCGCCGTAGCCGACGCGGCTGATCATCATGCCCGTCGAGCCGAGTTCGACCGTACCGATCGCCGTTCGCATCACGCGTGCTCCGCTTTGACGTAGTCCATGCCCGGGTCAGCGCCGAGCCCGCGCGAGATAGCTGTGCCCCGCCGTGACGATCACGGTCTTGCGGCGCTTGAGGTCGCGCACGCTCACCCTGCCGCGCTTGACGACGGTGAGGGTGCCGTCGCAGCGGTTCTCTGTCAGCCAGATCGTGCCGCGCACGGTCGCCGAGCTATAGGTGCCCTTCGTGCGGAACCGTCCCTTGCCGTTGCCCCACAACCTGCCGAGCACGCCATGCGGGCCCTTCTTCTTCGTGGCGCCGGCGGCCCGAACGCGCGCGCACTGCGACCGCGGCGTCGCGTTACGCAGCACGATGTCCGTGGTCAGCGCGCCTGCGCCCCGCCGTTGGGCCACCTTGAAGGAGCCCTGGTAGAACGCGGCCGTCTGCGTCGTCGTGCCCGCGCCGGTCGCCGCGGAGGTCAGGTCGACCCGGCCGCGCCGCGTGTCGATCGTGCTGCCGACGGGGATCGTCGCTCCGCCGGTCAGTCGGGTGCGCTTGCCGGACTTCGACACGACGAACACGGTGCCGGAGGTCGCTCCCACCGCCACGGACTTGCCCGGAACCGGCGGCGACGCACCGCCCGTCGGCCCGATCGCGGCGACCCGGATCTGCGACGTCCCGTCCGACGCCGTCTCCCACGCGACGACGCCGACGTGATCCGCAGCCGCGGCGACGCGCGGCGCGCCCACGCCGGCGGTCGCGGGCTGGACCAGCAGCGGCCCCGACCGCCAGCGGACGCCGTCGTCGGACGTGGCGTAGTCGAGCTCGAGCCCGGTCGCGGTGCCGCGGCCGTACACCGCGTGCAGCCGTCCCCCGGGGTCCTCGGTGAGGTGGGCCTGGGCGTCGTCGCCCTGCGCGGCGATCGTCGTGCCCGCGGTGAAGGTCGTGCCGTTGTACTTGCGCACGGTGAGCGCGTTCTGCTGTGTCCCGGACAGCAGGAACAGGCCGGCTGGGCCGCCGGCGAGCCGCGGGTAGTCGGCGTAGCCGATGTCGGCCGCCGGCATCCAGGCCGACGGGTCGTTCAGGCTGCCGGGACCCGCGAAGCGGCGCAGCTGCGCGTTGCCCGAGGCGTCGGCGAACACGGCCAGCGGCGTGGCCGGGTTCACGAGCCCGATCGTGCCGTTGTACACGTGGTCGCTCGAGAGCACCCCGCGGCTCTCTCCGGCGCTGCTGCCGTCGAGCGGGACGTTCTGCACGACCAGGCCTTCGAAGAACGCGCTCGTGACGACCGACAGCGTGTCGCCCGGGCCACGGACCGCTTCATCGAAGGGGACGACGCCGATCGCGTGCCCGCCGTCGAACGTCGCACCGCCGTCCGCCGAGGTGAACTGCCAGATCTGGTCGAAGCGCGCGCCGGTCAGCCCGTAGCGGTAGGTGACGACCCGCACGGTGGCGCCGTCGACGGTGACGAAGGGCCGGCTGAGCGTCGTGCCGGGCGCGGCGATCGTCGTCGAGAGGTCGCACGCCGAGGCGCCGCGGGGCAGCCGGCAGAAGTGCAGGGAGGTGACGGTGCTCTCCGGGCCGTACCACGCGATGTACGCCGTGCCCGCAGGGTCGACCGCGACCCCGGGTTTGTGGCCCGTGCCGATGGTCAGGGGCGTGGCCGCGCGCGCGGGGGCGCCAAGGAGCAGCGCCACGACGAGGGCCATGCTCGCGGCGGCGGCTCGCGGCATGGTCATCCTTGCCGGGTGCCTCACGCGCGCATCCTACGCACACTCGGAGGCCTACGAGCGCCGAGCGAGCACGACCACCGAGCCGATGAACGTCGCGCCGAAGATCGCGCAGCACAGCGCGAGCACGTTGTTCGGATCGCCCTGCGCCACCGTCACGAGCCACCAGATCGGCAGCACGAACGACATCACGGTGCCGGTGAACGCGACCGCGCGCAGGTAGAGGAACTTGCCGCGCTCGTCGCCGATGCCGCTCATCACGTCGAGCGTGTCGCTGCGGCGGCGGCCGAAGAGCACGAGCACGAGGAACGCGAGCACGATCGCCGCGCTGACCGCGCCGTCGCCGGCGTCGCCGCCGATCGTGAAGGCGACGAAGACCGCCGCGACGAGCAGCAGGCCGAGGCTGAGCTGGCCGGTGGTCGACATGCAGAAGGCCTTCATGCGGGAACCTCTCCGTCGGGGTGAAACAGCTCTTCGACGGTCGTGTCGAAGAAGCGCGCGAGACCGATCGCGAGCGGTAGGGAGGGGAGATAGCGGCCGGTCTCGATGGCGTTGATCGTCTGGCGCGAGACGCCGAGCGCCTCCCCGAGCGCTCCCTGCGAGAGGCTGCGCGCGGTGCGCAGGAGTCTCACGTCGTTTTCCACTGTCAAGCAAGCTTGACACACGAGTCCGCGGTGTGTCAAGCGTGCTTGACACCTGGAAGCCGGGGGAACGGCCAGCGCGCGGGCTACGATGAACGGCCGTGCGCGTCCTGCTCACCAACGACGATGGCATCGAGGCCGACGGGCTGCAGGCCGTGCGCCGGGCGCTTCTGAAGGTCGAAGGCGTGCAACTGGCCGTCATCGCGCCCGACGGCAATCGCTCCGCGTTCGCGCGCATGATCACCACCCGCCGGCCGCTGTGGGTGCAGGAGGTCCCGTTCGACGACGGCACGAGCGGCTTCGCGACGGACGGGACGCCCGTCGATTGCGTGCGGCTCGGGCAGCTCGGCCTGGTCGACGGCTTCGAGCCCGACATCGTCGTCTCCGGCATCAACCACGGCTCGAACCTCGGCGACGACATCACCTACTCGGGCACCGTCGCCGCGGCGCTCGAGGCGCTCGTGCTCGGCATCCCGGGCATCGCCGTCTCCCAGCAGTCCAACGCCCGCGAGATGGACTTCCGCCTCGGCAACATCTTCTCGTTCGAGGCGGCCGCCGAGTTCACCGCGCGCGTCGTCGCCGAGCTCGGCAACGTCCCGCTGCCCGACGGCACCCTGCTGAACATCAACGTCCCGGCCGGCGATCCCGAGGGCGTCGAGGTCACCCGCCTGGGCAAGCGCATCTACCGCGACGAGCTCAAGCTCGACGCCGAGGACGAGACCGGCGGCCGCCGCTACTGGATCTACGGCGCCGACCCCGGCTTCCACGACGAGCCGGGCACCGACCTCGCCGCGATCCACGCCCGCAGGATCGCGGTCACCCCTGTCCACTTCGACCTCACCGACGTCACCGGCCTCGATGCCCTGACCAAGTACGACCTGGCCCGGCTGCTGGCACCGGCCGCCGGCGAGCTGCAGTGAGCGCCGCGCCGAAGCCGGTCGTCGCGCGCGCCGGGCAGTTGCGCGACGAGCTCAACGAGCACGGCTATCGCTACTACGTGCTCGACGACCCGACCATCACCGACGACAAATACGACGCGCTGCTCGACGAGCTGCGCGCGATCGAGGCCGAGCACCCCGAGCTGCTCACGCCGGACTCGCCGACGCAGCGCACCGGTGGCGAGCCGGTCTCCGAGCTCCAGAAGGTCACCCACCTCCAGCCGATGCTGTCGCTGGCCAACGCGCGCAGCGAGGAGGAGCTGCGCGCGTGGATCGCGCGCATTCGCAACCACCTCGCGCGCGAGGGCATCGAGGACCCGCAGTTCCAGTACGTCGCCGAGCCGAAGATCGACGGCCTGGCGATCTCGCTGATCTACCGCGACGGCGTGCTCGAGGTCGGCGCCACCCGCGGCAACGGCGAGGTCGGCGAGGACGTCACCCACAACCTGCGCACGGTCCCCACGATTCCCCTGCGCATCGAGGCCGACGACGTCCCCGCGCTCATCGAAGTGCGCGGCGAGGTCTACATGTCGCTGGCCGACTTCGCGGCGCTGAACGAGCGGCGCGCCGAGGCGGGGCTCTCGACGTTCATGAACCCGCGCAACTCCGCGGCCGGCACGATCCGCCAGCTCGATCCCAAGCTCGCTGCCGAGCGGCCGCTGTCGATGTGGTGCTACGGCGTCGGCGCCACCGACGGCGTCACGTTCTCAAGTCACTGGGACGCGCTCCAATGGCTCAAGGCGCACGGCTTCCGCGTCAACGACGACGTGGCGCGGCTGACCACCGAGGACGAGGTGGTCGCGCGCTGCAAGGCGTGGGAGGAGCGCCGCGGCCAGCTCGAGTTCGAGATCGACGGCGTCGTCGTGAAGGTCGACGACGTCGAGCTGCAGCGCCGGCTCGGGGTCGTCGGGCGCGATCCGCGCTGGGCGATCGCGTGGAAGTTCCCGCCGACCACCGCGATCACGCGCCTGCACGACGTCCAGTGGAACGTCGGCAAGTACGGCGACCTGCACCCGTTCGCCGTGCTCGAGCCCGTCCACGTCGGCGGCGTCACCGTCAAGCTCGCGACCCTGCACAACGAGGAGGACGTCGTCCGCAAGGACATCCGCCCCGGCGAGGACGTCATCGTCCTGCGCGCCGGCGACGTCATCCCGCAGGTGCTCTCGCCCGCGCCGCACGTCGTCGAGAACAAGAAGCGCCCGCCGGTCGCGCGGCCGCCCAAGCGCTGCCCGTTCTGCAACACGCCGACGGTCAAGACCGAGGGCGAGGTCTTCACGCGCTGCCCGAACCGGGTGTGCCCCGAGCGCCAATGGCAGCTGCTCAAGCACTTCGTCTCGCGGGGCGCGATGGACGTCGACGGGCTGGGCGAGAAGCAGGTCGCGCAGCTCCAGCAGGCGGGCCTGCTCAAGACCGCGGCCGACTTCTACCGCCTCACCGTCGAGCAGCTCACCGAGCTGGAGGGGTTCGGGCAGATCAGCGCCGAGCGCACCGTCGAGAACGTCCAGGCGTCGAAGGACCGCGGGTTCGGCCGCGTGCTCTACGCCATCGGCCTGGAGGAGGTCGGCTACATCACCGGGCGCAACCTCGCCCAGCAGTTCCGCACGATCGACGCGCTGCTGGCCGCCACGCCCGAGCAGATCGAGCAGACCGCCGGCATCGGGGCCAAGATGGCCGAGACGATCGCCGAGCAGCTGGCCGACGAGCAGATGCGCGAGCTCATCGCGGACCTGCGCGGCCAGGGCGTCGTGATGGAGCTCGAGGGGCCGCCGCCGGGCGAGGGCCCGCTGGCCGGCAAGACGTTCGTGCTCACCGGCACGCTCCCCGACCTCACCCGCGAGCAGGCCGGCGAGCGGATCGTGGCGGCGGGCGGCCGCGTGACCTCGAGCGTCTCGAAGAAGACCGACTATCTGGTGGCCGGCGAGAACCCCGGGTCCAAGCTCACGAAGGCCGAGTCGCTCGGCGTCCCCGTGCTCGACGAGCCCGGCCTGCTCGGATTGCTCGATGGCGCGACGAGCTGACCTGCGCGCGGTCGGCCGCGATCCGGATCCGCGGTTCACGCTGGCCAACGAGCGCACGTTTCTCGCCTGGAACCGCACCGCGCTGGCGCTCATCGGCGGCGGGCTGGCCGCCGGCCAGCTGCTGGACTTCGATTCGCGCACCGCGCGGCTGGTCGTCGCGCTTCCGCCGATCGTCCTCGGCCTGGTGCTCGCGCTCGTCAGCTACCGGCGCTGGGAGGCCAACGAGCGCGCGCTGCGCCTCGACGAGCCGCTGCCCGGCGTCGTCCCGCCGTGGCTGCTCTCGGCCGGCATCGTCGTCGTCGGGGTGATCGTCGTCGTGGTGCTGGTGGTCGATGCCGTCTCCTGACCCGCCCGGCGTCGCGCGCGAGCGAACCGGCCTTGCCTGGGAGCGCTCCGCGCTGGCATACGGCACGATGGCCGCGATCATCCTCGGCGTCTCGGCGCATCGCCATGCTCCCGCCCTGCTGTTCGCCAGCGCGGCGCTGGGGATCGTCGCGTTCGCGATCTGGCGCCACAGCCGGCGCGCCTACGAGCAGCCGGCGGTGGAGCCGCAGCTGCGCGAGCTGGCGCTCCTGTCGGTCGCCACGGCGCTCACCGCGGTGGTGGCGGTCGTCGCGGTCGTCGCTACGTGAGCTCGGCGGGCAGGCCGAACCGCGGCAGCACGTCCTCGCCGATGAAGGCCGTCACTTCGGCGATCCCGCGGTCGCGCAGCGTCAGCACGTCGAGCACCTGCGCACGGTAGCTGCGGGTCTCGTCCTTCCAGGCGTAGCAGCCGACGGCGAGCTGCCCGTTGGCGTGCGTCGGCAGGTGACGCCAGCCGACGTTGAGCGGACCCTGGCGCATGAAGCCCGCGATCGCGGCGTGGCCGCGGTACCAGTGCGGCATCGGCGGCATGGACCAGGCGGCGTCCTCGGTCAGCAGCGCGAGCACGGCGTCGAGGTCGCCGCGCTCGAGGGCATCGGCGTAGGTCTCGACGATCTCGCGGATGCGCTCGTCGCCGAGCGCCCGCAGCGTCACCTGCTGGCTGCGCTTCGGCAGCCGGTCGTCGACCGTCTTGCGCGCGCGCTGCAGGGCGCTGTTGACCGACTGCACGGTCGTCTCGAGCGCCTCGGCGACCTCCTGAGCCGAGAAGCCCAAGACCTCGCGCAGGATGAGCGCCGCGCGCTGGCGCGCAGGCAGGTGCTGCAGGGTCGCGACGAACGCCAGCTCGACGCTCTCGCGCTGCTCGTAGCGCGCGTCGGGCGCCGCGTGGCTGTCGGCGAGCTGCGCGTCCGGGTACGGCTCGATCCACACCGATTCCACCAGCGGCTCGCCCCAGTGCTCGTCGCCCGTGGAGGCCGGGCCGTAGTCGATCGGCAGCACGCGCTTGGAGCGGCGCTCGATGAGCCGCAGGGACGAGTTCGTCGCGATGCGGTACAGCCACGTGCGCGGCGAGCTGCGGCCCTCGAAGCGCGGCAGCGCGCGCCAGGCGCGCAGCAGCGCGTCCTGCAGGGCGTCCTCGGCGTCGTGGACGGAGCCGAGCATGCGATAGCAATGCGCGTGCAGCTCGGCGCGATGGGGCTCGACCAGCTCCTCGTAGGCGGCCGCGTGCTCTGCGGGTCTCACACGACTACAGATCCCCGCGCGGGCCCGAACTCATCGGTCCAGTGCGCCGTCGCACTAGCCGTCGTAGCGCGCGATGGCGGTGGTGATGTGGTCCTGCACGCGGTGGGCGCGTGCCACGCTCGCCCGCGTCATGAGCATCGCGAAGGCGATCGTGTGGCCGCCGGCCGATTGGCAGATGCCCGCAAGCGAGCTGACGCCGATGAGCGTGCCGGTCTTCGCGCGGCAGCGGTCCTGGGCTGCGGTGCCGCGCATGCGCTTGCGGATCGTGCCGGTGCGTCCCGCGACGGCCAGCGAGCCCTCGAACGCGCCTGCCACTTCTTGGTTGTGCATGATCTGCAGCAGCCGCACGACCTGCCGCGGGGTGGTGCGGTCCGCCCGCGACAGGCCGGACCCGTCGACGACGGCGGGGTGGATGCCGAACGTCGCGAGCTGCGCGCGCACGATCCCGACGCCCGCTTGCGTCGTGCCCGTCTCCGCAAATGACGCGCCGAGGTCCTTGACGAGCATCTCGGCGAGGAAGTTGTCCGAAGGCACGTTTGTCAGGCGGATGAGGTCGCGCATCGGCGGCGACTCGACCGTGGCGAGCTGCTCGGCGGTCGGCGGCGCCGCGCCGGCGCCGCTGCGCCCGTCGACGCGGATCCCGCTCTGGCGCAGCGTCTTGGCGAACTGGCGCGCGGCCTGGGCGGCGGGCTTGCCGTCCTTGGCGAATCCGCGGTTGAGCGCCAGGGCGCTCAAGACGCCGCCGATGTCCGAGTCGTAGCTGCCGCCGGTGTCGAACGAGCCGCGCAGGGTGTCGAAGCGGGTCTCGTCGCCGAGCACCGAGCCGTCGACACGCAGGATCCCGGCCCCCGCGAGCTGGTCGGACAGCGCCTTCAGGTCGTCGGGGCCGAGCGTCGGGTCGCCGCCGCCGCGCAGGTAGAGGTCGCCGCGCCAGACGCCGTCGGGATCGAGGAACCCGCGCCCTGCAACCGAGGTCTCGAGGGTCGCGTCCGGGCCGTAGCGCAGCAGCGCGGTCGACGTGGTGTAGAGCTTCTCGACCGACGCCGGCGGCCGCGCGACGTCCGCCTTCGACGAGAACAGCACCTGCTTGGTGTCGAGATCGCGGACGTACGCGCCCGAGAACGCCCCGGCACGGCGCATCTCGCTCCCGAGCTTCGCCTGCAGCGTGGGTGCCGAAATCGCCTGCGCCTGGGCGGGCACGGCGACGAGGACGAGCAGGACGAGGGCGAGAAACCGCAAACGCATGCGACCGGGACCGTAGAACACACGGTGTAACGGGAAGTCGCGCCGACCGTACACTCCGACCAAGATGGGGAAGGTCGTCGACCTCCAGGAGGGAAAGCAGCGACGGACCGCTGCGGCAGCCGGCAAGCGCCGGCGCAAGCGGTCCAAGACCGCGCTCGTGCTCGGCGGTGGCGGCTTCACCGGCGGGGTCTACGAGATCGGCGCGCTGCGCGCGCTGGACCTCCTTTCGGTCAATCGGACCGTCAACCAATTCGACGTGTACGTCGGCACGAGCGCCGGCGCGTTCATCGCCGCGATGACGGCCAACGGCATCACGCCGGAGGAGATGATGCGCGTCGTCAACCGCCAGGTGCCGACGCCGTTCCGCGACATCGACGTCGGCACCCTGCTGCGGCCGAACGTCATGGAGTTCGCCCGGCGCGGGGTCATGCTCCCGTGGAAGCTCGCCAAGCTCGGGCGCGAGCTCGCCGGGCAGATCGGGGCGATCTCGGCGATGGACATCGTGCTCGGCCTCGCCGAGGTCCTACCGAGCGGCATGTACTCCGGCGCCGGTATCGAGCGGTACCTGCGCGCGGTGCTGAACGATCCCGACCGCACCGACGACTTCCGCCTGCTCGATCCCGAGCTCTACATCGTCGCGACCGACCTCGACACCTGCGAGCGCATCGTGTTCGGCGCCAACGAGTGGGACGACGTGCCGATCTCGACGGCTGTCAGCGCGTCGACCGCCCTCCCGATGGTCTACCAGCCGGTCAAGGTCAAGGACCGCGAGCTCGTCGACGGCGGGATCGTCTCGACGACCAACCTCGACATCGCGGTCGAGGCCGGGGCCAAGCTCGTGGTCGTGGTCAACCCGCTCGTGCCCTACGTCAACGACCTCACCAAGACGGTGCCGGGGCTGCTGGGCAGCCGCACGCGCCACGTCAGCGACATGGGCTTCCCGCAGATCGGCTACCAGGCGTTCAAGCTGCTCGCCTACCAGCGCCTGCACGAGATGGCGCGCCAGTGGGAGCAGCGCTATCCGGGCGTCGACATCGTGCTCATCGAGCCCGAGCCCGACGACGAGCTCATGTTCCAGACCTCGATCCTGGACTTCACGAGCCGGGTGGACATCGCCCGCCACGGCTTCGAGTCGGTGACGCTGAAGCTCGCCGAGGACTACGGCGAGCTGCGCGCGGTCTGCCGGCGCCACGGGATCGAGATCTCGGCGACGCGCGTGCGCAAGGTGGTCAAGCACTTCTCCGCGGAGAAGGAGCGCACGCGCGCCTGGCGCAAGATCCTCGAGCAGACGACCGGCGCGCTGCTGCGTCAGTCGGCCGAGTAGCTACA